>CAZITV010000077.1:0-10423 GCA_964542255.1 uncultured Victivallaceae bacterium
CGTTATAAAATAAAAATGCCGGAAAGATAAATCTTTCCGGCAAGAGGAAACTAACTAAAAATTAGTAGCTTCTGCGATGACCGCCACCGCTGCCACCACCAAAACCACCACGAAGTTCGCCGCCGCCTTCAGGTTTCGGACGGGCTTCGTTTACGTTGATGCTTCTGTCATCGAGATTGCTGCCGTTAAGCGCGCTGATAGCGGCTAAGGCTTCTTCACGGTTGGGCATTTCGACAAAACCAAATCCTTTGGAGCGACCTGAGTCACGATCCATTACAACGCGGGCAGAATCAACCTGACCGTGTGCTCTGAATGTAGCTCCGAGACTTTCATCTGTGGTTTTGAACGCGAGGTTGCCGACGTAGATATTCATCCTTCATCTTCCTTACACGTCATGTTATTATAACCACCGAACTACTTACCATGACCTTAAGCGTTCGGCATTACTCTTTACTTCCGGCGAGTAATTCCCCGGTTTTTTGTCAGTTTCAAGGAGTGAAACTAACTCAATAGAAACCATTACAGGGTGTTTAAAGACCCTTTAAACTACGAAAAACGATATATAATTTCAGTTAAAATCATTAATCTTGAGCTCTATAAGTAACTAAGATACAACCAATATCACGCAATACAAACTTTTTTTAATTTTTTTATCATTATTTTTTAATATTTATAACCGATGGCTGATAATTTTTGATAAAAGCGGCTAAAAAAGGGAAATTAAAGATGTTTTTCAAATTTAGATTATTGCAGCCTAATCATGGTTTAAGCGATTTTAGCGAATCAATTTTTCCGGCGTTGACGGCAACTTCACCCGCGGTCATTCCGGAATTTGAACGAGCGGTTTTACTGGCGCCTTTAGCGATTAGCAGATCACAAATTGGATTAGCGCTGAATATTGCCGCATAATGCAGCGGAGTCATACCGTCGTTGTCCACAGCATTGATATTTGCCTTGTGTTCAATCAGCAGATTAATCATCGCGGTATTGTTATTTTTTACTGCATAGTGCAGCGGGGTGACACCGTCAATGTCTTTGGCATCAACTTGCCATTTTTTGTTAATGCATTTGATAACATCTTCCGGCTGATTATTGATTATGGCGTAATGCAGCGGAGTGATGCCGTTTGCCGCGGCAAGAATTGCCTTGGCATCAGCAGCATTATTCCTGCTGGCGGCTGAAAATGCCGGACTGCTGGCGGCTGCATGATTAATAAGCAGCGTGTTAACAGTGGCAGAACTGCCGGAAGATGCTGCATAAACCAGCGGAGTATTGCCGTACCCGTCTTTGTTATCGATGCCGGCACCGTTATCAATGAGCAATTCAACTGTTGTTGTATGACCATTGGCGGCGGCAAGGTGCAGCGGGTTTTTTCCAGAGGTGTTTTTAGCGTTCACGCTGGCCTTATCTTTGGCGATAAATTCAGAAACCGCACCGTTATTGCCAGTCTGGGCGGCGGCGTGGATTCCAGTTTCAGAAACACAACCGCTACCGAGCATGGCGCTAACCGCGGTTATAATAATAGTTATCAGTCGGCGGCACTTCATTCTATCACCCATTCTGGCTCCATTAGCGGACCATAGCCCCAGCAGCGTTTACCACCGTTTACCGTACCTGGCAGCGGCATATAGAAAGTGGCTACGTCAGCTACACCGATAAGTTCACGCAGGATAAAAAAACATATTCCCTTAAGCGTACCATAGGAAACTGCCGGCAGCAGACCTTCTGCTTCTTCGGTCTTGGCAATTTCAATTGGAATTTCGCCGACACCAATTAGGGCATTGACGATGCCGCGGGCGAGTTTTTTTACGGGATTGCCCGGGTCGGCCTGATAGGCGTTGCCGGTAGTTGGCTGCGGTACTGTGGCCGGATTGGTTACGGCAGCCTCGCTGTTTGTTTTGACCGGTGCGGTACTTTCACTGGCGGAAATAGTGGTTATAATGCCAATTACTGCAATAATTGTAATGATTTTACTAAGCATGGAGATCTCCTATTTTGTGGTGCTCTTATCGGTGGATACGGGTTTAGGTGCCGGATTGAGCATGAGCTGTTTAAACTCCTGCATTTTCATTAAATTAGCCGGGATTTGGTCAATCGCATTCTGACGGTATTTGTCCAGATATTTGCGCTCATTATTCAATTTGACATTAGTAAGTGGCGCATTTAGTTCATTCAGGTATCTGCTCCAAACTATAACTTGACCGAGCTGACGTGAGTCTTTCGCGTTATAGATTTCAATTTGAAATTGGACATCGCAGCCGTAGTTATTGGAATCGTATATTTCCCGGGTTTCTTGTAATCTGACAACAACAACACGGTCTATCCCGTTTCTTGATTGACTGTTAAAATTGTAATCGTATTCAACTGCAGTATCACAGATATCATTAAGAACAGCGCTGAGGTAGTATTCTTCAGGACGAAACTGCTTGTCGCAGAACTGACTATTCGTGTTTTTAATTTTTTCCAGATATGCCGCAGTTATGTTTTTACTCGGCTGGTAGCCTGAGACAATTTTAAATCCGGCACTCTCTATATTTTTTTTGATTGATTCGGTGGTGAGTTTTGTCAGGTTATAGTCAGAGACCACCAGCTCCAACGCCGCAATTTTATTTTTAAGTTGAATTATCTGCTGTTGCTGCTGCGGTGTTTGCTGCTGCGGGTCAACATTAATCAAACCTAATTCCTTTTTGAGCGTTTTTAACGTGTTTTCCTCAGTTTTGCCATCGCTGCAGGCAATGATGATAAACGTCGGACTGGTCTCGCCGGCTTTAAGTTTGAATGGTGTCCCGGAGTACTTGGGAATTACCGGTAATTCATTTTTTACCGGCGCAGGTTTTTGCTGGACAATACAAGAACAGACCAATAATGCAATGGTAACGGCTGACATCAGTTTTAAAAAGACTCTATTCATAACCTATTCCGATTTATATTAATGCGGTTACGGGAATGCAATAATCACATTCAGCCTTGCCGGATTTTCAATATTAAGCTGCTCAATACGGCCTGGACCGACTTTCAAGTAGCCGTCAAACAGGCTGATTTCAATCTGATATTTACCGGCATCAAGTTTTAAAGGAATAACTTGCAGTTCACCAGGCAAAGTTTGCCAGCAGCGGGTGTCGCTGCGTGCTATTGTCATATAGGAAACACCCTTGATGATAACTCCCGACGCAATCATACTGCCGCCAACCGCATACATTGCAACTGCTGCTTCGCCACCGCCGCTGGCAGCACCAGCCACCACCAGTGCCCCGCCGCTGATAATTAGCGCATCCGCAACATTGTTGGAGGTACGTTTGAAGGTCGCTTTGCGCTGAAGTACTTCATCCATAAGGCGCTTGCCGCGTGTCATGGCCTGGTAATTAACATCGCAGATATTCGGCAATGGATCGAGCGTAGTGGTTGAGTTAACTGTGATTTCGTAGTGCAGCTCTTTATTATTAAATGGTTCAATAATTTCTAATTTTTCACCATATTCGCCGGAACGGCCTTTTTTGACGACTTGTGACAATCCCAGTACTATTAATGTGTTATAATCGCAGTTTAATAACGGTTCAACCGGTGCCGTGTTTACTGCCGGCTGCAGCTTGCTGAGTTTAAAATCAAGCTGTTCGATGATGAAGTCAAGAACAAGTTGTTCCTGCGGACTGTGATTGTTAGCTTTGGCGTTGTTGAGCAGCTGCCGTGTCAACGACAACTGACGGATATCAACCGCAGTATCCCGGTAGGCGCTGCGCGACTGTTTCACATACTGCTGCTGCATATCCACTTGTCTGCGTTCTTTATAACATTTTGCCGCCAGCGCATACAATAGAAAAAAATCGGAAGACATTTTTTCATTTACTACCTCGGCATCACAAAGAATTCCGCTGTTAAAGCATGCCAACGCGTTATCAATATCATTGTCCCGCAAAAACAATAGTCCCAGCAGCAGGTTGTTCATCGCGCGTTCGTACGGATCACCGCGGTAAAATTTTTGTGTTTCCGCGCCGAATAAGTGAGAAGCCTGAGCTTCCGATGCCGGATCAAAAACCTCCATATAGTCATGAGCACGCCAGAACATTTTTTTGGCTTTGTCGTAGTCTCCGGCAGCCAGATAGCAAGTTGCCAGTTCGTTCAGATACATGGGGGTGTTAACGTTGCTGCCGGTGGTCAGCGGTTCGAATTTGGTGATTGCGGTTTTGTAATCGCGTTTTTGGAAATCGCCGCGTGCAATGTTGGCTTTAGCCTCCTGCGCGTCAATTTCTTTTTCCGAAAGCGGCGTAATTTTTACTGCCGGCGAGGTACAGCCGAAGCACAGTATTGCCACCGCGAATGAGAACAGTATCCTCATCATATATTATTACCGCGATTAATGAGCTAATTTCAAAACTCTTTTGAGATTGTTGCGTCTTTTTGAGTTTTGGCGGTTGAAGCTTATCTTGCGTAACACTGCCACGCTTGCTTTCGCTTAAAATCGTCAAAATCTTCAAAAAAACCTGCAAAACATCAATTCAAAATAGTTGTGCAATCACCTCTAGTTATTGTTTTTTTTGTCGTAAATTTTGTCCCAAACGCGTTTGGCGCGGGATTCACGCTTTTTGTCTTTAAGCCATATTTCCGGTTGTTCCAGGACGTCGCCGGTGGCTAGGAGCTGAGCATCACCGACCGGTTCTACTTTGGAAAATAGTTTTCCTTCTTCTATTACTTTGTATTGACCGGTTTTCTTGCCATACTTCATCAGCACCAGTTCATCCGGCATTGCGCTGGTTGCTGCATCTTTGTCTGCGGTAATCTTCCACCCTTGAAAAGTGTCACCGTTCCTGACACCGTCAATTCTGCCGCGGTTTATAATCATTGTAGTACCGCTTACTTCACTAACACGGCATCGCCAGGCGCACATCGCGGCATCGTTTTCAATATTCTTCATAGCTTTGGCAATTGCTTCTTCAAACTTGCCGCCGGACGCTGAAGATGAGGAAAGCACCGCGCCGGAGCACGGGTCGGCCAGCCGTAGAAATATGCGTTTCCCGCCGTCCGGAGTAGTGCCGAATTTAGCCATTAACAGGTAATCAGGCATTGCGATTCTGGACTTTATCATATCGGCGGCAGGTAATTCCATTACCCGGATAACGTTGGAATCCGCAAGTTTTTCTTTAAGTAAATCTAGTGTAGTTGCCCATTCTTCAACCGGCAGCGCTACTCCTTCTTCAGTTTTCATGTTTTTCCAGATTTCTAGCTTTTCAATGAATGCCGGAATCTGCATGGAGCTGCCGCCAGCCGGGACTGCGACAACTGCCACCGGGTGCTTCAGCACGGCCGCGCCGGTACTGCCGGCGCCGCTGTTGTAATCTTGTCCGGTCAATGACGTTAGTGCCATTGAACAAAACAGAGCCAATAAAGTTATTTTACGCATAAATCACCTCTTGAAGACGCGATTAATTGGATAAAGAGTCGGTCAAAATAGTCTGATAATATTTTGCCGTCTTGTTGGGACAGACAGCTTTATATTCTTTGACTTGACCGCGTTCCAAAGTTACCTGTTGTGAGTTGGTCTCGTAAACCGGCGAACTCATTTGTCCGCTGCTTACAACCGGTTGTTCAAAAAACTTGGTTTGTGCATTGATGGTGATGACATTGGGACCTGAAACGTCCCAGAAATGCTGGCCGCCGCGGTTCCGCAGCCCAATCTGCACCTGCAGGAAGCCGGCTTCATTGAAGGACGGTTTTTCATACATTACTTCCACATAATCGCGCATTGAATCAGTACCAAACAACCACCAGTAACTTTCAGGGCGGACGAACACGATGGTTTCTTCGCGTTTTAGGTCACTGCTGTTTACTTTTGATACGGGATAGACTGACTTGCAGCCGCTAAATCCGGCTGTCAGTGCAATGACTGACGCGGTAACGACGATTATTTTATTGATATTCATATTTTGTTTTCTCCTGAATTATTTATAAATGCCGGCAGGCAGGGTCAATCGTTTAACTTCGTAGCCGTTTGTCCAGATAATTCTATTGCTTACCGGTTCGATCAGCTGCAGCGAAATTAAAATATAATCAGTGCGGTCACCGCGGTTGGCAACGTTGCTCAAACCTTTTAATTCGCCGGTGAGAATGTAATCAGCACGGTCAATGCCGGACTCAACTTTGGTCTCCAATTTAACATTTTTCTCGAAGGTTACACCGCCGGTTTCGGCGTCAATCAACATTACATTCAGGTATTTATCTGTATTGGGCGATTCGCTGCCAACCTGTTTTACGTTCGTTTCCAGCGCTTTTGAAGTAAATTCGCCGCCGAGGAAATAGTCAACACCGTATAAGTCACGGCTTTTACCCTTGGCAAGCCCGGCAGCTTTCAGATCTTTTTCATCTAACACTTGTTCAATCGCTTTGCCATTCTGTTCGCGTGCCAGAAATTGCACTTTGCCGGCGGCTCTTTCTGAAAGCTTGGCGCGCAGTAATGCTGTAACGCTGTCGGCGTTCATCCCGACAATATTGGTGTTTTTAACCGGGATTACCGCAAATTTCATACTTTCTTTGGCATCGGTGATTAACGGTGTTTTTACCAGAACGTCAACAATTTGGGCGATAGTGCTGTCCAACTCTTTTTCATCAATCAGACGCTGACGGGCAACACGGGCATTCTGACCAAGACCGGAGCAGAACACAACTTTTCCCTTGGCAACTTTCATAAACTCAATACGCAGCTTGTCAGTAAAAATATCCTTATCGAAGATATATCTGGTCGAATTTACCAGCGGCTCAACGGCGATATTAACCTCGCCCTTGCGGTTGGCTATCTCAGGCAATGACAAAATTTCAGTACTCATCGTCGTCGCCACGGTTCGCACATCAACACTTTGTATGCCGCCCCAATCCTCTGAATCAACCGAAACACTCTTCGATTCTGATTGCGGCGAGGTACAGCCATGGCATAACATTAACATTACTGCGCATCCGCCTAACACCATTCCTCGTGCCGTCGTAAACATGGTAGCATCTCCACTTAAAGGTTAACAGCTGATAATATAGTTACTGTAATCCGGCTTCCGTCGTCGTTACGTTAACAGAAAAGTCGGATTGAACCCGTAATAAGTTACAAAAACAGCAAACTAATTCAATATATATCATCGTAGTTAAAATAAAAGCTTTTAATAAATTATTTTTGGATGTTGCCAATGCAGCTGTGCGATTTATCCGGCAGCCGTGCCCTCAGCTATAGGAGTTCAATGCCTCGGTGACTTGATTTTTCAGCAGGTGTGCATGGTTGCCAATGAAACTGGCACTGAAAAACGTTTATACCAATGAGCGATCAGTCATAGGCAATAATGATTAGGAAATTTGGCGATGGATTTTACAGTGTTCTTGTTATGGTACGGCAGAAAATAGCTGTAACTATAATTAGGCGGTGTCGGTAGAAAATATGCCTTTTAAATTTAAAACTGAAGTTTTTCGCGGATAATCTGCCAGCGCGGTTCGGGTATTTCAGCACCGATAACTTGTACTACTTCAGCGGCAATAATTGAGCCGTAACGGGCGCAATCGGATAATTCCCGGCCGTTGAGATGACCATAAAGAAAGCCGGTTTGCCACAAATCGCCGGCACCGGTGGTGTCAATGGCTTTTACCAATTCTGCCGGCACTGACACGATTTGATTACCGCGTTTTACACATGAACCATCTTTGCCAAGTTTTACACAGGCAACATGGCAAAATTGGCCGAGTTTTTCCGCCATTTGGCGCGGCGGTAAATTGCCGCAGAATGCGGTAGCCTCGTCGGCGTTGGCAAACACGATGTCCACATAGTTGCGGAGCAGTTCGGGTAATATAGATTTCTTAAAATTGACCAGTTCGAAAGTTGCTAAATCGAGGCTGACGGTGCAGCTATGTTTTTTGGCTAAAGTTAGAATTTTTTCGGCGATACCAGGAGAAAATAGCAGGTAGCCTTCAATATGAACGTGACTGATGCCGTCAAAATCGGCATCGTGAATGTCATCAACCGACATCGTCGCCGCACCCAGATTGGTGCGCATTGTGCGTTCCGAATCTGGTGTAATCATACTTAAACAGCGGCCTGTCGGTTCAGTTGTACTTATGCGGAATGATTTATCCAGTCCGCCCAGTTCAACCAGCCGCTTGCGGTAATATTCGCCGTTGGCATCTGCTCCGACTTTGCCCAGAAATGCCGTTGGCATTCCTAAACGGGAAAGACCGAAAATGGTGTTGCCTGATGAGCCTCCAGGCGCCTGGCGCGGAGCACAGGGAATTTGCTGCAGCAAGTTTTCAATGGCAGCGCTGTCCACCAACTCCATTCCGCCTGGAGCCGCGCCAATTTGCCGTAAAAAATCATGTTCAACCTGAACCAGCAGGTCAACAATGGGAGCGCCAGCGCCAAGTATTGCCGTTTTGATACTCATATAGGTCGCCTGGTTAAGTTTATTTCTTGATAAACTTAGCGGCAGATTTTTGCAGCTCTTTCACCTTATCAGTTTTTTCCCAAGGGAATTCATTGCGGCCGAAATGACCGTATGCCGCGGTGTCCTGGTAGCTCCATCCGCCTTTTGACGGAGTTTTTAACTGCAGCGTCTTTAAGATTGAGGCAGGTTTTAAACAGAACACTTCACGGATAATTTTTTCCAGTTTGGCATCGTCATGAATTTTACCGGTGCCATAGGTATCGGCATTGATGCTGAGCGGATCGGCAACGCCGATCGCGTATGATACCTGAACTTCGCATTTTTCAGCAAGCCCGGCAGCAACAATATTTTTTGCAATATAGCGGCACATATAAGCGGCAGAACGGTCAACTTTAGACGGGTCTTTGCCTGAAAATGCCCCGCCGCCGTGTGAACCAACACCACCGTAAGTGTCAACAATTATTTTCCGTCCGGTCAAACCAGTGTCGCCGTGCGGTCCGCCAATTTCAAATTTTCCGGTAGGATTGATATAATATTTAATGGACTGATGCAGCATATTTTTCGGAATTACCTTGGCAACTACTTTTTTGACCAATTCAGTCAAATCGCTGATTTTCATTTCCGGGGTGTGCTGATGTGATAGAACAATGGTCTCTACGCGCACCGGTTTGCCCTTTTTGTAAAGCACTGAAACCTGGCTTTTGGCATCGGGACGCAGATAACTGTATTTTTTGGGTTGTTCCTTACGCAGTCTGGCCAGTTCACGCACAATTTTATGGGCGTAAACAATTGGTGCAGGCATTAATTCTGGTGTTTCATCGGTGGCAAAGCCGAACATCATGCCTTGGTCGCCGGCACCCTGTTCTTTGCTGCGCCCGGCAGTAACACCCTGAGAAATATCCGGTGACTGTTTATGGATGCAAATCATTACCTTGCATGTATCAGCGCAGAACCCGACATTGGCATCAACATAGCCAATTTTAGCGACAGCGCCGCGGGCGATTTTTTCCCAGTCAATGTGTGCATTGGTGGTGATTTCGCCTGAAATAACGATTAAATCTGTAGTTGCAAGAGTTTCACAAGCAACGCGGCTTTCCGGGTCTTGTGCCAGGCATGCGTCAAGTACAGCATCGGAAATCTGGTCACATACTTTATCCGGATGACCTTCAGAAACCGATTCTGAAGTAAAAACATGTTCAGCATGAATCTTGCTCATTATTTCCATTTCCTTTGTTTTGAGCAGATTGTCAGCACCATAAAGGTTCACAACCTGCCCATTTGTCTATAATAATAATTATTAGCTCCAACGTCAGAATAGCAAACTAAACCATAAACACAAAATATAATATATATTGTTTTATTATAAAAGGCAAGAATCTTAATAGTTTTTTACAAATTTTAGTTGTTTAGAGTAACAGTTTCTTGATGTGATAACCGGACGTTCCGGCTGTTATGAAGTGTGGTGCTCATTGCTATCAAGTGAAGGATCGAATATCGAATAAACGTCCCGCATTCGCGGGATCCCGCTCAGCGTGAGAATATCCAATTTCCAAGGGGAAGGAATAAGGAAAGCAGGAAGGAGGAAACAAGAATGAAAAAAATATCCAATATCCAACACGGAATAACCAATTTCCAAGGAGGAACAGCCAACAGCCCGGCGGCGACAGAGTACCGCCCTCCACATAACAGCCGGAACAGCCGGAACAGCCCGTGAGCGAATATTCCTCCGCAAACACTGGAGGGCTTGTCCGCCGAAGGAGGGTTGTGCTCATAGCTATCAAGTTAAGGAAAAATTAGCTTATTTGAACATCCAGCATTCAAACAAAATGCATTTAGTCTTTACTTCGTTATTGGACATTCTCCCGCAAGGCGGGATCCCGCGAAGGCGGGACGGACATTGGATATTCAAGTCTTAGCTTGATAACTATGGGGTAGCGCTCCGCCGCCGGGCCGTTGGGCGGATAGGTCAATTCAAAATAGATATTATGAGAGGTGACTTGCCTCCAGGTGTATATTATATA
>CAZITV010000078.1:0-10344 GCA_964542255.1 uncultured Victivallaceae bacterium
TTCCCGGTGCCGACATGGATCCGGTTTTGCGGGATGGGATATTCAATTATTTTCATTTTTGGCATTTGAGCTACTCAAAATGAAAACGAATATGATTAATACTCGACGTTATTTTCCGGATTGACTAGGCGGAAGTCCTCGTGGTGGAGCGTACTTTCGGCGCGGAAGCTCAGATTTTTGCCGCTATATTTTACTTCGAGTTCATCCAGCAGACCGGCGTCTTCATTTTTTAGTCTGGCGAGAACGTCGGGGTGCATAATAACACGGATTGAGAGGTTTTCCTTTGAATTGTGGCGTTTCAGCACGGCATTGAGCCGGCGCTGGATTTCTACACTCATAGAGATGGTGGATTTGATGCGGCCGCTGCCTTCGCAGTATGGGCACCGGTCATAGACGGTATCTTTAAGGCTTTCATGCTCTCTTTGGCGGGTCATTTCCATTAGTCCGAGCTTGCTGAGTGGTAAAATTTTAGTTTTGGCGCGGTCGGTGCGCACCAGTTTTTTCATATGTTTATAAACAGTTTCGCGGTCGGCGGCATCGCGCATATCAATAAAATCTATGACCACCAACCCGCCGATATTGCGCAGGCGCATTTGTCTGGCGATTTCTTCGGCTGCCTCCAAATTGGTTTTCAAAATCAATTCCGGCTGTTCCCCGATCCGTTTGCCTTTACCGGTATTAACATCGATAGAGATTAGCGCTTCAGTTTCATCAACACAAATATAACCGCCTGACGGGAGTTGTACTTCGCGCCGAAAAATGTCATTAACCTGTTCAGCAATTCTAAAGCGTTCAAAAATAGAAATATCGCGGTCGTACATGGTGACTTTGCGTGCCATTCTTCCGCCGCCGAATTTCTGCAGTGCATTATGAATCAGGTTAAAAGCAGAGTTGTCATCGACGACGATTTGGTCGATATCGTCAGTAACAGAATCCCGGATAGTGCGTTCGAGCAGGCTTGGTTCTGAATAAACCGAAGACGGCACGGTGCCTTTATCCATTGCGACTTCGACGTTGTGCCAATAATCCAGCAAAATATCCAGGTCGTGTTTAAAAAAGAGCGCCTTGCGGCCTTCGCCGACAGTACGGCAAATTAATCCCATGCCCTCCGGCACATCGAGTTCTGATAAAATTTTGCGCAGCCGCTGCCGTTCCTGATTGTTGTCAATTTTACTTGAGAGACCAATATGATTTGAATAGGGCAGCAGCACCAGAAAACGTCCCGGGATGGAAATATTGGCAGTAACGCGGCAACCTTTGGTGCCTATTGGTCCTTTGGTTATCTGGACAAGTAATTCTGTTCCAGGAGGGAATACTTCCGGAATATCTTTAATGCTGTATTTTTTTTGGCGGCGGGTTTGTTCTTTTTCGCGCAGTTGTTTGCCGACGGCACGCTGACCACGCATCCGGCGCAAATTGTCAGAAAAACTGGTGCGTTTTTTTTGATTTAAGGCGATGGGGATAACTGGTACGGAATCTTCAGTGTCGGCATCAGCGTCTTTGCTTTTGTCCTCTTCGACCATATCCCAATAGTGCAGGAAGGCATTTTTACCGATTCCGATATCAACAAAAGCCGCCTGCAGGGTTGGTTCGATATTGACAATTCTGCCGAGATAAACTGAACCGACGCGCGGTTCGTTTTCGGCGCGTTCGATTTCATATTCCTCCAGACGGCCGTTATTCAACATGGCAAATCTGGTTTCCAGTTTTTCACAATTTAATACTATGCGATTCTTGATGCTTTCCATTTGAATATTCTTTTTCCCAATCCCAATATGACAACAATTAAACAACACTAGTTACAATTAGCACTTTGCCGCGTGAATGCAACTGCCAATTACGCTAAAATAGCGTGAAATGACATAGAATCAGCATAAGATGAACCCGCCAAAAGTCGGTCGCTGCTTTTTGCGTCTCAACATAAGTCCTTGCCAGCCGCTCCTTGCCGGTTACCGCCGAGGGTAGCCGGCGGCGGAGCCGGCTTATAAATCCTTGTGCCGATCCATCAAAAATCACCTTGACCGGGCTTTTGGCGGGTTCATCGCATAATACTGAGTAGCATTCTAAAAGATAGTAAAGCTTGCTACTCAGTATAAGTTATTCATAGTCGAAGAAGCATGCAGCAAAAAACAGCGCGGTCAACGCTGATATTTATAAAAATATTCAGTTGACCGCGCCAAGATCTACCGGGTGTCTATCAATGAAAACAAATGGGTATTAAATCATCGAATTCCACAACCCGCGGTTTTCCAGCTTGGTTTTTACAGCATTAACGAACTGTGCTCCCATCGCGCCGTCAATGACACGGTGGTCGCAGCTCAAAGTTACTTTCATTATGCTGCGGACAACAACCTGGTTGTCTCTGACAACCGGGGTCGGAATCGCGGACGATACGGCGAGAATCGCTGATTCGCCGGGATTGATAATCGCGCAGAAGTTTTCGACATCCAGCATTCCCATATTGGAAATGGTGAAAGTGCCGCCTTTCATTGCGTCAGGCGGGAGTTTTCCGGCTCTGGCTTTTTCGGCCATTTCCGCCACTTCGTCCTGAATTTCGTCGAGTGCTTTTTTGTCGGTATTTTTGATGACCGGGACGACAAGACCGTTATCAATGCTGACCGCGACGCCGACATTGATTTTGGTTTTGCGCATGACAAATTTGCCGTCAGACGAGGCGTTTACCATCGGAAATTCTTTCAATGCCAATGCAACCGCTTTGACAATGAATACATTCACACTCAAATTAATTCCCATTGCCTTGAGCTGCGCCCGCTTTTCCGCCAGGGCAGTCATGTCAATGCTGGTCGTAACATAAAAGTGAGGGATCGTCTGCTTGGATTCAGTCAAACGCTGCGCAATCACTTTGCGCATGGTGGACATCTCCTGCGGTTTCTCAATAACCGCATTGTTGACATCAGCCAGCGTAATACGGCTGCCGTCGCCGGAACCGGAGAGATTGAGCAGTTCGAGCTTTTCCTTTTTGGCAACATTAAACGCGGTCGGAGTAATTTTTATCTGATTGTACCCGGAGCTTTCCAAATACTGTTTTACATCATTTTCGGTAACGCGTCCACATTCACCACCTGTACCGCTTACTTTGTCTAAATCAATCAGATAATCGGCAGCAAATTTTTTTGCGCGCGGTGACGGATTTGGTTTTTTGCTTGCCGGCATTGGCATTGGTATTGGGATGGCGGCTGGCGCCGCTGCCGCGGCAGTTTGAACCGCGGCCGGTTTAGCTTGAACTGCAGCCGGCGGAGCAGCTTTTGCGGGAGCTGCAGGGGCAGCAGCAGGCACCGGAGCCGCAGGCTTGATTTCCTCAATTACCGGGATTGCTTCGCCCTTATTGCCGATAACGGCGGCGATGCTCATCACCGGAACCTGTTTGCCGGCCGGGATAACAATTTTGAGCACGGTGCCTTCAAATTGAGATTCTACCTCGAGGACGGCCTTATCGGTTTCTACTTCAAAGAGGATGTCGCCTTTTTTGACGGTATCGCCCTCTTTGACGCGCCATTTATCAATAACTACGGTCTCTTCAGACTGACCGAGTTTTGGGATTGGTACTTTTATTGCCATGACTGTATTCCTTTTGTAAGTTTGCTCAAATAAGTGATTTGGCAGCTTTAATCATATCGGCAGGAGTGGGCAGGAATGCCGCTTCCAGCGTGTATGCCTGCGGAGCAATGCCGTTCTTGGCGCCGACCTTGAGTACCGGTGCGTCCAAATGGTCAAAGCAGTTGGCAACAATTTGCGAAACAATTTCGCCGGTGAAACTGCCAATGTCAACACACTGGCTAATTGCCACACAGCGTCCAGTTTTGCGTACTGAAGCAAAAACTGTTTCCCAGTCAAACGGAACCAGGGTACGCGGGTCAATCACTTCAACACTAATACCTTCTTCAGCTAATTTTGCCGCGGCTGTCATTGCATCAGCAACCGCAGGCCCCCAGACGACAAAAGTCACATCAGAACCTTCACGCAGGACGTTCGCCTGACCAAACGGCACCAGATAATCTGTTGCCGGCACTACGCCTTTAACGTTGTATAACAACTGACCTTCGACAAAGATAACCGGATTGTCATCGCGGATAGCAGTTTTAATTAATCCCTTGGCATCGTATGGGTTAGAAGGATAAGCAACATAAGTTCCGGGAATATGGGCAAACATAGATTCCAAAGACTGGGAATGCTGACCGCCGTAACCTTTGCCGCCGCCAACGCTGCAGCGTACCACCATCGGCACTTTGGTTGAAGCGCCGGTCATATAATGCCACTTTGCCGCCTGATTGGAAATCTGGTCAGAGGCCATTAATGCGAAGTCCATATACATCAACTCTGCCACCGGACGGTAGCCGGTCATCGCCATACCCACTGCGGCGCCGCAAATACATGCTTCAGAAATCGGAGTATTGAAGACCCGGTCACGGCCGAAAGATTCAAGCATACCTTTGGTGAGTTTGAACGCGTTGCCGTAATCTGCTACGTCTTCGCCGAATAATACAACGCGTTTGTCGCGCAGCATTTCTTCAATGATGCCTTCTTTAATCGCGTCGCGGTAGTTAATTCTGCCTTCCGCGTCGCGTTTAACTTCCGGTATCGGCTGGTAAGTTTCAACCTTGGTATATTTTTCCGGAACAACCGTGCAGCTGGTGTCGGTGTACATGTACTTGATGACATCTTCTGGAATCGGGTCGGCAGCATCTGCGGCGCGGCGTGCAGCACGGGCATTGCGGTCAATTACGCGCTTATCAATCGCCTTGATTTCTTTTTCGGAAAAAACTTTGGACTGAAGTAATTGTTTTCTGAATGTGTCAATCGGGTCAACATCTTTCCATTTGGCTTCTTCTTCGCGGGTACGGTATTCGTTGCGCGGGTCAGAGAGGGAGTGACCATAGTAACGGTAGGTGTCGAGTTCAAGCAGGACTGGACCTTTGCCAGTGGCAATAATTGCCTTGGCCCGCTTAATAGCATCACGCACTGCGAGAATATCCATACCGTTAATAACTTCAGCATGCATATTGTCGTTGTCAAAGCCGGCGCCGCGGCGCGCCATAAAATCAACACCATTGACTTCTTCGTCAGCGCGTCCAGTCATACCGAAGTGGTTATTGACAATACAGTAAATTACCGGCAGACCAAACTTGGTGCGTGCAATTTTACCGGAAAACTGTTCCTGTGATGCCCAGTTCAACGCTTCCAGCACTACACCGTTGGAATAAGCGCCGTCGCCGGCGAATGTGCAGACGACACTGTGCTTCATATCCGCATCAATACGGCAGGTCATACCAGCGCCGGTAGCAATCGGAACGCCGCCACCGACAATCGCGTTAGCGCCGAGATGACCGACTCTAAAGTCAGCGATATGCATACCGCCGCCACGGCCTTTGCCGTAACCATCTTCTTTGCCGAATAATTCGGCGATAGTGCGGAAGACGTGGTCTTCCATTACCGCTTCCCGCAGTGCGTTGCCTTTCAGCGCGGCGTATTCTGGACAGCGGGTTTTTAATTCAGCCTCGGTCATCCGGTGAATCGCATGGAACCCTTTGGCGATAGAATCGCCGTGACCGCGGTGGGTTGAGGTAATATAATCAGAAATATTGAGCATAGAGCAGGCGCCGGAAGCAGTTGCTTCCTGACCGATTGACAAGTGTGTCGGACCGCGATACTCATAATCGCTGATAATTTCATAAGCGCCGGTACGGCATTTTAAAATCATCTCTTCGAATTCACGGATAACCAGCATCGATTCATACAGTTCTTCTAATTCTGCCTTGCTGATGCGTTTGGCGGCAAACTCTTCTTTAACCGAAGATGAAAACTGATACGCCGGAATTGACGGCAGCTTAATGGTCTGCTTTTTAAAATCCGGACCGCTGTTACTGTAGTAGTTAGCCAATTTGGTGCTCCTTGTGTTTATTTTGGACTGATTTTAATAATAAATTGCAATCAGCCCTTATGTTTAATAAATAACTGCTATTTTTTTCTTTTCTAAAATATTTTTTGTTTTAGCCGGGATGCCGGCATCGGTTACTAGAACATCAATGTCATTAATACTGCCGCTTACCGCGAATGACGGAATGCCGATTTTGCTGCTGTCTGCCAGCACTATAACTTTTTCCGCCCGCTTCATAATTAACTCTTTGGTGTATGCCTCATTCGCGTCTGTCGTAGAAATACCATCTTCCAGGCTAAAGCCGATCGTGCCGAGAAACGCTTTATTAATTGACAATGAATTAATTATTTTAGCGGTTAATGGTCCAACCAGCGTTCTGCTGAGCGCACGAAATTCTCCGCCAATAATAATTAACCGGTGTTCGCTTTCCATCAATGCCGCCGCCGCCATTATCGAGTTAGTCACAATCGTCAAATTCTTTTTGATTCCCAGCAGTTTTACCAGGCCAAGCACACTGCTGCCGCCATCGAGATAAATCGTATCATTGTCTTCAATCAGTTTAATGGCGGCTCTCGCCATCAAATCTTTTTCCCGTGCATGAAATGCGGCTTTTTCTGTAAAAATAGGTTCAGTTCTAGGGAATTTACTTCGAATCGCCCCGCCGTGTACCCGTTGCGCCTTGCCTTGTTCTTCCAGGGCCTGCAAATCCCGGCGAATCGTTGCTTCGGAAACTTTCAGTTTCTGACCCAGCTCCGTTATCGTCTGAACCCTGTCACTCAGCGCCTGCAAAATCAGCGTCTCACGTTCCGGCGAAAGCAATCTACGTTTCATTTTTACACCCAAACCAAATCGTTATTTTAACTGCATCATACTGTAGTTAACGGCAAACTCACCATTAAAATACACCTTTTGCAATATTTTGCAACATTTTGCAATATTTTTTTTAATTTTTTTATGCGGGTGGTTAGCCGGCGCGATTAAAGTAGTATAAATTCAGTAATAGTAGTTGAGAGTGGGATTAATCATTGAAAATTGATTAGCTAGTGTTATTTTAGAGCTAATACTAAACTGTTGAATCCGGATTAATCGGAATTTTTAAACTAAAGTTGGCAATAAAGTTAAGGAGCTGTGCAAAAATTACCTTTGCATCTTTACAGCTTATAATCGGAGAAGTGTAATGTCAAATGTCAAATTATGGTTATATCTTGCGCTCCCGGCGCTGGTGGCGCTGGCGGGGTGTTCAACCTCGATTAAAGACAGGTATTTAGATGGCGCTAAACGCGGTATTCCTGAATTTCAGGCCGGAGCCGGAGCGATGTTTTTGAACGGCGGGCCTGCCGAAATCAACTACGATGAAGCGCTGGTCTGGCTGAAAGCCGCGGCGGCCGAAAATAATGCCGTGGCCATCGCTTATCTTGCAGAGTTTTACGAAAATGGTTATGGTTCTGCCGCCCCTGACCGGCAAAAAGCGGCGCGCTTCTATGACAAAGCATTTGAACCGCTGCAGAAAGCCGCAGGCGAAGGTCAAATCGGGGCAGCTTATGCCCTTGGCAAAATGTACCGGCACGGCAGTAATGTTCCGGTTAACTACACCATCGCGATGCAGTTATTCCGTCCCGGCGTTTCCGCGGGCTATGCTCCGGCAGTGAACCAACTGGGCGAAATGTTTGCCTCCGGTCAAGGAGTTACCGCAAATCGAGAGAAGGCGCGCGAATTATTTTTTACCGCGGCAGAGAAAAATCTGCCGGCAGCGCAATATAACTTGGCGGAGTACTACTTCAGCGCGGATAATCCAACCGCAGGGATGAAGTGGCTTAGCAGAGCTGCCGACAATAAATACCCGCCGGCAATTTATAAAATGGCTGAACTGCTGGAGGCTGGCGTCAATGCCGCCCAAGACAAAGAACGTGCGGCGGCAATGCTCCGCACCGCCGCGGCTGCAGGATATGCGCCGGCACAGTTTAAATTATCATTATTAACAGTAACACCGGAAACAAAAATGGGGTTGATGACTCAGGCGGTGGAACGTAATTATGCTCCGGCAATGCTGGCGCTCGCGGAATACTATCTAAAAAACAGTGCTTACAGTCAAACCAAGGCAATGACGCTCTACGAATTGGCGCGTAAAGCCGGCAGTACCAACGCAGAGCAGAAAATTGCTGAACTGGATGCGCAAACCGGACTATATTTGTTTATTAAGTTCATCTGGTATGACTATAACGGCGGCGATTGTTTTATATTGGCGAATTCGCCGATTGAACGAATTATTGCCG
Organism: uncultured Victivallaceae bacterium; assembly: GCA_964542255.1. GTDB lineage: Bacteria > Verrucomicrobiota > Lentisphaeria > Victivallales > Victivallaceae > CAYMSF01. The sequence continues at coordinate 8,170 of CAZITV010000078.1, forward strand.
GGTACCGCGCCGGAATTACGTCCGGCAGCCGCGCGGCATTTGAACAGGATTTGCAGAAGAGTTCCGAACAGTTTTATTTGAACAATGACTGGTATGAGATTTATCGTACTGGAATACCCTTTGCCTGGGCAGGAGACATTTTTCGCACGGTTTTGGACAAGGAAAAAGATAAGCCCGGATTTTGGTTTTGTTATGGTTCGTGCATTGCCATGGCCGGACAAGGTGAAGGGGTAATGTTCGCGATGCACCGGTTGAACCAGCTTATGGATAAAATTACCGACAGTGAAGACAAATTATTGATGAACGAGCTGGCGGTGCTGCTTAAAGCACAGGGACTGCTGCTGCTGCACCGCGAATCTGAAGCATACAGCTATCTTTTTGCCTATGGCAAATTCAAGCTCAACCGCAATGCCAGCATCATCAATTATATTAACTTCCATGCCCAGGTACTGCTGAAGGACAAAAATAAATTTTCTGTCGCCACCGGAATTGAACCAGGGGCATTGAAAGAATACAAACAACCCGAAAAGCAGTTATTTTTCGATGCGCAACTTGAGCGCGATACCGATGGCGAAACGCCAGTGGCTGAACCTGTTGTTACAGAGCGTAAACCATAATTAAAAGGAGATGATGATGGAAGCAGGCAATTGGCTGGGAACATTGTGCATCGAGGTCAGTCCAATCCCCAATGTTATTATCATTTTCGGCGCATCAGGCGACTTGGCACAGCGCAAGCTGATGCCGGCGCTGTTTGGATTGTCACAACGCAAACTGTTCCACCCTGACTCAAAAATTATTGGCTGTGCCCGTTCATCAATGAGTGATGACGCATACCGTGAACTGCAGCAGCACACCTTGAAAGCGCATTTTCCGCAGGCGCCGTCTAACGACATTCAGGAATTTTTGAGCAGAATTTATTATCTTTCCGGCGGTTATGATGTTCCATCCACCTATCAGCGGCTGGCTGAAAAACTGTCAGCCTTAGAAAATGGCTGTGACCCGGTACCAAACCGTACTTTTTATCTGGCGACCCCGGCTGCGCTGTATCCGGTAATTGTTCCAATGCTGGCAGAACAGCGGCTTACCGAAGAAAATTATGAGGGGATGCCGTGGCGGCACGTGATTCTGGAAAAACCCTTCGGCAACGACAGTGACAGCGCCGCAAATCTTGACCGGCTCCTGCACGAGTCATTGACAGAACGGCAAATTTACCGAATTGACCACTATCTCGGCAAAGAAACGGTTCAAAATATCCTGATGCTGCGTTTTGCCAATATCATTTTTGAACCAATCTGGAACAGCCATTATATTGAAAGCGTGCAAATCACCGCGGCAGAATCACTCGGTGTTGAAAACCGCGCCGGATATTACGAAAAAGCCGGACTGCTGCGCGATATGTTCCAAAATCACATGCTGGAAATGTTGTCGTTAGTTGCGATGGAGCCTCCGGCAGCATTCGACGCCGATGCTATCCGTGATGAAAAACTCAAATTGATTAAATCCATCCGTCCTTTCCCGATTAAAAATCTGGATAAATATTTAATCCGGGCGCAATACACTCCAGGCGGCGGGATGAACGGTTATCGCCAGGAACCTGATGTAAACCCGGAATCAGCCACTGAAACCTATGTCGCGGCAAAGTTTTTTATTGACAACTGGCGTTGGCGCGGCGTGCCGTTTTATCTGCGTTCAGGTAAACGCCTCACCCGCAAAGTAAGTGAAATTGCTATCACCTTCCGCAAGGTGCCGCATTCAATTTTCGCGCAACTCAATCCGGAAGACCTCTCTCCTGACCAGCTTATTCTCAATGTTCAACCAGAAGAAGGCATGTCTTTGAAAATTCAAGCCAAACAACCCGGACCTAAACTCTGTATGGGGCAGCTCTCGCTAGATTTCAAATACGCACAAATTTTTGGTGGAGATATTCCTGACGCTTACGAACGACTGCTGCTGGATTGTATGCTCGGGGATCAAACGCTGTTTATCCGCAGCGATATTATCGCCGCGTCATGGCGTTTATTTACGCCGATACTTGACGCATGGTCAAAATTTGATGCCGCCAATCTTGAGTGCCCGTGCCATTTACGTTTCTATCCTGCCGGTTCCAGTGGTCCTGAAGATGCATGGAAACTGCTCGATGACCATAGCTGGCGCGAGCTGTAATTATACCAATTT
>CAZITV010000079.1:0-10298 GCA_964542255.1 uncultured Victivallaceae bacterium
TCTTTGTTGGCAATGATTAACTCGTCGGCTAGTTTTCGCAGATTATCATCACTCTCTGGCAACGCGGTGTCATGATTATCTGCCTGGTTCATTGAAACCTCGATTTATGATTAATTATTGATTCTCTCGACCGTTTATATGCAACAATCACATATTTCTCCCAGTACTCATGCCCAAAAGGTGTACTGAACGACAGTACCAGACAACCACTTATCAGAAAAGTCCTCTTTACATAAAGCACCTATAAAGTATCTTGGTAAAAAGGATTTACAATAAAAAAAGGCACTATTGTCCAATAATATACTAATTCTGACGATTTTCGTTTTGTCTTGAGAATGGTGTTATTGAATTTTGGATAATTTAATTGCAGAAAATTTTGGGTGCCAAGCTTCCAATATCGGGGTCAAATAAATCTTCCGGCCGGCACGGACGGTATATCGCACCCCGTCGTACGGGGTACGTGGGGCAAGAAAAAAAGGCTCCGGTTGCCCGGAGCCTATGAATTCGCGTTAGCGAATGGTGAATTACATAATTTCGCCCATTTGCTGATAGAACTTCATGCGGCGTTTAGCATCGGCTTCAGCGCGTTGGAATAGTGCTTCGGCTTCGGCTGGCGCGGTTTTAAGCAGCATGGTGTAACGGCGTTCGCTGCGGATGAAATCCTGATAGCTGCCGGTGGCTTCTTTGGTTTCCCATTTGAAGGGTTTTGCGTCCATCGGATTATAGCGGTAGATAGGCCAGTAGCCGGCTTCGACGGCGAGTTTTTGTTCGACCTGGCTTTTCATCATATCAATACCGTGGGCGATACATGGTGAGTAGGCGAGAATAATGGACGGACCATTATAGGCTTCTGCTTCCTGTAAGACCTGCAATAATTGATTACGGTTAGCGCCCATCGCCACAGAGGCGACATAAACGTTGCCGTAGCTCATGCACATAAAACCAAGATTTTTCTTGGTTAAACGCATGCCGGCGTTAGCGAACTGCGCCACTGCGCCGATTGGGGTTGCTTTGGAAGCCTGACCACCGGTATTGGAATAAACTTCGGTATCGAGGACGAGGATATTGACATTGCGGTTTTGGGCGACAACATGGTCGAGACCGCCGAAACCGATGTCATAAGCCCAACCGTCACCACCGATAATCCAGATGCTCTTGTCCACGCAATAGTCTTTAAGTTCAGCGACTTTGGCCAGCACTTCCTTGAGTTCACCGCTGGCAGCTTTGACCGCGTCAGTCAGCACTGCGCCGAGTTCACTTTGTGCGGCGATAGCGGCGGCATCTTTGCCATCCCACAGTTCAATGCATTTGCCGATGGCATTTTTGACGCTGTCGTTGGCACCGAGTTCGAGGGCGCGCTGCATGGCGGCTTTCAATTGATTGCGGTTTTGGTCAACCGCCAAGCGCATTCCGTAGCCGTATTCGGCGTTATCTTCAAACAGCGAATTAGCCCATGCGGGGCCGCGTCCGAGTTTGTTTTTGGAATACGGGGTAGTCGGGAAAGAGCCGCCGTAGATTGAAGAGCAGCCAGTCGCGTTAGCGACAATCATGCGGTCGCCGTATAATTGTGAAACCAATTTAACATAAGGGGTTTCGCCGCAGCCGGCGCAGGCACCGCTGAATTCGAACAACGGTTTCAGGAATTGTGAGCCTTTGACGGTAGAGATAGCGGCGCCGTCCACGACATTGTCCGGCAGCGCGTCGAAATATTCTGCATTTTTGCGTTCGCCTTTATCGCGTTCGGTTTGGATGTGTGAGAACTCCAATGCTTTAACTTTAGCCGGGCAGGTTTCGATACAGACGCCGCAGCCGGTGCAGTCTTCGACATAAACCTGAATGCGGTAATCCAAATCACGGTCATTTTTGGTTTTGGATTTGACGGTGAGGAATGATTCCGGCTTATTGGTCAGCTCTTTCGGGTCAATCTGTTTGGCGCGGATAACAGCGTGCGGACACGCCATCACGCATTGATTACACTGAATGCAATTTTCTGACAACCACTTCGGCACATGCGGCGCGATGCCGCGTTTTTCGAGGCAGGTCGTTCCGGTGGGCATTGCGCCATCGTAAGACATGCTGGAAACCGCGATATTGTCGCCGTCCTGATGCATAATCGGTTTGATGATATTGCGGGCAAAAACTGACGCGTCATCGGCGATTAATTTAGCTGGGACGAAGGATGCAGTGATGGATGCGGGGATTTTAACTTTTTGGAGTGCGGCGACGGTGTTGTCAACGCAGGCGATGTTCATTTTGACGATGTCATCACCCTTTTTCTTGAAGGTTTTTTCCAATGTTTTTTTGATATAGCCGATGGACTCATCTACCGGGATGATATTGGCGAGGTTGAAGAACGCCACCTGCATCACGGTATTGATACGCGACCCCAGTCCGGCATCTTCAGAAATCTTGAGGGCATTAATATTATAGAAGTTAATCTTCTTGTTAATAATCGTTTCCTGCATTTCTTTGGTGAGATGATTGAATACTGCACTGGAATCAAATTCAGAATTTAGCAGGAAGGTGCCGCCTTCTTTGATGTTGCTCAGCATATCATAACGGCCGATGTACGCCGGATTATGACAGGCAACAAAATTTGGCGCGCTAACCAGATATTCCGACTTAATCGGAGTATTGCCAAAGCGCAGATGGGAAATAGTGATACCACCAGATTTCTTGGAGTCATAAACGAAGTAGGCCTGAACATATTTATTGGTGTTGTCACCGATAATCTTGATGGAGTTCTTATTCGCGCCAACGGTGCCGTCCGCGCCAATTCCCCAGAACATACAACTGACCACATCCGCCGGTTCAGTATGGATATGCTCAACAATCTTGAGCGAAAGTCCACTAACATCATCATTAATACCGACCGTGAAGTTAGTTGTGCAGGCACCGTCAAGATGCTTGTAAACCGCATTGACCATGGACGGGGTGAATTCTTTGCTGGACAAGCCGTAACGGCCGCCGATGATGGTGATATCTTTGCCGGCGAGGCAGGCTTTGACATCGAGATAGAGGGGTTCGCCGAGTGAACCTGGCTCTTTAGTACGGTCGAGCACCGCGATTTTCTTTACTGTTTTGGGAATGGCGTTGATAAACGCTTCAGCTGAGAATGGGCGGTAGAGTCTGACTTTCAGTACGCCGACCTTTTGACCTTTGGCGACGAGGTAATTGACGGTTTCGTCAATGGTTTCGCAGCCTGAGCCCATGGCGATGATAAGTTTTTCGGCATCAGCGGCGCCGACATAATCAAAGAGATGATATTGTCTGCCGGTAACGGCGGCGACTTTGTTCATCAAATCCTGCACGATGGCCGGGAGTGCGGCGTATTGGTTGTTGGTGGTTTCGCGTCCCTGGAAATAGACATCGGGGTTCTGGGCACCAACTTTAGCATAGGGGCTTTCCGGACGCAGCGCGCGTTTGCGGAATTTTTCAACATCTTTCGGATCAAGCAGCGCTTTCATATCCGAGAATTCCAGCATTTCCACCTTCTGCACTTCATGCGAGGTACGGAAACCGTCAAAGAAGCTAAGGAATGGAATTTCACTGCGCAATGTTGCCAGATGAGCAACAATCGCCAAATCGTGGGTTTCCTGAATCGAAGCAGCAGATGTCATTGCAAAACCAGTATTGCGGCAGCCCATTACGTCAGAGTGATCACCAAAAATTGAGAGTGATTGCGCCGCTAATGAACGGGCAGAAACGTGAAATACTGTCGGCAGCATTTCGCCGGCAATCTTGTGCATATTCGGTATCATCAACAGCAGTCCCTGCGACGCGGTAAAGGTCGTGGTTAACGCTCCAGCGCTCAAAGAACCGTGCACCGCACCGGCAGCACCGGCTTCGGACTGCATTTCAGAAACTTCCACCACGCGGCCGAACATATTTTTCATGCCTTGGCTGGCCCAAGTGTCCGCATATTCGCCCATGGTTGAGGATGGAGTAATCGGATAAATTGCTGCAACTTCACTGAAGGCGTATGCGACGTGTGCCGCCGCTAAATTGCCGTCAATCGTCATCATTTTCTTTGCCATTTTAAAACCTCCGTAGTATATAAATTATTGGCTGGATAAAATTGTGCTAGCTGGCTTCAAGTCGCCTTTTTATACAAAAACAAATACTGCACAATATATACCTTTTTTCTAAAAATTCAAAGCTGGAAACAATTGATTTTTAGGATTTTTCGTCATCTCAAAGAGAGGAAACAGCCTTTTTGTGACAACCAGACTGTGGCGGCTGCGCTTTGCCGCCGCCGTGCCGTTCGTATAATTATTAACTTTAACAAATAGTTTATTTGAAAATATTCTTTGACAGTATATTTTTATGCAATATATAGTTATAGAGAAACTTTTTTAATATAGACAAAGGAGTGTGCTGATATGGCAAAGACAGTGTTGGTGACAGGGGCGGCGCGCGGCATCGGTTACAGTATTGCTGAAAAATTGGCATCCGAGGGATGGCATCTGGCAATCTGTGATATTCGGCCGGAAACTGAACACAAGGAGGCAATGGATCATTTGCGCAGTTATGGTGTAAAGGTGCTTTATTGCCAATGCGATGTTTCAGACTCTGCGGCGCGGACAAATATGCTGGATGCGATTATTGCGGAATTTGGGCAGATCAATGCTCTGGTTAATAACGCCGGAGTGGCGCCGGCAGTGCGGGCGGACATTCTCGAGGCGACAGAGGCGAGTTTTGAACGGTTGATGAAGATTAATTTACAAGGCCCATACTTTTTAACCCAAATTGTCGCCAGACAGATGATTGAACAGAAAAAAGCTCATCCGGCATCTACATGTTATATTGTCAATATTAGCTCAATTTCAGCTGAAGTCGCATCACCCAGCCGCGGCGAATACTGTATTTCCAAGGCCGGGGTGAGCATGAGCACCAAATTGTGGTCAGTCCGTTTGGGCGAATACGATATTCCCGTCTATGAAATCCGACCCGGGGTTATCAAGACCGATATGACCGCCAGCGTACAGGAAAAATACGATAAGATGATTGCCAACGGGTTGTGTCTCCAGGCGCGCTGGGGAATGCCCGAGGATGTCGGATGCGCTGTTGCGATGCTGCTGCGCGGCGATATCCACTATTCAACCGGGCAAGTCGTGAATGTTGACGGCGGTCTTACCGTACAGCGTTTATAAGTATTACACATCTGCCGAGGATGCTGAATAATATTAATTAAATATAAGGATATAAATTAAGATGCCGCCATTACAATTAAACCATCATAATGTAGTTACTCACCGTGTTCATACGCTAATACTGGGCAGCGGCGCTGCCGGATTAAACGCAGCAGTCCGGCTTGATGCCGCCGGAATAAAAGATATTTTGATTGTTACTGAAGGTTTGCAGATGGGGACTTCCATCAATACCGGCAGCGATAAACAAACCTATTATAAACTCGGTATGTACGGCGCTGAACCGGATTCTCCTGAAGCGATGGCACACTCATTGTTTGACGGTGGCTCCATGCATGGTGATTTGGCGCTGGTTGAGGCGGCAGGTTCCGCCATGGCGTTTCTAAATTTGGTCAGTCTCGGCGTCAAATTTCCACGCGATTCCTATGGACAGTTTGTTGGTTATAAAACCGACCACGACCCGCGCCAGCGCGCCACTTCTTACGGGCCATACACTTCACGCGAAATGTGCCGCGTGCTTATCAATGAAGTCAAAAGACGCGGTATCAGAGTTGATGAAAACCGGGTGGCGGTCACGTTGCTGACCGTTGCAGAAAATGGCGAAAAACGCGCTGCCGGGATTATCGCGGTAAATTTAAATGCGGATACCGGCGCCGCGGTTGAAGTATATGCGGCCGACAATGTCATATTTGCCGCGGGCGGTCCTGGCGGCATTTACCACACCAGCGTCTATCCGCAGGTTCATACCGGCGGTATTGGACTGGCGCTGCAGGCCGGAGCCAAAGCGCAAAATCTGCCTGAATCTCAGTACGGCATGGCATCAACCAAATTCCGCTGGAATGTTTCAGGTACTTATATGCAGGTGCTGCCGCGTTTTATTTCTACCGCAGCGGACGGTATTAGTGACGAACAAGAATTTCTTATTCCATATTTTAATGATGCCGGAGCGCTGAACAGCGCGGTTTTTCTCAAGGGCTATCAATGGCCGTTTGACCCGCGTAAGGTGGTTGGCGGTTCATCGCTGATAGATATTTGTGTTTATATCGAAACCGTCATTCGCGGCCGCCGGGTCTTTATGGATTTCCGCAGTAATCCCACCGATTTAGATTTTGATAAACTCAGTAGTGAATCGCGGGAATATTTACGTAAATCCGGGGCGCTGTTTGGCTCGCCGATTGAACGGCTGCGGCACATGAACCCGGATGCAATTAGCCTATATCAGGATCACGGTATCCATTTGGTGGCAGAACCCCTGGAAATCGCCGTCTGCGCTCAGCATAACAACGGCGGCATCGCCGGCAATGCCTGGTCTGAATCGCTCAATATCAAACATCTCTTCCCGGTCGGAGAAGTTAACGGTTCTCACGGCGTTTACCGTCCCGGCGGCGCTGCCCTTAATGCCGGTCAGGTTGCGTCAGTCCGCGCCGCGGAGTACATTGCGGCACGGTATGCCGGTGCCAGCTTAAATACCGAAGCATTCAATTCTGCCGTCACCGCCGCTCTGGCGCAACTGGAAAAATTAACTGCCGGCAATGGTGCGGCGGATTGGGAACAACAACGCGCTATTTTGCAGCAGCGGATGACCCGCGCCGGCGCACACATCCGGTCTTTGCCGGTGCTGGAGCAGGCCATCCCTGAAGCCTGGGCGCAATATCATCAACTACAGGAGAACGGCTGCGGCGGCGAAACTACCGCCGCGGTAGCGGAGTCATTGCGGAATTTGCAATTATGTTTTGCTCACGCAGTCTATCTTGAAGCAGTGGCGGCGGCGTTGCGCCGGGGCATCGGCTCGCGTGGTTCGGCTTTAGTGCTGGACAATAACGGTACTGCAATACACCAGGCGTTGTCTGAAGAGTGGCGGTTTGCGCCGGAAAACCCTGAATTCCGTGAAAAAGTCCAGGAAACGGTTGCCGACTGCGGCAAAGTTGAAAATGTTTGGGTGGAACGCCGTCCGCTGCCGGTGTCAGGCGCGTGGTTTGAAACTGCCTGGGCAGACTACCGGGAAGGCAAAATCTACGAAACGACGTCCCAATAAATTTAGCGGTGCGAGACAATGAATTCAAAAGAGATGTATGATTTTTCGATTTTGCGTGATTTGCGCAAACGGGAAAAATTGAACATTGCGGATGTTTCCAGGCAGAGCGGGGTATCCGCCTCGGTTATTTCGAAGCTGGAGCGCAATCAAACTACCGCTGAATTGGATACATTGTATAAACTGAGCCGGGTTTTCGGCATCAACACCGCTGATTTGATTGCCCTGGCGGAAACCAGTATGGCGCACCGTACCAATGCCAGACAGCACCTCTCTGACGGATTTGTTTTTAAAGAGGTTATTTATGGCAATGTGCGCTGCCTTTACGGCAAAGCTTCAGCGGGGGCAAAAGTATCCCGTCCGCATCTGCATCGCGACGACTATGAGGTTTGCTGGGTTGTCAAAGGCAAGGTTGCATTCTATCTGCCCAATGAAAAATTTGAGCTGCGCGGCGGGGAGGCGGTGCAATTTGACGCACTGCTGGAGCATACTTATGAAGCTTTGGATGACAGTGAAATTATAATTTTACATATCCGCAAAGAAAAACGATTTTAAATACAAATGAGGTAATCTCAAAAGAATCTTGAAATTAGCTCAAAAACCGGAGAAATAATAATGCCGCCAATCAATATTAGCAAAATCAGTTCACTGGATACACCAGAAAAATTCGCCGCCTATATTAGACAGCTTGGCATCAATCTAAATTTTGTGCCGCAAATGCCTGCACCGGAACAGCAGGCTTTGGCAAAACCAGTCCGCTGTCATGGCCGTAATATCGGCAACCGCTGGGCAGTATTACCGATGGAAGGGTGGGATTGCCACGCTGACGGCTCCCCCAGCGAATTGACGGAACGCCGCTGGATCCGGTTTGGCCAAAGCGGGGCAAAACTGCTTTACGGCTGCGAAGCTGCCGCAATAATGCCGTCCGGCAAAAGTAATACGCGGCAAATGATGATTAATGACCAAACCGTGGACAGCATTGCCGCATTACGGCAAAAGGTCGTTGCCGCCCATCACCAAAAATTCGGGCGCAGTGATGATTTGTTTGTCGGACTCCAATTGACGCATTCCGGACGCTTCTCACATCCGACCGATGACAAGGTGCTCGAATCCACCATCGCATATCATAACCCGCTCCTTGATATTAAATTCGGCAATCAAAATACCCCGGTAGTTACTGACGAACAAATCGCGGAGATTATACAAAAATTTATTGATGGTGCCCGGCTCTCCCGGCGCGCCGGCTTTGACTTTGTGGATATCAAACACGCCCACGGCTATCTCGGTCACGAACTGCTCAGCGCGGTTGACCGCCCCGGCAGATACGGCGGGTCTTTTGAAAACCGCACCAGATTTTTCCGGGAAATCGCCGAAGGCATCCGCAAAAATGTGCCGGATATCGCCATCTCATTGCGGTTGTCGCTGTTTGATTATATGCCCTATATGAAAGGACCAGACGGTCAGGGCATTCCGATGCAGGCCTCCGGCAGCTATAAATACGCTTTCGGCGGCGACGGCACTGGTCTTGGTTATGATTTGACGGAAACTTTTCGCTTTATTGAAATGGTTAAGCAATGTGGTGTCGAGATGATTTGCACGACAGTCGGCAGTCCTTACTACAATCCGCATATTCAGCGTCCCGCAGCATTCCCGGTCTGTGATGGATACACCATGCCCGAAGACCCGCTCATCGGTGTCGCCCGGCAAATCAACTGCGTCGCCGAAGTCAAAAAACGTTTCCCGGAAATACTATTGGTTGGTTCCGGCTATACTTATTTGCAGGAATGGCTGCCCAATGTCGGCGAATATGTGCTTCAACACCATATGGCGGACTTCATCGGCATTGGGCGAATGGTGCTGGCTTACCCGGAAATTTGTGCCGATTCCCTGGCGGGAAAGCCGCTTGAACACCGCCGGATTTGCCGCACCATCGGCGATTGTACCAATGCCCCACGCAACGGACTGATTTCCGGCTGTTACCCACTCGATGACTTCTACAAAAATATGACCGAAGCCTTAAAACTAAAAGAAATAAAAACTCAGCTTAAGAATAAACAGGGAAAATAACTCGTCCGGCGCCTAGGCCGTTAGATGCCTGGCGCGGGAATGCGTTATCAGGTTTGCAATCTGCGGTGGTTTGTGGTCTATTAACTTTGCCGGTATTTGTCAAATAATCAGCAGCAGGAGGCGGGTATGAAGTTTTGGTTATATTTAATGATGGTTATCGGAGCGGCTGCAATGAGCGGCTGCTTTGGAGTAAAAAATAGTGCAAATTTACCGGTAGTAACTAATTTTGAATTACCACGTTATCTTGGGACCTGGTATGAAGTGGTGCGCCTGCCGCACCATTTTGAACACGGTTTGGACAATGTTACCGCGACCTATTCAATGCGTGATGATGGCGGGGTCAATGTGCTGAATCGCGGCAGAACGGCTTCCGGCGTCTGGCGGGAGGCTAGGGGCAGGGCGTATTTTGTAGATAATGCTGATACCGGCCTGCTGAAGGTAACATTTTTTTGGCCGTTTTATGGCGAATACCGGATAGTGAAACTTGACCCGGATTACCGGTGGGCAGTGGTGACCAGTTCAACCACAAATTATTATTGGATATTGTCGCGGACACCGCAAATGGCGCCGGAAAAAATTGAGCAGTTAGTGTGTCAGGCGGCATTATCCGGATTTGTGACTTCGCAGTTTATCTATGTCAAACATGATGCAGTAAAGTAGTGACCGGCGCAGCGGCAATGAGCAATTATATTGGGCAGCATTCTAAAAGATAGTAAAGATTGCAATCCGCAGGAGCTGGACAAGGTTCTTTTGAGTTTTCGTGCAGAAGTTAATTCGTTTTTAGTAATTGTTTGCTTAATTCTTTATTTGTTAAAAGCTATTCTTCGCATTTTCTTTTATCTGATGCCATTCCGTATAATCCCGACGCCAATGAGTTGATACACTCTTCTGGCCTGCTGTCCAAATATGAATACTTCTGCTGAGAAAAATAAATAGTGGACGTACCGGATTTCTGGTTTTGTAAAATGACTTCAGTGAAGAGGTTGCTAGATGCTCTCGGCTGAAATCCTTCCGCACAGGCTACCTGTCAAAAAGTCTGGAGAAAATAT
>CAZITV010000080.1:0-9937 GCA_964542255.1 uncultured Victivallaceae bacterium
GTGTCAGTCCGCCTGATCTTTGCCGTTTTGTTGTTCAAAGGTTATATTTCTGGTGGATTCGCGGTAATGGAGCGGACTCATGCCGGTGATTTTTTTAAAAGTTTTGCTGAGATAATATGGGTCAGCAAAGCCGCAAATTTTTGCGATTTGAAAGATGGGCAGATTAGTTTTGCGGATATTGATGATGACATTTTTTATTCTTAGCGCGGTGAGATATTCAACCGGGGTTTGACCTGTATAATTTTTGAATTGGCGGTAGAAATAGCTTTCGCTCACATTCAGCATTCGTGCCAGCATCGCCATACTGATGGCGTCTGAGAAATGGTCGTTGATGTAAATAATGACTTTTTCCATTGGTACATTGTTGTTGCCGTTGTTTTCAGTAGTGCTGCGGATAAAATAGCCTAAGATTGACATTAGGTTGCCATCGAGTTCCATACCGATGCCAGTGCGGCGCCGCGAAGCAAAATACCAAAAGTCACTGAATGCTTTAAATAATTCCCCGGAATTTATTATAGTGGGGTTATCCAGCGGCAGCGCCAATGGAGTATATTTGAAGCCCAGCCAGATTGTATCCAGGGGTTTATCCGCATATTCCCGGTGCTGGACACCCGGAGGAATCAGGATAATGTCATGCTGACCAATTTTAATTGTTTTGTTGTTGAATTCGATAGTGCCGCCGTGACTGGCTACTGCGGTAAATTCCCAAAAATTATGGATACTGAATTGCGGATTATGCCGCACCCCTTTGAAGCGTTCGATAAACAGCGGAGTTCTGGAGTTATCGCGCGGGGTTGACCAAAGTGAGTCTGCGAACATTAAGCTGAAATCCCTGGTTAAGACCGGGCTTTTCATCGGATTTAGTTCATTATTTTCCATTATTACTTACATTATTTTCCATTGTCAAAAAGTATTTGTGAGTTATATTTACTTTAATGACAATAGTTCATAATTTAGCAAAATGCAACTTAAACAAAAGGAAATAGTTATGAAAACCGCACTTAAGACACAGAATGGGAAAGTTGTTTACAAGGATATTCAACTGCCGCCGATGGGGCCGAACGATATAAAAGTTAAAGTAAAAGCCTGCGGTATTTGCGGTACCGATATTCACAGCAGTTTGCCAGCCGGCAAAACGGAACAAAAATTTGGACACGAAATCAGCGGTATTATCGCGGAAATGGGCTGCGGAGTGAAAAATCTCAAAATTGGCGATGCGGTGGCGCTTGATTCTGCCACACCATGCGGCGCCTGCGATAACTGCCGTAACAAAAAAGTTCACCTTTGTACCGATATTCAAAGCTTTTTCTATTATGACTATTTCGGTTTTGCCGAAGAAATCGTGGTGCCGGCAATTTGCGCGGTAAAATTTAAGGGAATGAGTTTCGCCGCGGCAACACTGCAGGAGCCGCTAGGTGTAGCGCTGGATATGGTTAAACTCGCCGATATCAAGCCGGGGATGAATGTGCTGATTATCGGAATTGGACCGATTGGCGCGATGGCGATGCCGCTGGTCAGATTGGCAGGGGCAAATAAAATATTTGTCAGCGATTATAAAAGTATGACAAAACGTTTTGAATTGGCAAAACATTTTGATGTTGCCGATTACATTGATCCTAGCGAGCAGAAGCTTGCCGATTATAAATTTAATTGCCGCATTGATTGTGTTTTGGTGACCGCGCCGCCGGCGGTGCTGCCGGACGCTATGGATGTGATTTCCGATGCCGGCATCATCAGTTATATCGGCATTGGCTGGGATAAGGCCAAAATCACTTTTGACGCGGATAAATTCCATTTCAAAAAATTGCAGCTGCGCGCTTCATTCGCCAGTCCTGCTCATTATGGCGCGGAAGCACTGGATTTACTGGAACGCAAAATTGTTGATCCGGATATCTTTATTTCCCACATTTTCAAATTCGATGAAATGGACAAAGCGCTGGAAGCGGCGAAAAGCAAAGATGCAATCAAGGTGGTGGTAGAATTATGACCGGCAAAGAACGCATTATAAAAACACTCAAATTTGAGGAGCCCGATTATCCTCCTCATTTCGAGGTGATGTTCGAGCTGGAGAAGGAGGCGTTCGGCGATTCCTTTCCGGCTTTTGAGGACTGGCCCAAGTTCTCCAAAACAGAAAAAGCGCGTCAGATTGAGCACTGCGCCGATATCTACGAAAAAATCGTTGACCGCTATAAATGGGACGGATTCCTGGTCTATTATCCCTGGTGCGATGCCGAAGGTATTACCGCTGTAAAGAAACGCTTTAACGATGAGATTTTTCTCGGCGGGGTAATTGGCGGCTCCATCTGGTCAATTGAAGCACTTAGTTATGGAACCTATGACGACATCAAATGGGAAGATTTCTCCATGATGCTTATTGAAGAGCCGGAACGCCTCCATGCTGTCGCTGCGCGTAAAGCCGATGAGGCGATCGAAAAGGCCAAACCGTTAATCGCCGCCGGCGTTGATTTTATTCACATTGTCAACGATGTGGCGTTCAATGGTGGTCCGTTCATATCACCGGCTCAATTCCGTGAATTCATTACGCCTTATTTGAAAAAACAGGTAGAGTTCATCAAGAGCCAGGGGGTCTATGCGTTTGTCCATACCGATGGCAATATTGATCCGATTATGGAGGATTATTTGAGCCTGGGCGCACACTGTTTTCAATCGGTGGACCCGATGGCGGGGATGGATATCGCGGCGATGAAGCGGCAGTGCCAAGGTAAAATGGCATTAATGGGGAATGTGCAATGCAACTACCTGCAGGATGGCCCCAAGGAACTAATCGCACAGTCGTCATTGTATGCGCTGGAGAATTGTTACTCCGGCGGCGGCTACATATTTGGCACCTCCAATACAATTTTCAAGGGGATGCCGTTAGAGCATTACGAGTATATGGTTGAGGTGTATCATGACTTCTGCAAACGTCTGGTGGCAGAAAAAGCCGCCCAATGAACACCTGCAACTAAGGGATTAAGCAATGAAAAAGAAAAATAACGCAGTAGCTTTGTCCGCCGCGGCAATCATTGCCGCTGCGGCATTCGGCACCGGAGTTTATGCCGCAGATGCGGCCGGCAACCTGATGCTGTTCGAACGTTTCGACGGCAATCTGGAAAAGTGGACGCTGCGCCAAAACGGCGCCACTGCCGCGATTGTTAACGTTGACGCGTCCACCAAGTTGCAACTCAAGGCCACCGATGCGGCCGGCAGTGTCGCTGCCATAGCGTTATTCAAGCCACCGGCAGGCAAGTATATCATCGAGTATGACATGTATTTCTCCTCCGGCGCCGTCGGCATTTTCGAGTTGCTTGACGGCGCAGGCAAGCCGCTGGTCACGGTAAGCGGCGGTCTGACGCCGAATACTCTCTCTTTCGCCACTGATGCCGCTTCGGCGTCAACCGCGCAATGGGCGGACGCGACTTACAACCAGATCACCTTGGTGGTGGATCAGGCGGCAAAAATTGTCCGTTGCTACTGGATTGACAAAGCCTATTCGGCGAGCGGCTACAATCCGCGAAAACTTATTGCCGCCAAAACATATTCCGGCTGCACTGCGGAGCAACTGTCATTCCGCTCCGGTGCGGGAAAAATTGGTATCGTCAATATTGACGAGGTCAAGGTTTACACGCCGGACATCGCCATCATCGGGGACTCGGTTTCCGACGGCAAGTCGCGCTGGAGCAATGACCCCAGCACTGTTTATCGGCTAGGATCGCTTCAACCGGATCAGACTTCACCCCCGAATTATCAGCTTGGAATGCTCCTGGGGCCGAATGTCTGGGTGGCTAACCTCGGCTTCGGAGGTTCCCAATCATCTGAACTTATCCCGTTGGTCAAACCCCTGCTGCTCGAAGCCGGATTTAAAAAAATATGGCTCAAAATCGGACTGAACGATTTTAACCGCGGCGCCAAGGCTGAGGCTGTTCAAAAGAATATGCAGGCAATTACCGGCGGGCTTAGCGCCGGTGGCATCTCACCTGCCAATATTTACATCTGCAACTGTTATGGCGTCGCCATGCTCACTCCACCCAGAGAAGCAGAACGCAAAAAATACAACGAATGGCTCGTTGGATTTTGCCGCACCAACGGCTTTAATCTCGTTGATAACGATGGCACCATTACCGATTACGGCACAACTCCGGTTAAGCCAAAAGCGCAATTTAACTGCGGTGACGGTGTTCATCTTAACAAGGCAGGCTCGGCGCAGATGGCGCAGAATATTTATCAAATGCTTAACACTAAAAAGAAATAACCGAGCCTGATTAAGGCGCGGAATTTAACTAAAAAATCAATGGAGATTACTATGAAACAGCTCACCGCCGCGGTCATCGGTTGCGGCAACATCAGCAAGTTCCACTTCTCAGGATTGGAAAAAGCCGGAGTAACCATCAAGTATGTGTGCGACCTTAATGAAGCCACTGCCGCTCCGTACGCTCAAAAATATCAGGCCAAATACACCGCTGATTTCATGGAAATCATGGCTGATGCCGGCGTGGATGTGGTTACTATTGCCACTTTTTCCGGCATTCACAAGAAAATCGCATTAGCGGCCATCGCCGCCGGCAAAGCGATCATCTGTGAGAAAACTCTCGCCATCAATGCCGCTGATGCCTGGGAAATAACTCAAGCAGCTCAAAAAGCCGGAACAATTTTCTATACATCGTATATGAAACGCTTCATTCCGGCGGTGGAAAAAGCCAAAGAATTGATGCCACGGCTGGGCATTCTGCTCAATGGTCATTTTAAAGGATATCAGTGCTGGGGTAATTTAATCGAATATGACGAAAATTTGATGAAGGCCTGGGGCATTAAACCCGGCGAGCCAACCTGGATTAAACGCAATATGGGCGGCGGTATTCTTACCTGCGGCGGCAGTCATGTTTTGGATATGATGATGAATTTCTTCGGCAGGCCGCAACGGGTTTACGCGACAATGAAAGAGGTTGAGCATTTGGACTTTGAGCTGCAGGCGACAGCTTTGTTTGAGACCAAAGCCTGCCCGGTAATTTTTGATGTCATGGCGCATCCGTTGAATAAAATTGGATTCCTGCGTGACGGCTGGGAAGAAGAATTCACCATCACCGGCAATAAAGGCCGTTTGCAAATCTTCAGTTCTACATGGGATTGCCCGGAATACAAAGCGTCAATGTTGAAATATTACAACAATGAGACCGGCGAAGAGACTGAATTCCGTTTTGCGCCGTGTTCTCCGTTTGACCGTGCCGTAGCTTTCTTCTGCGCCAATATCGCTGCCGGAAAGCAGGGCGAACAGAGCACTCTGACCGGATATGAAGTTGACGAATTAATCGCGGCAATACAGTGCAGCGCCGCCAGTCATACCGCGCTTAATATCGCCTGGCGCGACCAATAGTTTACGGCAGGCCGCCGCGCCTTACTGATGCGGCGGCTTGCGCCAATATCTCCTGATAATAATAATTTATTCTTAATCTGGACGTAACCATGGCAACATGCAGTAAAATGAGTCCTAGAGAACGTTTTTTTGCCAATCTGCAAGGCAAAGAGACTGACCGTCCGTCCGTCATCAATCCTACCTCTATTGCCACTATCGAAACCTGCAGCGTGCTGGGCGTGAATTTCTCTGAAGTGCATCTCAATGCCGATAAAATGTGTGCTGTAGCCGCTTATGGCTATGAACATTTGGGATTTGACAGTGTGATGCCATATTTTAGTGTACTGCAGGAAGCCGCGGCGCTTGGTGCTGTTATTGATTGGGGTACCGGTAATGCGATGCCGGCACAGCGCAGTGCGCTGTTTGACGACCCGTCGCAGTTTAAATTCTCCGAAAATTTTCTTGACCGGCTTCCGGCAAAAACTGTTATTGACTCCATTAAGCTGCTGCGCGCCAGGTTAGGCAATGATGCGTTGATTATCGGAAAAGTTATGGGGCCATGGACTTTGTCGTATCATTTGTACGGTGTCGAAAATTTTTTAATTGACACCGTTGCCGAACCGGAAAAAGCCCGTGCTTTTCTTGAAGCGTTTAAGCCGGTTACTATGGCATTTGCCGCGGCGCAGTTTGCCGCCGGAGCGGATATGGTTACCTTGGCTGATCATGCCACAGCTGACTTGGTGTCTCCGTCGGCTTATGCCGGTTTTTTGCTCCCGCTGCATCAGGAAATTGTAAAATATTTTGGCGGAGGTAAATTGATACTGCATTGCTGCGGGAACACATTGGACCGTATCCACTTATTTGCCAAGGCAGGTTTTGGTCTCTTCCATTTTGATTCAAAAAATGATATTGTCGCTTCTATGGCCGCCGCCGGTTCGATGAAGTTGACCGGCTGTGTCAATAATCCGGAAATTTTATTAAACGGAACACCGGCGGATGTTGAGTGTCAGGTCAAGACGATTGCCGCTGCCGGCATTAGATTTATTGCTCCGGAGTGCGCCGTTCCGCTTAACGTAAAAAATATCAATCTGGCCGCAATTGCACGGGCGGTTGACAGTGTGGATTTACAACCATGAAAACATTTAAAATTCCATTTGGTAAATCATTCCAGAGCGTAGATATAGCCGAACACAATTTGCTGGGTTGTCTGGAATCCAGACGCTATGTTCCGGCGATGAGTGAAGCTGATTGCGTGCGGGATGCTCTTGCCCGCCCCATCGCTTCACCGCGGCTTGGTGAACTGGCTAAAACCGCGAAGAAAATTTTATTGATAACAAATGATATGACCAGGCCAATGCCCAGTAAAATCACTATTCCGGCAATAATTGAAGAAATCAAAAATTTTAACTCCAGTGCTGTCATTACCATAATCATCGCCTCCGGCTTGCACCGCGCCATGTCAAAACAGGAGTTGATTGACAAAATGGGTATTGAAATTGTTGACAACTACCCGATACTGGTGCATAACGCCTATGACAATAAGTCGCTGGTGTCCATGGGAGTTTTGTCAACCGGTAATCATTTGTGGTTGAATAAAGCGGTGGTTGAGCATGACCTTGTCATATCAGAAGGTTTTATTGAGGCACACTGGCTGGCAGGATTTAGCGGTGGTCGGAAAAGTGTATTGCCGGGCATCGCCGGAGCTGAATCGGTGATGAAAAATCACTCTCCGAAAAATGTTGACCATCCGATGAGCAGGGCAGGGGTAATTGACGGCAATCCGGCTCACCGCGAGTTCGCAGAAGCCGCTATCGCGGCTAATTTAAAATTTATTTTGAACGTTGTGCTGGACGACAAAAAAAAGATTATTAAAGCATTCGCCGGAGATACTTTTGCAGCACATCACGACGGGTGCGAATTCGTACGCAGTATGATGGAGGTGCCCTGCCGGCTTGCCGACATCGCCATTACTTCGAACAGCGGCTATCCGCTGGATTTAAATCTTTACCAGTCAATAAAAGGAATGAACACCGCGGCAAGTTCAATCAAAGCCGGCGGGGTGATTATCATTGCTACTGAATGCTCCGAGGGAATTGGGCACGGCGGTTTTCTGCATGTTTACGACAAAGCTAAAACTCCTGAAGCTTTACTTGCCGGACTTAGAGACGGCTCAATTTGCGAATATGACCAGTGGGCTGCACAAGTGATGCTGAATTTAACTCAAAAATATACTGTAATCGTGGTAACGAATCACGTTGCCAAAGATAAACTTGAAGCAATGTTTGTTAAGCACGCCGATAATCTTCAGCAGGCGCTTGAAATGGCTTTTGCCATTAAGGGTGATGCCGCTTTGGTAAATGTGATTCCAGAGGGACCGCTGATTATCCCGGTACAACACCAAAACGGAGCAGCAACAATATGAATTCCAGGGAACGGGTACTGCGCGCATTGAATAAAGGTATTCCCGACATGGTACCGTATATGTACAACTGCATTGACCAGGATTTACAGGAGCGGATACTCGGCGCCGGTTTGGATTGTGAAACGGTTAACGCGATTAATTCCTGGGGTAATACTCAGCGGCCCGGGGACGTGCCGAAACCTGTAAATCCTGTTTATACCGTAGCACCGGCAGTCGCTGATAAATTAAAACTGGATGCCATCGGCATACAAATTTTGCCACCGCTGTTCGTCGATTCAGAAATCCACGACGGCAGAGCAGATATTAGAGATGGCTTGCTGTTCACCAGAGAGGCTTACGAGAATGCCGTTATGCCGGACCCTGACGATGATAAGCTCTATAAAAAGCTGGAATCAATGCTGGCACGGGTAAAAGGCGAGCGTGCTGTCTATGCAAGAATAAGATTGGGCGCGTCTCCAACCCTGCTCAGTATGGGGGTGATGGGTTTTTCCTATGCGTTATGCGATGACCCAGCATTAGTTAATGACATTTTAGCAATGTACACCAAATGGAGCCATCGAGTTATTCGAAATTTGTGTGAATTGGATTTTGATTTTTTCTGGTGTTTTGACGATATTGCCTATAAGACTTCACCATTGTTCTCGCTTGAGACATTCACCACATATTTTTTGCCTAACTTGCAGCATGCTGCCCAGGCAATTACCCGTCCCTGGGTTTTTCACAGCGATGGCAACATTTTGCCGCTGCTGCCTGAACTGATCAAGCTGGGGATGTCCGGCATTCATCCTTTAGAACCCGGGTCGATGAACCTGGATGTGCTTAAAAATGAATATGGTAAAAAACTGTGTCTAATCGGCAACATTGATGTTGATAAAACCTTATCAAGGGGGAGCGTTGCTGATGTCTATACTGAGGTGGAAGCGCGCATCAGTCAACTCGGAGCCGGCGGCGGCTACATAATCTCCGACTCAAACAGCGTTCCAGGCTACTGCAGGCCGGAGAACGTAACCGCTATGGCTGCGGCCGTTGAAAAGTTCAGAAAAATATATTGATTTATAGAAATGCGCGTAAATATTTTCCGCGGCGCTATTGCAGAGGTGATTTTTTTAGGGTTTTTATCAGCCATGCGATGGTTTTGCCTAAATCGGTCATATTGTTAATGGCTTCCTGGTCATTGGCGACTTCGCCAGGTTCGCGGCCAACACCAAAATTCCAGTAGAGCGAGCCCGGCACAATCATCTGCGACATCAGAAACATATGGTTTATGGAATCAAATACGTTTACTGCTCCGCCACGGCGGTGAACAGCTACTGCTGCACCAATTTTGTGCTTGAATTTTCTGCCGTTCGTGATGGCGACATATCCGGAACGGTCTATCAGCGCTTTTAATTCAGGGGTAACACCGGAAAAATATGATGGTGAGCCCATGATAATTGCATCGGCATCCAGCATTTTGGCGATACATTCATTGATAATGTCACTGTTTATAACACATTGACAATTTTGATTTTTTGCGCATTGACCGCAGGCACGGCAGCCGTGAACAAGCTTTCCGCCAATTTGGACTAATTCTGTTTCAATACCTGCATCTGCAATCGGCTCAAGAACTTTTTGCAGCATATAAAAAGTATTGCCATCTTTGCGGGGACTGCCGTTAAACGCCACTGCTTTAAACATTTTTACCTCCGAGGTGAACTGAAATATTAATCATTGCTTTATAACTTAAAAGCTTATTGTGATTTGTCAATTCACTCAACTGCCGGCTTGCATGAATTTTGCGGCGTGATATATTGTAATTACGTTATACGGTTTATCACAACACATAAATAATTTATAATTACAGGACATAATTATGCCGGAAGAAAATAAAAAATCACGTCCCAGCGAAATGTCTTTTGAACAAGCATTGGAAAAATTAGAAAAAACAGTTGAAAAAATGGAGGCTGGCAATCTGCCCCTGGATAAGATGATTGAGTGCTTCGAAACCGGCTCCGGACTCGCAGCTTTCTGCCGCGAAAAACTTAATTCGCTCGAAAAGAAAATAGAATTATTAGTCAAAGACGATGGCAATAAGGGCGTCTGGAGTAAGTTTGAAACTGATACCGCCGTAAATGCTGAAAAATCTGAGCCAAATGACACTGACGAGTTGTTTTGATGCGTAATAA
>CAZITV010000081.1:0-9904 GCA_964542255.1 uncultured Victivallaceae bacterium
AGACGTGATTGACGCGAAAAACGGCGAGCGGTTCACATGGCGGCGGCGAAGAGAGCACTTCGATTCCTCCCTTGGCACTTTTTATGTACCAGGTGAAAGCATATTCGGATTGTTCATAGTTGCTGGTAATAGCGGGATTGTGTTGTTCAAGATAATCAGATTCCTCGTCGGAGAGGTCGGTTAACTTTTCCATAGCGAACTCACGCATTTTATCGATGGAGCAGCGCGGGTCCTGGAGTTCGGCAAATTTACGTTTCATATCATCCTGAAATTGTTCACTGGCCGAAGGCTGATGAGTGCAACCGCAGAGTGCGGTTACGGCAGCGGCAATTGATGCGGCGGCAATCCAACGCTTAAAATTCATACTGCACCTCTTTTTTTTGTATTAACGCTTTTTTTCTGGCAATCATATGTTCAAGCAGGCTGAATGGTATATCCAGTCCGCCATTACCCACACCCGGCAGCACTCCGGGACTATTGTCGCCGTGAAAATCACTGCCGCCTGAAACAACCAGATTAAACTCTGCGGCTAAATGCAGTAAAATCTTGGTCTGTTCGCCGTTAAACAAGGTATAATAAGCCTCAACGCCGTCCAATCCCAGTGGAGCCAGTGCATTAAGCCCGCGCCGTCCCCAGGATTTTTCATTGTGGTTGCGGTATATCGGATGTGCCCAAACGGCGATACCGTTGGCAGCGTGAATAGCGGCGATGGTTTCTGCTGGTGAGGGAAGCCGGCGCGGACAATATCCAGGACGGCCGCGTTTCAAGCAGCAGTCAAAAACATCCTGCAGGGTATTGAAGCCGTATTTATCCTTGATTACTTTAGCGAAGTGCGGTCTGCCGATGACTTCACCGCGGGACACTGACTGAATTTCTTCCAGAGAAACTTTATATCCGGTAGCCGCCAGACGTTCGATAACCGCTAAATTGCGTTCATGCCGATCTGCCCGGATTTTGGTCAAAAATTCTCCCAGCACCAGATTTTCCCATTCAATAAACAGTCCGAGAATATGGATTTCGCGGTGTTCCAGCATACAGGAAATTTCAACTCCCGGTATTGCCAAAATCTCCGGATGTTTTGCCGCTGCCTGAATGAATTCCGGAATGCCGGCGGTCGTATCGTGGTCAGTCAAAGCAACGGCCGCCAATCCAGCGGAAGCCGCCAAATCAATCAGTTCCACTGGCGGCAAGGTTCCGTCCGAGACACTGCTGTGCAAATGCAAATCTATTTTTTTCAATATCAATCCCTTGGATCTTTTGCGTTAAATGTTTTATCCCTCAGCCTCCATCAGTCCCGGGGTCAGCCACCTAAGTGACAATTTACTGCGGATTTGCACTATTAGCAACCTTTTGATTGAAAAAAGCTTAAATAATGCTAATTTACTAGGAATTAGAAAAATAACCGGTTTTTGTTTTGTATAGTAATTTTAAGTTGAGGTTTGGGTTGCCTGAGCGGAACATCCCCCCGCGGTTATGTAATCAACCGGCAATACAAAAAGCATCTCCAACGGCAGAAGTGCCGCGGTTATTTTGAGATGGATTCTAAATTGTAATGTTGAGCTCCCGTCAAAGGTACGCCGGGAGAGCTTGTGGGTGGTGTACAGCCCCGCTCACATGCTGCAGGTTTATTAATAATAGCGCTGATTTCAAAAATATCTTTTGAATAGTTTTTTTATGAAGTTTGCAGATTTTTTGCTGTTATAATACGGTCAGGGTGCAGCAGTACTACACAAAAGCATGACGCATAATTTCGGCCAAGCACGCAGATTTCTCAAAAAAATGAAATTAGCACAATGTTAGGGAATTTTAAACATGGGCAAGGCAAAATCTATAGATGTTTCGCGTTTCACCGGAAAAAAGAAAAAAAGTTATGAGGCTTTGACTCAGCTTCGCGATAATTTGCTGTGTCAAATGCAGACGTTGCGTGATGACGCGCTGGATTGCTCCAGCTCTGATAAACGCGGTATTACCACGCACATGGCTGAACTCGGCAGTGATAATTCCAGACATGAAATGGATGTTCAACTGTTGACAGAAGAAGGCAATATGCTGGAGCTGGTAGAAGCAGCAATTAACCGCCTGCTGAATGACGAATACGGTATCTGCAGCGACTGCTGCAAAGCAATTTCCGATGCCAGACTTGAAGCCAAACCATATACAGATTATTGTATTAACTGCAAAAGCATTCGTGAAAATAACAGCGGGATGAATCCAAATCTTGATTAAATTATTCAAAAAATGTGAACTGGGCAGCCGCGATGAAAAAAGAGTAATCAATTTAGCGCTCGGTCTCGGCTGCCTGTTAATCGTGCTCGACCAAATAACAAAAATCGCAGTGGAACACTGCATCCGGCTGGGTGAACGCATTCCCGTCATCACCGGCTGCTTTAATTTAACCTTTATCACCAATAAAGGCGCAGCATGGGGAATTTTTCATGGCTACGGCTGGCTGCTGCTGATTATAGCAGTGCTGGTGGTGGTGGCAACTATTATTTTTATGCAGTGGCTGACTGAAGGCTGGAGTGAACGCTACTATGCGTTATTCGTTATTATCAGCGGGGTAATTGGCAATTCGATAGACCGGATGTGGCGCGGCGAAGTCGTGGACTTTCTGGATTTTTATGCAGTTGACTGGCATTGGCCGGCATTCAATGTTGCCGACTCCGCGATCTGCGTCGGCGTCGCCATCTATTTTATTTCAGTTTTTTCCCGCCCGCTAAAAGATACCAAAAATAGCGCAGAACAACTTGATTATGACCAGCCCGGTTCATAATATTTCCGACGTACCACTCCTGGTCATTATGGGGCCAACCGCCAGCGGCAAGAGTGCTCTGGCGCTGCACTTGGCGCAAACCTTCAACGGCGAAATCATCTCTGCCGACTCAATGCAGATTTACCGCGGCCTGGATATCGGCACTGCCAAACCGCTGCCCAATGAGTTGGCTGCCGTACCCCATCATCTAATCAGCGTCTTTGATTTTAATCAGCGGGTTGATGTCTATACTTTTGTTGAACTGGCAGTCGCTGCCATCAATGATATCCGTCAACGTGGAAAACTGCCAGTTATCGCCGGCGGCACCGGAATGTATCTGCATGCGCTGCTCTATGGCATTGATGAACTGCCCGGCGACCGCATCCTGCGCGGGCAACTGGATCAGGAGTATGATAATGATGCCGGGTTTGCGGCATTAAAAGAATTAATGTGCCAGCGCGACCCGGCGGCCTTTGTGCTATGGCAGTCAAACCGGCGCAAACTCATCCGCGCGCTGGAGGTTTTGGAACTGACCGGTCAATCTATCACCACGCTGCACTCCGGTAAAAATAAAACGCTGAAATACCCGGTAACCGCGTGGAAACTTGAACGCGACCGGGATGACTTAAAAGCGATAATCGCCAAACGTGCCAAAATCATGCTGGCCAGCGGATGGATTGAAGAGGCCGAGGCGGCAATCAGCAATGGTCTGCTGCAATCTCCTACCGCGCGCCAGGCAATCGGTTACCGTCTTATTGCTGAATATCTTAACGGCGGCATAAATTATTCGGCGCTGGAAGAACGCATTACCACTGTAACCTGGCAATTTGCCCGGCGGCAGATCACCTGGTTTAAACATCAGCATCCTGAGGCAGAAACTGTTAAACTGCCTGCCGAATATAAACTGCTCGAAGAAAAGCTTTATGGCAGTATGGATTGGTACTGATGCGTCAACCGGGCTGTTGTGGAGGCTTATGGAGCAGACAAGTCGGACACCGCCGAATCGGCTGAACTGCTCTCTCGCGCAAGGTGGGATCCTGCTTCGCGGAGGGGGTTATTGGATATTATCGTTTACCGCGCGCAGTAAAGCGTAGATGGTATGGAGCTGCGGCACAGCTAGATTATGCTTGCCGGCATTGCGCAAGATATTGCCCACAATCGCCTCCACTTCAATTTTTCTGCCGTTTTCATAATCAAGCAGCATACTGGTTTTGTATGGGGGGAAATTTCTGGTATATTCGAGATTGCGTTCGATAATATCTTTAGGCAACCGTTTCCCGCAGGCTTCCGCAACGATACAGACTTCGTGCATAATGGCGGCGCTCAGTTCGACCAAATATTGGTCATTCATAATCTGGCGGGTATCTATACCGCCGGCAAGGATGGAAATTGGATTAAACGGCGCGTTCCAAACCAGCTTTTCCCAGCGGGTCTGGACAATGTCGCGAACTGTCTCACAACAAATTTTGGCACGATGACATAGTTCCGCAAACTCATTCAACTTTGCGCTCTGCTGTTTAGGCGGGTAAACACCGACGCGAATTCTGCCGGCACCTTGGTGTGATATTTCACCCGGAGTAAACCGGCTTACGCCGATATATGCAATTGCACTCAGCAATTCATTATCTGGAAACGCTTTTACCAGCGGCTCTTCGACATCAATGCCATTTTGTATAAGGAGAACCACCGTATTTTTTTTAACCGCGGGACGAATTAACTCTGCCAAGTCTATTTCCGGCAAAGCTTTCGTCGCAATGAGCACCAGGTCGGCGCAATCAGGATAATCCCGCACCTCGCGATAGACTCCAGACGGGGTAAAATGAAAGTCGCCGTCAATGCTTTTGACCGCATAGCCGCTCTGCTTAATGGCGGCATAATCGGAACGGCAAACCACCGCGACTTCCGCGCCGCTTTGTGCCATTCTGCCGCCAAAATATCCGCCAACCGCACCCGCGCCAACTACCAATATCTTCATAACCATTCACCGTCTTGCTTTAATATTACGAGCGATTATCATAATTTAACCAGCGCAATTGACAAATCAACTTACTCTTTGTAAAAAAACATCAGTCGTTATCCATAGTTTTATTGTTTTTATAAACATAAAAATAGGCAATTACCTATATTCTGTTACATTGTTTCTCAAAAATTACCTATATTCTGTTACAATATTTCTCAAAAATTACCTATATTTTGTTACATTATTTATATGTTAAATATCCGGTTAATATGAAAGGCATACTTTATGTTTGAGCGCAAAATAAATGATTATATTAAAGAGCGGAAGGTAAAACGAAAACGCAAACCGCTAATTATCAGAGGAGCCCATAATCAACCCGGACTGATTGCTTCTACAGCAGCGGCGTGATCGTAACTACTTCAATCTGTTCAATAATCTCATCAATAAGCCGGTCATATTCGGGTATTACCGCCTCTTCACTCTCGGCGCGGTGAATGGTTACCGCTGTCGAAGGCGATGTCGGGGCGAAGACTGTACAACTGTCCGGAACCTGCTCTTTGGAAATTTCAAATGCACCGATGTGCTCAGATAAAGTTACCGCTTCACTTTTATCCATTCCAGCCAGCGGACGGATAACCAGCATCCGGACAGCATAGTTAATGGTGTTCATATTGACAATGGTCTGGCTCGCCACCTGACCGATGCTTTCGCCGGTGAGCAGTGCCTTGCTGCCGCTGCGCAGCGCGACCTTTTCCGCAATGCGCAGCATCGCGCGGCGGTAGAGGACGGTACGTATCCGCGGGGTGCAGAGATCGCGGATAAGTTTTTGTACCGGCGCCAAATTGCACAGATAAAGTTTGCCGGGACGCTGAAAATGGTTGAGCAGTCCGGCAAGTTTTTTAACTTTATCAATAGTTGCCGGAGGTGTGTACGGGTCGCTGTGAAAAGTGATATAATTAACCAGACAACCGCGTTTCATTGCCATATAGCAGGCTACCGGCGAGTCAATGCCGCCGGAGAGCAGCGCCAGTACCGGCGGGTTGCTTCCTGCCGGCAAACCGCCGGGACCGCGGCAAGTTTTGTAGAAAATGAAAGCGAATTTATCCCGGATTTCGCAGCCGATGGTAATTTCCGGAGTGGTCAAATTGACTTTGATATGTTCGCGGGGATATTTGTCACCGATGACAGTTGCGAGACGGATTTCAATTTCTTTGGACTGCAGCGGGAAAGTTTTATCACTGCGCGAGGCACGAATTCTGAACGCCGCGGTTTTGCCGGCAGCGATTAACGGCGCGAAAAAAACATCCGCGCTGCTGTCAACCGCCTGACAAACCGTTTCAATCTCGGGTGAACACATAATTACCGGAGAAAAAGATTCCAAGCCAAATGCTTTGACTAACTGGCGTTCAGCAAAGTTGATCTCTTCACTGGTAAACGGCAGCCGCTGACGGTGTTGAACCCAAACCCGCCCGCGGATACGCGATATCTTCAAATTGGGAATTTCAGCCAGTAAACGGTAAAGATTTTCAATCAGCAGCAGTTCAAACTGTGAACGGTTATTACCTTTAATGGCAATTTCGTTATAGCGGCAGATAATAGCATTATAACTGATAATCACTGCACACCGCCGTTCCGTTTAAAGCCCAGCTGCTGCAGCACCGCAAGCACTGAATCATCCGCGTTTTTTCCAGGGGCAATGGAAAAATAAGGGAACTCGCGCCGTAACGGGTAATCGCCCCGCTGCTGCTCAAATCCAGCCGGATTCGCCAGCAGACGCGCATAATCATCCTTGATATCATAAGTAAACGATACCGCTTTGAGCAGCGCTGCTTCGTATGATTCAGCACCGTCCGCGGTGATTTTGTT
The DNA here is from genome assembly GCA_964542255.1 of uncultured Victivallaceae bacterium. Lineage (GTDB taxonomy): Bacteria > Verrucomicrobiota > Lentisphaeria > Victivallales > Victivallaceae > CAYMSF01. The sequence goes on from CAZITV010000081.1 coordinate 6,579, forward strand.
GGCCGCAGGACCGGGGATAAACGGCGGCTGCCAGTTGCGCAGCGGCAGGTTAAAAAATTTGCTCAGCGCATTCACCGACATGGCGGTTCCATTGGCTTTGCCATCGGTTGAATATCCGGCAATATGCGGCGTACCGTAATTGACCAGACGCAATAATTCCAAATCTAAATCCGGCTCATTTTCCCAAACGTCAAGTACCGCGCCGCGAATGGTTCGCGATAACAGCGCCTGTTTCAGGTCGCTATTGACGCAGACCTCCCCGCGCGAAGAATTAATAAAGAACGCGTTCTGTTTCATTTTGGCAAAAAATCCGGTATCGGCCATTTTCGTCGTGGCATAGTTTCCCTGTTCGGTCAGCGGCACATGCAGCGTGACAAAATCGGAATGACGCAGGATGTTATCGAGGCTGACAAATTCACCCTGCCCTTCTGCATCAGCACGCGGCGGGTCGCATAACAGCACTTTCATACCCAATATTCTACCGGCTGCCGCCACTTTTTTCCCGACATTGCCGATGCCCACCACGCCAAGCGTCATTTTCCGCAGTGATAATGCGTTATCAACCGCCAGATTAAGCAGTACGGAGGTTAAATATTGCGCCACTGAAGAAGAGTTGCAGCCCGGCGCATTGGTCCAGACAATACCAGCACGGTCAAGATACGCTGTATCAAAATGGTCATATCCGATAGTCGCAGTCGCGATGAATTTTACTGAAGAATTATTCAGCAGCGCCTGATTGCATTTGGTTCTAGTCCGCGTAATCAGGGCGTCGGCATCTTTGACATCGGCAGCGGTGGTTTTGCCGCCGGGCAAATAGATTACATCCGCATAAGGCTCCAGCGCCCCGCTCAGGAATGGAATTTTATCATCGGCAACAATTTTCATATCCGCTCCGTCACAACAGTTTTAACAGGGCCGCTTTGCCAGTGCAGCCGATGGTTATGCCGAGTTGAGCGGCGCTATCGCTGACTTCGGTAACTGTTGCCTCAAGCATATCCGCATAGGATTTTACGCCACGGACAATAGCGACGGCTTCGTTGATTTTATTGGCGGTATCCACCCGAAAATAGCCGCAGCCGAGAAATCCCTGTGCTCCTTTAATAAGCAGGATGTTACCGGCTTTGGTGGTTATCCGGTGCCCTTCAAATTCATGCCGGTCAATACAAACTATATCTGCCATCATTTTTTCCTTGTTTTGAATTTTCTACAGGTGAATATCCCGAAAAATGTGATATATTATTCAGAATCAGTTTCAAAATCTTTGGCACTGCTGTTTGGGAATTGGAAAAAACAATCCGCATCTAGTCAGTCCCTTAAATAAAATACCGCATTTTTATGAAAATGCGAAAAAACAATAAAATATATTTCGGAGTGTGACATCATGGATGAATCTTTTTTGCAGAGTAATTTTGCCGAACGACTCGGTGGCAGCACTTTTGGCAAAGACACCAAAATTTACAAGTTTGAAAAAATCAAGCGCGCCAAACGCGCGGCAATGAAAGCAAACCCGAATCTCAATATTATTGATATGGGCGTGGGAGAACCCGATGATATGGCGTTCCCGGAAGTGGTCGCCGCGCTCTGCCGGGAAGCAGCACAATGGGAAAACCGCACTTACGCCGATAACGGCATTGATGATTTCAAAAATGCCGTAGCTGCATATATGCAGGAATTATACCATGTTGAACTCAATGCGGAAACCGAAGTAATTCACGCCATCGGCAGCAAATCAGCTTTGTCACTCCTGCCGGCCTGCTATATCAATCCCGGCGATATCGCCATTATGACCGTACCCGGATATCCGGTGCTCGGCTCATGGACTAAATATTTCGGCGGCGAAGTCGTCAACCTGCCGCTGCTGGAGGAAAATAACTTTCTACCGGATTTAGATTCATTGACGCAGGATCAGCGCCAAAGAGCAAAACTGCTCTATTTGAATTATCCCAATAACCCCACCGGCGCTTCCGCCGATGAAAAATTCTTCGCCAAGGCTATCAAATTCGCCCGCGACAACCAAATTTTAATCGTCTCAGATGCCGCCTATGCCCCGTTAAACTTCCAGGGCAAACCGCTAAGCATCCTCGCCCTGCCGGGCGGCAAAGATGTCGCTATCGAACTGCACAGTATGTCCAAAGGATTCAATATGACCGGATGGCGGCTCAGCTGGGTCTGCGGCAATGAACTCGCCGTCAAGGCGTTCGCCTTCGTCAAAGATAACGCCGACAGCGGTCAATTCGCGGCAATTCAGAAAGCCGCAATTTGCGCCCTGCAAGACCAGGCTAAAATCACTCCGGCAATCTCCGCTAAATACGAACGCCGGCTCAAAAGCATGACTGCCACGCTCTGCGGACTGGGCTTCCCTGCCAAAGTGCCGCAGGGTTCGTTCTACCTCTATGTCAAAGCTCCCAGCGGCATCGCCGGCGGCGAACAATTTGCCACAGGCGAAGACTTCAGTCAATGGCTGATTCGTGAAAAACTTATCAGCAGTGTACCGTGGGATGATGCCGGACGGTATGTCCGTTTCAGCGCTACTTTCGTCGCCCGCGGCGGCATTGCCGAAGAACAGGCTGTACTGGAAGACTTTGCCAAACGCCTCAGCGGCAGCAAATTCACCTGGAATTAACCAGCAACAGATATCCGGACATTAAGCATTTCATCATAAATATCTGAACAATAAATCGAATTTCTTGGCAGCTCTTGCGCAAACTGGCCCCCAGACGATGTCCGCATCGCCTGGCCCCCCCCATACCGCATACAATCTTTCGATTTCTATACGTCATTTGTTTATGAAGAAATACTTATTTTTTGAAGATTTTGACCACTTTAAGCGAAATCAAGCGCAACAGCGTTACTCAGGATGAGCTTAAGTCGCCCAAAACTCAAAAAAAACGCCAAGCCTCAAAAGATTATTGAAATTAGCTCATTAAATTTAATACTGACTAGCAATCTAAAAGTTAGCAAAGACGAGGGAAATTTTGAGAATTAGTTGGAAATGGCACCAGAAGCCCGATATGAACATCGGGTGATGAAGCTATTGCCAAATAAACTCAAAAGAACCTTGTCCCGCTCCTGCGGATTGCATTCTTTCGACTTTGGATTCGTACCCTTCAAGTTCCTTCGATACCCCGGTATCGGCGGACTTTCAGAATACGAACCAGCCTTCAAAATTTTTGCAATCAATCCGAATATTTAAACTTTACAGAGTACTATATTGACCTATCAGCCACGAAAACCCGGCGGCGGCGGAGCACCGCCCTTCACGCCCATAAACACCGCGCTACAAATTTGTAATAAAACATAAGTATTGTATATTATTATCACAATTT
>CAZITV010000082.1:0-7072 GCA_964542255.1 uncultured Victivallaceae bacterium
AGGACTTATGTTGAGACGCAAAAAGCAGCGACCGACTTTTGGCGGGTTCATCAGAATATCAGCGATCATCAATGATATTAATTTTTCAATAAAAAACCGGCAAATTGGTAAAATTTGCCGGTTGAAGAATATGTATCAGGTCACTTTTAAAGTTTATAAATCAATCAAGCCTTCAATAAGTCCCAATGGCAATGCCGCCGGACGCTTGCAGGTACTGGCAATGTCAATATGCTTGCCAGCAGCGCTTGATTTCTCAAATGATTCCATAATTTCGACAACATGGTAAGCCAAATCACCGGAACAGCGATGCTGCCGGCCGCTGCGAATTGCGTAGGCCATGTCTGCGGCGCCAATACTACGGAAATTATTGGTATAAATATGTGATAACGGACATTCGCTGATCTCAACTTGCTGCACGCCGCCGCGGGCAATTTTTATAGGACCGCCGAAGGTATTCGGGTCTGGAACAAACAGAGTGCCTTCAGTCCCATAAATTTCAATTGGATTATGTCCGTGTTTCCAAACATCAAAGCTGGTAATCATGTTGATTACTGCTCCATTTTCAAACTCTAACACTCCGGCGAGATGAGTGGCAATTTCAACTGGAATACGTTCACGCTTGATACGTGCTTGGGGACCCGCGGTGCGCTCCTCAAAAGCTTTAGTAGTGACGGCACAAACCCGTTTTACTGGTCCCAGGAGATTAACCAATGCTGTAACATAATAGGGTCCCAAATCAAACATCGGACCGCCACCTTTTTCAAAGAAAAATTTTGGTGAAGGATGGTAATAACGTTCCGGTCCATACCCCATGAATATAGCGGTGCCTCCAACGGGGCGGCCTATCCAACCGTCATCAATCAGTTTACGGCATGTCTGCTGACCGCCGCCAAGAAAAGTATCTGGAGCACTGCCAATTCGTAATTTCTTCGTTTTTGCCGAAGCGATTACCTTTTTCGACTCGGCGCAGGAAATGCCGAATGGTTTTTCACTGTATGAGTGTTTGCCATGTTCCAACGTGCGCAATGCAATCTCTGCATGAGCCTTTGGAACAGTAAGATTGAGAATAATTTCTACTTCAGGATTTTTTAGCAGTTTTTCTACCGGGACCGCCTTGACGTTATATTCAGTTGCCTTGGCTTTAGCTGCTTCAGGATTAATGTCAGCACAGGCAACAACTTCAAGTATGTCAAATTTAGTTGCCGCGCTGAAATAAGCGCCGCTGATATGACCACAACCGATAATACCTATTTTAACCTTTTGCATTTTATTGACCTTTCAAGATTTATTATTTATTGCCGCTTGCCAAATCATTAGAAATCATGTATTTATAGCTCTGTTCTATCGCCTCGAACATATCCGTATCGCAACGGTCAAGTTCAACAATCAGCCAGCGGGTAACATTTTCATTGGCGGCGGCAATGATTTCTTTTATATTATTGCTGCCGGAACCGACTGCGACCATTGCAGCGGCTTTGATTTCCAGAATATCGCTGGTGCTGGAACTTGAAGCAGCCTGCGTCCCGCCTTTAATCAGCGCGCCGTCTTTGATATGCAGCAGGACAGAACGGTCTTTAAATTTTTTGACCTGCTCCGCTGCGTTTTCCTGACCAAAATTGGCAGCCCAGTAGGTATCCAGTTCAAATTTAACTTTGGGACAGAGCTCAGCATAAATATCATAAATAATGCGGCCGTCAATACGGTCAAATTCCCAGTAGTGGTTGTGCTGGAATAAGGTAATGCCGGAGGCAGCAAGTTTTTCCTGCATGCCGTTGACACTGTCAGCCGTAGCCTTAATTGCATTCATATCCTTGAATTGATCCGGACCAAAACCGCAGGCAACTAAATCGGTACCGAGTTCTCCTGCAATTTCCACCACCTGGTTAAGGTTCTGCGGATTTGCCCATGGACTGTGTGTCGACGATATCTGCATCCCCAGGTCAGTAACAATTTTCTTGAGTTCGCGGGGCGTCAGATTAAAAAAACCGGCCGGCTCGACGCCTTTGTAACCAATTGAAGCGACCCGTTTCAATACCCCGACAAAATCTTTTTCTGCCTCTGCGCGCAAAGAGTACAATTGGACTGAAATTGGTTTCATAAACCTTTTGCTCCATTTTTATGTGATTATACTTTAAAAAATACTACATTGCGTTATCTTACATGTAACAGCGATTTTTATCAATTGACAAAAACTATTTTTTATTGACAGAAAATATGATAAATAATAATATATCAGCAAATATCAACGAATCGAACGAATATTTAGCATTATGTACCATCGGGTACTACGAAGCGCCGGCAGGGGTTGAAATTAGACCACATACCATTCCTGAAGGCATGGTGCGTATTGAAATTATAACCGGTGGCAAAGTTTTTTTTGAACGAAACGGGCAGGAATATGAATGGGGCAAAGGAACAATATTCTGGCACCTGAGCGGTGAACAGACAATACACAGAACTCCACCAGATGCCCCGTATCGTTGCCTTGTAGTAGATTTCAATGTCAAAAAACGCGTTAGAATCCTCCCGCGGGTAACGGTTATGCACATGCCGGATACGATTGATGATTTGACAAGCGAAGCAATGCAGGGGTTCCATGACCGGCAATGCAACAAACATGTACTGGGAAAATATCTCTATTCAAAAATATTCTGGGAGGCCTATCGCTATACTTTAACCCCGAGTATTCCGGACTACCCGCTGCCAATACAGCAAACACTGACATGGATTAATCAACGCGATATCTCGGACTGTTCGGTAAGGCGCATGGCCAATGTGGCAGGTGTAAGTACGTCTTATCTGTTTGCGCTCTTCAAACGTTATATTGGGGTTTCTCCTTATCAGTATCTGCTTGAACACCGCCTGCAAAAAGCAAGAGAAATGCTGGCTACTAGAATTTGCAATATTAAAATCATCGCGGCAGAGTGCGGATTTGAAAATATTGAGTGTTTTTATCGGGCATTCAAGAAAAAATGTGGAATGCCTCCGGCTGAATACCGCTGCCGGCATCTCCCATATAGCAAATTACGGTGAACAATTTAATGAAATACATAAACATTTTTATCACTATAGCAGCTTTAGCTTGTACAGTAAATTTTTGCACCGGCGCTGAACAGTCAAGTGATAGCGTCAACACGATTTCAAGAATGCGGTCAGCAATAGATCCTTCTGGTGCGCTGTCGCCGACCGCAACGATTCGATTGCAGTTGGATAACATTCTCGGCGGGAAAAATGTCCGCTGTATCCAGAATATCTATTTTTGTGAAAACGGCTATTATTATTCTGAGAGTAAAGTTGGCGTAATGGCAGTGGATATCCGTGGCTTTAACGGCAAAACATTTTGGAAAAAGAATTTTGCCGGTGTGGTAACCAAGTCGTTCGGCATTAATGCCATGGCGATGAGCTTTCTCGTTACCTTTATGCGTCCAGGCTCTGATTTTGGAAAAATATTTACCAAAATAACCCAGGATAAACGGCGGTATTTTATCAATAATTTTGAGTGTTTTGCTCTGCAGTGCTATCCGCCGGAAGAATACAAACTGCCGCCTTATCTGATTTATGTGGATCGCCGCGACTATCTCGTCCGCCGCACTGTCATAACTGTGCCGGAATTTTCACAACTTGTACCCGTAACAACGGATTTTCACGAATATCAATATTTTGGACAAGTGCGGTTACCGTTAAGTTTTACCATATATCTGCCCAGCACAACCATCAAATCAAGAACTACCGGAATCCAATTTATAAAAGGCATGCCCGCGGTTGATTTCAATCCGCCGGCAGGAATGATGTGAAATTCACTATCAAGAACGAAGCAACTGATAAAAACAGTAACACCAGTAATGGCACAAGAAACTGCCCGCCTCAGTTAATGAATTATCAATTTCACCTGCAATGATAATATATAGCAAAAAAGCACTAAAATACAGGAGGTTTTTAATACAACAAAAGCTATGGTATTTGCTGACGGCAATTTGCTATTTATGATTTTATCAATTATAGTTATGAGCTTATTATAATAATAAAGTATCAGTTAATAGAACTTTAACAGAAGGAATAATGATTATGTGCAAAACATGTAAAGGCACTATCGTCGAGCGGGTAAAAAGCGGACAAATAATGGTTTCAGACGGTGCCTGGGGCACATTTCTGCAAAAAAAAGGCATGCAGCCGGGCGAATGTCCTGAATTATGGTGTGTGGATCACGCTGACGCCGTACTTGATATAGCCAACTCATATATCGCCGCCGGCGCTGATATGATTGAGAGCGACAGCTTTGGCGGTACTTCGTATAAGCTAGAACACTACGGTTTAGCTAACCGCACCGCCGAAATCAACCGCGCCGCCGCGGCAATTTCCCGCGAGGCTGCCGGTCATGATAATTTCGTTATCGCATCTATCGGACCTACTGGAAAAATGCTGCTGCTCGGTGACGTTACCGAAGAAGAACTCTATAATTCATTCAAAGAGCAGGCCATGGCGCTTGAAGCCGGCGGTGCCGATGCTGCCTGCATCGAAACTATGTCCGCTTTGGATGAAGCCGGATTGGCAGTCAAAGCCGTCAAAGAAAATACCGATTTGGAAGCAATTTGCACCTTTACATTTGAACGTACCGTCAACGGCGAGTACCGTACGATGATGGGAGTCTCCCCGGCGGAGATGGTTAAAACGATGCTTGCTGCCGGTGCAGATGTGGTTGGCGCAAACTGCGGCAATGGCATGGAACGTATGATTGAAATCGTCCGTGAAATACGCGCTGCCGACAAAAATATTCCGATCCTGGTTCACGCGAATGCCGGCTTACCGAAAAATATCAACGGTGCTGATGTGTTCCCGGATACTCCGGAAGATATGGCGAAGATGGTTCCTGATTTGGTTGCCGCCGGCGCCAACATTATTGGTGGTTGCTGTGGTACTACCCCGGCACACATCAAAGCCATTAAAGAAGCAGTTCTTAAGTTAAAGAAATAATTATTAACGACAAATTCAGGAGATTTATAGTATGGCAAAGACAAATTTTTTGAGTACCGCAATTGGCAGTATGCCGTTTTCCGACCCTGACTACGCGGTTGGTGTTTCACTGGCGAAACTGGATTGCCCGATATGGCCGCAGTTGTCCTCGTTTGGACTGCTGGAACAGATGGAAATTCAATATTCAGAAGGCATGCCCTGTGCCGTTATTGACAAAGTAAAAGGTCGTCTTTATTTTGACACATCGAAAGACTATTCCGAGGATTTCGCGGTGTTTTATGAAAACTATATGACGGCGATGGATCCAGATTCCGGCAATGGCGATTGCTCCAGCATGGCAATCTCTGAAGATTTTTCTCATGGTATCTATGCCTTGGAAAAAGCGTTGAAAGCCAAGGGCGCTAAAATCCCGTGGGCAAAAGTTCAAGTTACCGGTCCATGCAGCTTTGCGCTCACACTGGTTGACGAAAACAAACGCGCCATGTGGTATAATGATGAATTTCGCGATGTCATTATCAAGGCAATCGCAATGAAATGCCGTTGGCAGATTCAAAAATTCAAACAATATGCCGATAACATTATTTGTTTCATTGATGAACCGATTCTTTCTGCATTCGGCAGTTCAACCTATGTTTCAGTCAGCCGTGACGAAGTAGTCGAAGCGCTTAAAGAAGTAATCGCCGCAGTTCACGCTGACGGCGGTATCGCTGGAATTCACTGCTGCGGCAACACCGAGTGGAGCATCCTCATTGACGCCGGCGTTGATATCGTTAACTTCGATGCATTTGAATTCGGCGAAACGATTGCGATGTACCCGGACAAGGTTAAAACACATTTAGACCGCGGCGGAATGCTTGCCTGGGGCGTTGTCCCAACTTCAGTAGCAATTCGTGAGCAGAATGTCGAAAAGCTCGAAGCTCAACTGGAAAAGGTTATGGACCACCTCGCTGCTACCGGCATTGACAAAAAAGTCATTATGGCTCAGGCTATTATCACCCCGTCATGCGGCACCGGCTCAATGGCTCAGGATGATGCCGAAAAAGTATTCGAAATGGTCTCACAGTTGTCCAAACGGATGAAGGCCAAATACGGTTGCTAATCCTCTTACTTTTTAGCGTGTCCGGTAGTTTTACGACGCCGGACACGTTGGTTTTTTATGACAGTTCTTAAGGTGCGGTGAAACAGATGAAAATTGCAATTTCAGGTAAGGGCGGAGTCGGCAAATCAACTTTGGCGGCTACACTAGCTTTACTGCTGGCGAAACAGGGTAATAAAATTTTGGCGCTGGATTGCGACCCGGATGCTAATCTCGCCGGGGCGCTCGGTCTCAGCCACGAAGCACAAGCCGCCATAGTGCCAATTTCACATCAAATCGCTCTCATCGAAGAACGCACCGGAGCAAAAGTCAAACGCTACGGGCAAATGTTCAAGTTGAATCCAGAAGTATCCGACATCGCGGATAACTATGCCACCATGTGCCGCGGCGTAGCGCTGCTGGTGCTCGGCGCAGTTGAAAACGGCGGCTCAGGTTGCGCCTGTCCTGAAAGCATTCTTATCAAAGCGCTTGTAACTGACTTGGTGCTCTACAAAAACGAAGCGCTGATTATGGATATGGAAGCCGGAGTTGAACACCTCGGACGTGCCACCGCCAAAGGTGTTGATACAATGATTATCGTGGTGGAACCAGGACAAAATTCTATTGATTGTGCCAACCGCATCATTAAAATGTCACAGCAAATCGGCATTAAAAATCTTTGTTTCGTCGCTAATAAAGTCAAAGACGAAGCGGATGAACAATTTATCCGGCAGGCGCTTGCCGGACAGCGTATTCTCGCCTCTCTTCCTTATTCCGATATGTTCTGCAAATCTGACCGCGGCGGTCAGGCGGCAATTGACGTGCTGCCCCCTGAACTCCTCGCCATCTTCGAGAATATCCTCGCTCAGCTCCAAGCATAAACCCATAGGTCTGATAGGTCTTAGGTCTGCCGCTGAATTAGCTATTTTCCCAATTTAAAAACTCCCGCACTTCCGCACTTTCCGCACCTTATCTTGGCTGTTCGCCATTCCAGGCTGTTTGTTTTAAACTTTTATCTTTTATCTT
>CAZITV010000082.1:7172-9898 GCA_964542255.1 uncultured Victivallaceae bacterium
TTTTATCTTGTCTATTCACTTTTCACCATCTCTTATCTTGGCATCTCTTTCTCTTTTATAATATTATTGAGATAAACTGCTGCTGCGGTTCTGACAGTGTCAATGCCGAGATTTAAGTCCTGACGCGACAGCGTTACCGGGAAATCTGGTTTGACGCCGATATGTTCAATATGCTCCCCGCACGGTCTGACATAATCCCCCAGCACGATTTGCAGGCGGAAACCACTGGGTAAAAGCACAAACTGCGACGGCAGGCATTTGCCGGAGGAGGTTTCGCCGAATATTTTAGCGGCGCCGGCATCCTGCATTGCGGCGGCGAAGATTTCTGCGGCACTGGCGGTGCCGGAATTGATTAGTATTGCGATGGGAACCTTTAATCCTGCGGATTGCGGATATGACGTGAGGGTTAATTGCGTATCTTTCATTTTCATTTTTCCCATCGGAATAGCTTGTGGATAGCACCAACCGGCAAGCCACTGCGGTAAGACGATGACGCCGCCAACATTATTGCGTAAATCAATAATTAAGGCGCGGCACGGTTTAAATTTACCGGTAACGAGCTTTCTGAAAGCGGCAGTGGCTTCCGGAAAAAACGCGTTTAGTCCCAGATAGGCGATACCATCAGGAGATAGCTCCGCGTAATAGGCACCGAAACCGCGCGGCAGCACCCCAAACTTGAACCAGTTAAAACCGTTGGGTTTGCGAATCAGTTGAAGATTTCGCGGCGCAGTCTCTCCAGAGCGCATGATTTGCAGTTTTACCACAGTATCCGGCAATCCTGCCAAAGCAATTCCAGTCAACATATCCCAGGGAATATCCCCGGCATAATTTGGCGTCAAATTGATGCCGTTAACCGCAATAATTTCATCACCGCTCTTTATCCCTGCCAGTGCCGCGGCGCTGTCAGAAACTACCCTTAGCACGCAAATTTTGCCATTTGCCATAATGGGAATGATGCCGCAGTCAGCGGGAACATCGGCGGCGGCAGAATTAAGTATAACATCGCGGGCGGCAGCGGCGGTGAGAATTTTTTGTTCTACTGCTCCGGTGGGCGGCAGCAGCTGCAGGTGGCTGTGACCGAATTCACGCAGCATCCGGTTCAAACACAATGCGGTTTGATGGTCATTGGCGCTTTTTTTTACTTCCGGCAGATATTTATCATAGATTAGGCGGTACCGCTGGTCGAAATCAGCCGAGAAGTGTTGTTTTCGAACATTATCCCATACTTCATTGAGGACGGTTTCACCGCGTGCCGGTGGGATGGCTTGCGCATTTAAAGCTGTAAACGCCAATAATAGAGGTATTAAATAGCCGTACTGCAGTCTATATTTCATAAATTGAATAAATGTTTCTGGTGTAGCGTGATTTTGAAAAAACTGCCTTGTTATTGAGCGGCCCGGATAAAAATACTCTCTTTAACGTCAAGATTAAACTTAATATCGGTAATTTTTGTCGTCATTGTCATCCCAAGCGATGTTGCCGACTGTGTCACAGGAAAATACAATCCGTCAAATAGACGATAGTCGCTAAGAATAGTTTCTGATGGAATTTGTCCCATATCTGAATCAACTACCATCACCAGTTTGATGACAAAAAAAGTCTTGCTGTCAACATAAAAATGCATTGGCGGCAGCTCCAGCGCCGGGTCACAATAACAGCTCAATTTATAGCAATCTTTGCCGGCAACGTTCTCTGTATTCGGCGCCAGCTCAATTTTTGGAAAAATATCCGTTAAACGATTGGCGGGATTGGTCATTTTAAGCACCAGCAGTTTAAAATTAAGTTGGGCACCGGTGGCTTGGGTAACGCCGATACCGGAAACTTCAGTCCAGGCTGAATTGCCATTGCATACTTCAATGGTGTCTGGCATACCTTCAGCTTTGATAATGCGCCGTAGTTTATCCGGAGATTTAAAAATTGATTCAATACTAATTTTGATGGATTGTGCCGGAAATTCACCCTCATAAGTAATCGAGAAGCATTTGATCGTTTTCATTTTTTGCTGCGGGTCAATCGCAGCATCCATTTTCTGTACAATTGTTTCCACTGACGGCATCACCGTCTGTGCGGATAAATGCGCCGTGCCAATGACCGCAGCCAGCAAACTCAACATCATCATGCAATATTTTCTCATTACGCTTTCCTTTTTTTAAGCTGATTTAATTCCGACAAGCTGCAATCTGAGCCAATCTGAAATATTAATCTACCATTGTATAGATAAAACGCAAATAACATCATGCCAGTAGTAGAATAATAATCCGCGCGGCACTGCTGCTGGCATAAAAATTGCCGGTCAAGTGACAAGGTAAACGCACATTTGTCAACGTAAATGCATTTGATAACTTTGGAGGGGGCGCGTTTACTTTTTCAATTTTCAATTAATTCCGCGGACACTTTGCCTATGCCTTGTTCAATTCGGGTTATTTATGATTTGCGCTCGCTGGAATTATATGTCAATAATAAACTTGCTTCGCGTTGCGACTTACTTGCCCCATTGCCTCGCTTAACTGGCGGCATTATTCTCGGTTGCGGGTACGGCTCCCCGGGGCCATCACTTGAGCCATACACTGGCACCATTGAAGAACTTAAAATAATAGCTGCGCCAGTGAAACCATAAGATTAGTAAATTTATATTATAGCAGTGGCTTAGTAGCTGTAAATAAATAACGCAAAATATCCCGAAGAGATTTTGGGAATTGCCGAAGAGTACTGCAAGCATCCCTGCT
>CAZITV010000083.1:0-9807 GCA_964542255.1 uncultured Victivallaceae bacterium
GTTGAATGACTGCATGAACTTGCCGAGATTGGCGTGGTTGGTTTTTAAAAATAAGGGATCTTTCGGTGTTTTAGTGGGTAAGAGTAGTAACGCCATTCTGGTCTGACACCGCTTGGCACCGCCCCCGCTTGGTCTTTAACATACTGGCAATCTTTTCCAGAATAATATTTTCGCAACTTGCAGACCATGCAAATGGGAATTCATGCCCGAACCACGAAAATGACATTGGCTCAACACCGCCTTCAACGCAAGCTTTTGCAGTACAGATATAAGGGCAACGATTATTATAAAAAGTAACCGGAATAATAGTCAGGCTCGGGTCCAATGCTTTTATTTGCAGTCCAATCTCCGTAAACACCTCACCCGGCAGAAAGACAAAAACAATTTTGCCAACTTGCAGCATAGCCACATCCATTGACTTTGGTCTTATATCCACTCCTGCTTTTTTAAGTTTAATACTTTTTTGTAAAGACTTTAAAGCCCTTATTATGTTAGCCGCAGTTGCTTCATTTCTAATTAGTTTGGACGTTTCCGAATAGATTGTCTCGAATTGGGACAAAGATATTCTTTCTTTATCAAAAGGTAACTCCAGCTTTGCATGAACAAAATTAAGAACGGGATTTTTATCCTCTACGATATTTTTAACTTCATTAATCACGGACTGGCTATATCCCTGAATTTGTTGTTCAGTAATTGGCAGGTTCCAGCCCTCTTTCTTATATGTACCGTTCGGCCTTACATCTCCACAGCATCCCGCGAGGAATGAAATAATTGGCTTTGCTCCATATTCTTTATGGAGCAAGTCACGTACCTGTCCAGGATAATCTGCTGAAATAACTGAATCTGTCTCCGCTGTTGCATGACAAGCATGACTGGTAATCAGGCCCTGCAGTTTGCCACCACTTTTGATAGCGACAATCATCACATCTTTGTCGTATACGCCGTCAGGGTTCGGGGCGAACTCAATTTTACCGTTGACCGGTAACCGCCGGTTAATACCAATTGCAGCCTTGCCTACCGCACTGCCGACTGATACATAGCATAATTTGCCTACCGTTTTTACTGCCAGTTCAACCAGTTTAACTTTCAATTCTTCAATATAGCGAATATTGTTACTTTTTGCCAGTTGATATACTATATTAGGCCCGCGATGAGTATGGCTGGCACATAATAAAATATTGTTCTTTTTTATTCCGGTAGCTTTGGCTATTCGCGCTTGAACATCTTTGGAGAAATCGGCTTTGAACCCGATAAGATCAGCAGTAATCAAGCAAACTCTAGTTTCGCCTTGTGAAAATACAATTGATGTGGCGTACAGACGGTCTTTAAAGCCGGTGAAAAAACCTTCACCATGACCGATCATAGCAATTTTAACAGGCGGAGTAATATCAATCCGTGCCTGACCGATTGATAACCGGTTCTCAGTAAAATTCATTTTTATTGTCGTTTCTTTAGTCATCGTTTTCTCCTGGTCTGCCTCATCTGCACACGCTGTTGTTATCGCCTGGGAGGGTTACTTTGGTATAATACCAATTCGCTTTCATTGATAGACGCTCGATTGATCTTCGGCGCCGATTTTTGCCATAAATCCTCGTCCGATATTTATATCGCCCTGCGGTTTATAACCAAAATCCACCGCCAAATTCCTAATCGTTATTGTCTACGACTGCTCGCTCATTGGTATAAAGCTCGCCGTTTTCGATGCTGTATTCGAATTTTTTCCGGTGGACTGCGGTGTTTCAACGAAAGTACGGCGCACATACTCAAATAATAGTACCGTCGTGGCTTGAGCGGCATTTAACGATTCACTATTTCCAGGCATCGGTATTTTTACTGATACAGATTCATCCAAAATGGCTGCGCCATTTGCCTCATTGCCAATAATAATGGCAGAATGGTCAAAAAGTTCTTGGGTGCAAAAACAATTTTGTCCGGTATGTGGATCAGTACGAAATATTTTGCTAAACCCGAATTTAAGCAATGAGTGTTTAAGTTCATGCAGCGATTCAAAGCGCCGCAATCCCAGCGAAAATTGAGCAGCCATTGCAGCGCGGATAGTTTTATCGCTAAATGGGTCAACTGTTCCGGCAGTCAACCAAACTTCCTTGAGACCTACAGCTTTAGCGGTTCTCAATATTGTGCCCAAATTACCGGGGTCGGCAATACGGTCCAGGACAAGTATAAAAGGATCTGGCGGTAACACTCCAGTGGGGACTTCAGCAGGACGCCTGGCGACTGCGATAACGCCCTGATTCGCAATGGTCGAAGAGAGTGTGGCGATTTCCTCTTTAGTGACGACAAAAGGGTGATATTGCTCAAATGTACCGGCAATGGCAGTGTCACAGATTAGCAATTCCAGTAACTCATTGCCGGACGCCAAGAAGTCTGAACAGCATCTTAAACCATCAACGATGCATAAATTATTTTTTTTACGTCCGTGCCGGGTGTAGAGTGACTTGATGAGTGCGATTTGATTTCGAGTTAGAGCTGACATTCATTTAACTTTTGCCCAATGACTTCTTATCAGACGTGGAGTTTGCCGGAGTTTTTTTATCGGCTGGAATCCGATGCAGCATAGCTGAGGCAAGGCGCTGCCAAAAATCTACTGCCATATCAGGTGCTGATCCCTGCCTTGACATTGCCACAGCGTTTTTAACTTTATTTAAATATTTTTCAGCATTTGCGATATTATTAAGCTGCAAAAACAACCTGCCGGCGCCGTAATTAGCTTCACAACGGAATGCTTCAGGTATGAAAGTGCTTGCGCTGCAGGTTAAAAATTTAGCTGCGGCCAAGTCGAATTTGCCGCACAACTCCAAAGCGTAAGCTTCATCGAGTTCGACGCGCCACTGCATTTCTGCCGGGATTACCGATTTAGATAGCTGTGTATATAGTTCAAACGCTTTATCAAACTCTTTATCTTGAACATAAATTTTAGCTAAATGCAGTTTGGCATAAAAAGCTGCCGGAGCATCTGGGTATGCGGCAAGCGCAGCGACAATTTCCGTCTTCGTTTGAGCTTTGGCGAATAACGCATTTACTTTAGCTTCGGCATTTTTCTGCCAGGCGATGATAACGCCAACCAGCGCCACGCCGATTACAATTGCAATACAAAGGTAAATAATCCGTTTCCAGTAAGTCACAAAAAAATATTCAAAGCGTTCAAAGTCATCAAATAAAGTTGATGAAATTTCTGCATCAATGGCTTTTTTATGTTTCAATGTTCTTTTGTCTTTTGACATTTTATAAATCTTTCGTTGTATTGTATTATAAGTTAAGACCGGTTGCACCTAATAAGCGTCACTGCTATATTTTAAACCATTTCTGCAACAAATCAATTTTAAAAATGAGGTAATTTCAAATAATATTTAATTTTGTTATTTGGCGATGCCAATTGCATATAAATATTTATTGGTGCGAATAAAGAGTCTGCCTTCGGCTAAAGCCGGTGTGGCAAAAGTTTTTTCACCAAGTGGAGAGCTATCAAGCTCAATGTATTTATCTCTGGAAGGCTGAATAATTGCGGCAACACCATCTAAATTTACAGCGACGATTTTTTTACCTACCAGCAGAGGAGAACTATAATATCCAACGCTGTTTTCCTTTTCCCATAACAATTTACCGGTATTGGCATCGACGCATTGAATGACGCCATGGCTGGAAAAGAGAAAAAGCAGGTCATCAACCGCGATTGGCGATGCGACATCCGGCATTGTCAACTCCGTTGACCTCCATAATACCGCGCCATCGGCTGCATTAACCGCTGCGGTGCAGGCATTATCATTGGAAACAAAAATTTTACCGTTGCAAAATGCGGCTGAAGTAGCAACTTCGCCCCCCATACCGCGCATTTGCCAAAGCAACTGACCATCACGATAATTGAAAGCTTCAATTCCATCACTGGTAATAACGATGAGCATTATAATGTCAGCGATATTAAGTATTACCGGTGATGACCAGGATGCGGCCGCCTGACGTTCTTTTTCCCAAATCACTTTGCCGTCACTACCATTCAATACCATCAAACGCTGTTTAATCTCGTCATCATATTGAATTATCAATGTACGGTCAATAGCACGCAATGAGCTGGAATACCCATAATTATTTTTTGGAACCGTTAAATTTTTTGTCCACAACTGCGTGCCGTTCAGATCCAAACAAACTAGTTCTCCAGTTGCGAAAATAGCATAGACACTAACACCGTCAGTTGCCATGGTCGCAGCAGCATACCCCGTATCATCAGAGACGTTAGGCATCATTTCCTGGACGATTTTATCACTTTTTACAACATACTCCCAAAGTGATTTACCAGTTGCAAGGTCATAACAGAAGATTTTTCTGACCAAACGACTGCCACCGCTTATGAAGACTTTGCCATTGTAAACAACGGGTGAATTATATCCTGGCAATGGTACATCGCTCTTCCAGAGAATATTTTTTCCGGAAATTCCGTTCCACGCTGCCGGCAGAGAATGTTTATTGGAGGCGCCATAAGAAAGCGAACCGCGAAATCCAGTCCAGCAATTACCATCATCAATAATTGTTGGCAGTTTATCTTTAGAGTTAGGAACGCTGATATTTTTTTCAGCAATTGGGGTGGCGTCATATCGATATGATATTGCGATGACGCCAATAGAAAAACCTATTATACAGATGCCGGTGATGGTAATACCTTTTCGAATTTTCCCCATATCATTACCGATCTTCTCGATGTCATTGGGAAAATTGTAGTGCACGCTGGAATTAACTTTAACCATGTACATCGCAGCAATAAACAGCACCGAACTGATAAACAGCAGCCAAGTGCCAATACGCTGTCTTTCGTGAAGAAAAAACCACTGTTGCCGGGCTTGCAAATCAACCGTGCGAATTTGTTCAGTGATTTTGTTGTTTCCGCGGTTGGCGCCAACATATTGTGAACGCAGTTCTTTTAGTTTTGAGGATTCAGGAGCAACCGCGTTGCCAATAGTGAGGCAGTTGAATAACAAAATTACGGCAACGACAAGCATAAAAATAACGTTACTAACCGCAATGCCTAAAGCGGTTTGCATAATTATGTTACGCTTGCAGAATTGTTTATTAAGTATTGCTGCCATTATCTTTCCCGGTATCCAATCGTCCGCGCGGACAATAACGATAACAACGACCACAACAAATACAATATTCACTATCAGTTTGATAGTCGGCATGATAATTAATTTTTGAAAACTTAAACAATCTTAACATTACCATCAAGCTAAGAAAAATTCCCAAAAACAACCCGCCAATTTTAGAGCTGTAAATTATTTGTGAATTTTTATGCTGCAAGTCTGCCAGAGTCGCATCAGAACTGCGGAAAGCCAAAGTGGCATCGTTTTGCGGACGAATACCATTATTGATCTCAAAAGTTACTTGTTGATATAATTTAACGGCCGAATGCTGCTGCGCCAGAATCGGTCCAGTACACCAGCCGATAACTGCACTGATAACAATAACGACAGGCAATATCGTTATTAAACGCAATCCGCGCGATATTGAAAAACGCAGTGGTTCATTAGCTGTATGATTTTGCGGAATTACTATGGCATCCACGGGACAAGCATTTTCACATAACCGGCATTTTATACATTCATCCGGAGTAATTTTTATTCGACGCGCGGACAGTAAAGCCGCCCATCCCAAGATAACACCGTACGGACAAAAAAAGCGGCAGTACGGACGGCACACAAAAACTCCGAGCAACAGTAATAGACTACCGGCAAGCATAATAAATAAATCACCGGAAAAACGAAAAAAAACAACAAACGGGTCGTATTTGCAGATAATAAAGCCGATTCCCAACACGGCAAAATAAACCGCGAATCCTAAGTAAAATATTGGGAGCAGCCGTAATGTCCGATCCAGCCACTTAGGCAACCGTAACGGGTAAAAGTTGATAATATCTTGAATAGCTCCCAAAGGGCAGGCAACACCGCAAAAAACTCTGCCGGCAAACAACGCAAATAAAATAGGCAGGAAAAAGATAAGGATACCAAACCAGCCGAGAGAAAACACTGGTTCAAAAATGGCCACCGCGATATTTTGAATTGCACCGATCGGGCATAAGCACCCTCCCCGAAAAAAACCAAAAAACAGTAATGAAAAGAGTGCTAACACGATGATGCCTGCTCTTGACCGTTTCCGGTAAAGATACCTTATCCCAAGCATCATAACTATAACAAGTATTAAGATTACGAAAGCAAAAAAAACATTAACAAGGAGTGTTATATAAGGTGATGGTGCCAATGGTTCAGGAATTTTATATCCACTGGTAAATTCGGGTTTTGGAAAACGAGCTTCAGCAGCAATAGTCGTTATTAAAATAACCTGCAACAGCAGAAAAATATATTTTTTCATGATGTTACCCCCTGACCAGTACCAGATTTCATCAAATATGGATTGCTGACCGGCACCAAACGCAATGCATTGGCAGGGCATGCCGCAGCAATCGAACATTGATTACAATGTTTGCAGCGCTGGTGACGAATTTGTAAAATCAGCGAGCCATTGCCAAAAGCAGCGCAGCCTTTCACACATCTGCCACAGCCGATACACAGTTTTTCATCTATAGTATATAAAAAAAACGGGTCTTCTATAAAAGTTCTCTTAATCGCACTTACCGGACACAGTTGATTCTCAGCGCCAGTATCAAGTGCAACCTGATTTTGAACAAAATATCCGCTGCACAGATCACAATAACCGCAGCGTTCGTATGCGTGAACACATTTAACTGCAGAAGGTCTAAGCACGCACGCCGTCGAGCATAAACCGCATTGGATACATTTTTCAGGGTCAATTTGCCAAACGGTTGTTTGTTTGTTTTTTCGCAGGAAAAGACCACCGGCAATAATTAGCAGTAAACTAGAAATAATCCACCGCAGTAAATTTCTTCTGGTTGGCTCAATATTATTGTCTAAAACATTGTTTTGCGACTCATTCATCGTTCAGTTTTACCATGTTTGCTTTTTATCTGCTGGCGAAAAATAAAAGCTTCATCGCGCTGACAGCCCCCCTGCTCCGGGCAATTGGAACACGAACCGTCCGGGCAGGAACTGCGGCGGATTAAACGTACAATACAAAATGCCAAAAAAGTTGTTAATAAAATCCTCGAAATCAGCAGCAACCATTCACGCCGCGGCATTTGCTCCAGCATAAACTTATTGGGTTTCATTCTTGACCGCCTTATCATTTCTGGCTGTAATAGAAAAAATACGCAATAACTGCTCTTTGGGGTCAACAACAATTATTCGCTGGTTCTTGTCAACCGCGATAGCGTGACCGAATTTACTGCCGGGCATAAAAGTATCCGCGCCACAAACCGTTGCCTCAAACCTGCCGTCAGGCGCAAAAATACGCACTCTAATTATGCCTTTTTCTGAAGTAACGAAACGTCCACCGGAAAGCAGTTGAAAAAATGCCGGATTACAGCATCCCAAAAATCCATGACTCCGCGCAGGTTTCCATAAAGCTATAAATCTGCCATTTGCCGCATAGTTTTCAATTTGATGCCTGCCCGGATTTGCGACCCAGAAGCCATCGCTGTTATCGGCAACAACACTAAAATAAGGGCTCGGAATTACGAAACCATCGCTACTGAGAACGGTATGTAATAATACGCTGCTGGTGTCAAAAACAGCAACGCATTTTTTACCGGCATCAGCGACAAACACGCGATCTCCAGCAGTAGCGATAGAAGTAATCATGGACTCTTCCGAAAATGATTGCCATTCAGAACATTGCCTCTTTCCACTAGCGTTATTAAACCGGACAATTTTATTATTGCCAGCGGCAAATATTGTGCCATCGTTAGTTACGCAGATGCAGACAACAGCTATGTCAACTGCGATATTTTCAATAGTTTCACCTGCGGCATTGAATATTAGTATTTTTGACTTTTCCGGAGAAGATTCAACCGCGGTATAGATATTGCTGTCCTTATCTACGGCAATAGCCTTTGCGGTATATGGCGCTAACTTAATAATTTGATTTTGTCGCCAGCATGCGGCGGCATTATCTTGGCCATTTGTAACCAATACCACACCTAATAGGATGCAACACAGATAAACTGAAACTACTGCTTTATTCATACTTACAACCATAATTTTATATTTGGTGCTAATTTAAAAACTCTTCTGAAATTTTTGCGTCTTTTTCGAGTTTTGGCGACTTAAGCTCATCTTGCGTAACGCTGCTACACTAGATTTCTCTTAAAATCGTCAAAATCTTCAAAAAATCCTGCAAAACATCAATTTAAAATAGTTTTGCAATTACCTCTATCGTAAATCGACACAGACCATTTGGTCAATATCCCGCAGAACCATCCTCCCATCGGCTAAAGCAAGCGGCCCCCAAGCATCTTGTCCCTTGATTATTTGCTGCCGTCCGAGAATTTTAGTTTTACCATCAATAATTTTTAACATAGTCAAGATTCCAGTATCGTCAAGAATAAAAAACTTATCATCAGCTATCAAAAACGGACCAAGCCCGAAACGCAGTTCTGCGCCACTGCCATATACCTGTTGCTGCGGATTGTCAGGAAGCGCTCCCTGTAATTGGCCCCGTCCTGAACCAGCATCTTTGGGTCTGATTCCGTAAATAACATTATTAAACAGTATAGGAGTTTGTTGTTCAAGTGATAAACCTGAACGTGGCTCGTACCGCTGTAGTATTTCTAAGCTGAATTGTTCATTTGTACCGTACTTTACCTGCAGCAAAGCTCCACCGTAGCCATATCCTGCGCAGACAAAAATTTTATTATCCTGCAATCCCAGCGGCGATGGTGCCGCTACCGGTGGTGACCATATATTACTCTGCCACAAAATTGTTCCACAGTTTTCATTTTCAGCAGAAACTCCAACAATACCGCCAAGAGCCGAATAAACATACATTTTTTTGCCCCACAAATTCATTGGCATAACCGACGAGTGAGACATTTTAAGGCCCAAAGGATTAGGCGTTTTCCATTTAATTTTTCCTGTTAGCGAATCAACCCCTATCAACAAGGAATCACCGGCAGGCGCTAAAATTACGGTACCATTATCTATTAACGGGCATTGCCCGGTGTACCACTGAGGAATTACCGCGCCAAAATCTGCAGACATATCAATTGTCCACAGCAGCGTACCATCGTTAGGATTAACTGCCATAACTTGACCTTTTGGGCCAATAGTTACAACTGAATTTTCATCAACAGACGGAACGGTTCTTGACCGGCCATGATTTCTTTTGATATCGATGACATACCACCTGCGCCATAGTTCTTTACCATCGTGCAATGAAAAACAACGCAACGCATCAGCCTTTTCATTGTCAAGGTAGTCAAGAACGTACACCTTGCCTTTTGATATCGCCGCGCCGGCATGACCTTCACCCAGTGGTTGACGCCAGACAATTTTCGGTCCTGCCTCTGGCCATTTGTCAGCTAAACGAATAGAATCGCGGCAAATATTATCTCGCGTATTTCCACGAAATTGCCTCCATTCTCCCACATAATCTTTAGAAAATTCGGTTAAAAACTGTTTGAAATATGTAATTATTTTTATCTTTTTCTCTACACGACTGGAACTAGGTACATTGTCCATACCTGGGACACTTGCAAAAACATACGTTGGCATTGGTCTATTTAACCACCACAACAATACCAGCGACCATACCGCAGTTGTCACTATGGCAGCGATAAAAATAACGATACGTTTCTTCAAAATTTAAGGCCTTAGCAGTTAATTCTTGCACTACAAATATTTTGACATTGTGGAGAAAATAATGTAATAAGAGCTAATTTCAAAACTC
>CAZITV010000084.1:0-8943 GCA_964542255.1 uncultured Victivallaceae bacterium
TCGAAGAAAAAATTCCCGCCATTGCGATTCCAGCCATCAAAAATGTCTTGCTCGTGTTCATCACTGCGTCTCCTGTTTTTTAACGGTTAATATTTGCAGAATTGATAAGATAATTGGTTGTAATCTAACTAAATTTCTGCTGATGATATCAAATATATTACTCTCTTGTGATATTGCAATTACTACTTTTTAATTATATTGAACAAAACTAAATTATTGGTAATGGACTATTGCTGCATCATAAAAATACTATTGATTTTATTAGCGCAAAATCTTTTTTTGCCGGCAAAAAGATGCTCAAAACACCCGGCGGTCAAGCCATCCTTGCCACGTTCCGCCCGCGGATAGTTTTGCGGTATTCTGAAGGCGGCGTGCCCGTGTGCTTCTTGAACATTTTGCTAAACAGAAAAATATCCGGGCAGCCAATGATAGCAGCAATTTGGTTGATAGGATATTGGGTTGATGCGAGGAGGTATTCAGACTGTTTTATCCGTGCGCTGGTTATACTTTCACGGAAAGAGAGTCCGGTATGTTGTTTGAATAATCTGGAAAAATGCGCAGGTGAGTATCCGGCTTTGACAGACAGTTTTTTTAAGGAATATTCTATTCCGGGGCGCTCATTGATTTTGGTGTAAAGCTGGCGGATGTATTCAGAAGTACGGCTAAAAGTTTGCAGCGGCGCCGTTGATATATCCGGAAAACTCATCTCCAGCAGCGCTGCCGTCAGCCAAATTTCTGCCCCAACTCTGTCATTGCGGTAAAAACAGTCCAGCATATGGTGAAGAAGATTCACAAAAAATACCGGATCAGAAACTTTGCGGTAAAGCTGCGGCAACGATATAGTGTCAGTTTGTACAACATTTTCGTTAATATCAAGCACCGCAAAATGTGCGTTAATGACAATCAGTGGTTCATCATAATCATTGTTCGCGTACAACTTCATCCCCGGACGGAATAAAAAGCAGTCACCGCCCTGCAGATTATATTCCAGTCCGTTGACCACCATCTGCCCTTTACCCTCGATGACAAACCATAAATCGAAGTCACTAAACTGATTGTTGCGCACATCCCAGACCCAATCACCCTTGCAGAAGTGTTTGCCCAGCGAGTTTATCCGTATCCGGTTTTTATCATTAAATGTCATATAAGTACAAATAAATTGATGTGTTATGCCATTTACAAATTGAAATAATCAATGTATAATATATACAAATATTATAAAATGACAAATGAGGTAATTGCAAAACTATTTTTGAATAGATATTTTGCAGATTTTTTTGAAGTTTTTGACGATTTAAGCGAAATCAAGCGTAGCAGCGTTACGCAAGATGAGCTTAAGTCGCCCAAAACTCGAAAAAGGCGCAAAAGTCTCAAAAGAGTTTTGAAATTAGCTCAAATATATAATAAAACAGAATAGAAATTTGGGAATAACAAAATGAATAATTGCGACAGAATGATTATCCGTGAACTTGCAACACAGTATGCCGAGCTTGCACAAGCGCCTGAACAAAACCGCAAACGCGCTTTGTGGCGTGCAAAAAACAGCTTTAAACTAACTGCGCCATTGATTTATGTCAGGGCTTTCGCGTGGAACGAAATGGCTGCGTCAAAGCTGCAAACTACCGAGCCTGAATGCCGGCAAATTGAGAATTTTTTTCGCAATGAATTATTTCATGCCACATTTGCCGATGATTATATCTTTGAACCGTGGTATTCTGTTCAAGCTATTTATAAATCCGCCGGATGGGGTGTGAATTGTAAAGTTGAATATCCGGGGGAAACAGAAACTTTGGAAGCCTTCAAGTACGATTATCCTATCAAGCGTTTGGAGGATGTTAATAATTTGCGCCAACCGGTTCATGCCATTGACGAAATAGCTACTGCGGAAAAAATGGAAAAAGTGCAGGAACTTATTGGCGATATTTTACCGGTAAATCTCTACCGCGGACCATCTTGCCGCAACTGGACCGCTGATATCTCTAACGACTTGGGTAAATTGCGCGGTATGGAAAATTTTATGCTGGATATGTACGAAAATCCGCAATGGCTGCATCAACTGCTGCAATTTATGAGCGACGGTGTGCAGCGTAATCAGCAGCAGGCCGAAGACGCCGGCGATATCGGGTTGACTTTCTCGTACAATCAGGCGATGGCTTACGCCGAAGAATTGCCGGACCCGGCGCCAAACGTCAATGGCGTGAAGCGTGAACAACTTTGGTGTTTTACCGCAGCACAGGAATATGCATTGGTGTCCCCGGAAATGCACGAGGAGTTCTTGCTGCGTTATCAGTTGCCGATAATGCGGCAATTTGGCCTGACCGCTTATGGCTGCTGCGAGGATTTAACCAATAAAATCAGTATGCTGCGTAAAATTCCAAATCTCCGCCGCATCGCGGTTAGCCCGTTCGCCAACGTCAAAAAATGCGCGGAACAGATTGGTACTGATTACATAATCAGCTATCGGCCAAGCCCTGCGGATATGGTCGCTTATGGATTCAGTGAACACCGCATCCGCGAAATTCTACGGCGCGATTTTGAATTTCTTAAGGGCACATATTTTGATATTACTCTTAAAGATGTTGAAACCGTGCAATGTGACCCGGACCGGATCCGCCAATGGGTAAGCCTGGTTAGAAATATCATTGCGGAAAATTGTTAGCAATTGTGGATGAGGTCATTCACTTCAAAAAATCACTTCAAAATAGTTTTGCAAATACCTCTAATAAAAAACAGGAGATATTATGCGGCCGCTAAAGTGGAAAAATCATTCAGACCTGGCAATTATACGGAATCCAGTTGTTTTGCGTGATGAATATCTTAATTACATGACTTTTAAGGATAATCAGCGTCCATTATTCACCGAAATTTTTGGTCCCATGATCGGCTTAAAGGAGGAATGGGAAGAGCAGGGCGCAACGCCGCAAGAACTTGATTTTTCCGCATTCCGTTACCGCTGTGAACTCCGCGGCGCAGTTCCAGTTAATGCCGGACTCAACGGCGGTTATCCCGAAACTGTTATCGAAGACAATGGCGAATGCCGCATTTTCCGCGACGGCCTGGGCAGAACAATGAAATTGCTCAAAAACGCCGCTTCCATTCCGTTGCCGCTCGATTATCCGGTAAAATCAATGGACGACTGGTTGAAAATAAAACCATGGTATCAATTCCACGAAAACCGTTTTGCCGCTGGCTGGGAAGCAAAAACCGCAGCAATGCGTGATGCAGGTATGGTAATCTGTACCTCTATCCCCGGCGGATTCGATGAACCCAGACAACTGCTCGGCGAAGAACAGCTCTGTTTGGCCTGCTACGAACAGCCTGAATTGATTCACGACATTCTGAATACTATCACCAATACTGCATTTGCTGTCATGGATCGTGTCTCAGCCGCCGTCCAGGTTGATTTACTCAGCGTACATGAAGATATTGCCGGTAAAAGTGGTTCGTTATTTGGCCCCATGCAGATTAATGAATTTATAAAACCATACTACCGCAGGATTTGGGATATGCTCCAGGCGCGCGGCGCCAAAATTTTTGAGCAGGATAGTGACGGCAATATGAATTCGGTGATTGAGGCTTTCATTGACTCAGGTTTGAATTCTATGTATCCAATGGAACCCGCCGCAGGAATGGATATCGTCC
This sequence comes from uncultured Victivallaceae bacterium, assembly GCA_964542255.1. Taxonomy (GTDB): domain Bacteria; phylum Verrucomicrobiota; class Lentisphaeria; order Victivallales; family Victivallaceae; genus CAYMSF01. Next base: position 3,643 of record CAZITV010000084.1, read on the forward strand.
AGGTCAGAAATAAATATGGAGCAAAGCTGGCTTTTACCGGCGGAATCGATAAGCACGTACTGCGGAAAACAACCAAAGAAATTACCGCTGAATTAGAATATAAAATTCCGCCTATGCTGAAATCCGGCGGCTGTGTCATCGCCTTAGACCACCGCGTTCCCAATGGTACACCATTAGCCAATTATCGTTTCTATATTCAAAAAGTTTGGGAAATTATTGAACAAAACGAGAACTAAGTGCTTTGTCGTAAATGAGATATAGAAATCGAAAGACTATGGATGAATTTTGGAGAAAAAATGGTGGGCGATGAGGGACTCGAACCCCCGACACTTTGGGTGTAAACCAAATGCTCTAGCCAACTGAGCTAATCGCCCGAATAATGCACGGTCAAAGAATTTACTTCATAATGCGGGAAATACAAGGTGAAATCGATAATTATCTGAGTTTTTTAACAATATCCGTGGAGAAGGATGGGGCAGTACGGGGTGGCCGTAACTATTTTATTTGGTGTATGTTAGTGAGAAGGCATTGAACGATTTTTCATAGCGTTCAAGGTCACGGCGGCTGAAACTGCGCCGTGTGTAATCACGGTAGTGTTTGATTTGACCACTTGAAATTGAGATTAACTGCGTTACACATTTGGCGATATTGTTTTCGCTTTGGCTGAAAATTTCATCAGTTTTGTGCAATTGTCCGGAGATGTCGCCGCCGATAAATTCATTGAGTTTGTCTCCCATATTGAACAGCACCAATTCGTGCTCTACCAGTTCGCTGGCTGCCTGTACAGTATTTTTTAGAACGAAGAGGAAACGGAGGAAATTGGCCTCTTTGCCGGACTTATTATCGTGATACAAAGCTGAAACAATTTTTTGTGTATCATAGATTGCGGTTTCCAATGTATGGATAGCTTGCAGATACGCATCTTTGCGTTCGTGCTCATTAAACCCGGTCAGGTTTTGCAGCAGGATTTTTTCGGAATGGTCATAAGCGGCGTCACGCCGTCCCATCAGCGGGGGAATGTTCATAACCACTAAATAGTCTGAATTATGCCGGTGTTGACCGGATTGCACCAAATGCTGAATACTCTTTTTTACTTTGCCAAGAACTTCACTATGAAAGCGCAGATTCAATTTTGCCCCGCTTGTTATAATAAGTACTTATACCAATTTTGCCTGCTTATATTATGAATATAGCGGAAATAAACTGTTTTGTCAAACACCAACCGGCGGATACCGCCTCAATAAAACGCTTATTTGTAATGGTTCCGTCTTCCTGGCACCGTAATATTTCAATTTTACGATAGCGGCCAACAGCCAGGCGGCGGCAGAGCACCGCCCTCCACAGCAGCCCCCTCTCAGAGAGAGGGCGCTACAACAGAACACCCTCTTGCGGTGAATGATATTTCCGCAGGAAAATTAAATCCACCGCATTTTGGTATTATTTCGTGTAATTTTGTGTTTTTAGTGGTAAAAAATGTTTTGGTTTTTGCTGGTTTTAAACCCTTCATGAACTTCATGTCCTTCAAGGTGAAATGTATTGGTTTTCTCCGTGACACCGTGTGAGACAATATTCCAACAGCCCGGTGGTATGATCTTTATTATCAGTTGCCGCTGTCGTCAGGTTCGACTAATTCTGCAGAATCTTTTTTGCCGCCGCCGGCGAAGTCATCGAAATACTCGATTTGCTGTTCATCGCACCATTTTATTAATGCTTCTTTGGAGCGGCGGTTGCGGTACTCCTGCCAAATTTGAATTGCACCGTGTTTGTCCAGAAAAATGCGCCACCATTTGTAGGCGTTGGCGTGCTTAAAACGGTGAAAAATTTCATGATAGTCGTCAGCGAAATGCTCGCGGCAAAAACTTAACACCAGCGACCTGCCGATATTCAACTGATATTTATCCGGAACCGGAATGTAGCGCTGTCGTGACGTTTCCCCGGTAACGGGATCAGGAATATTCAACATTTGGCTGGTATCGGTATCCTTGGTGTCATAGACGCAGTTACCTGTGCTTAAATCAAGCAAAATGACGCTGCCGCTGAAATGAGCCATGTATTGCACCGCGTCTTCCAATTCTGCCAAACTGATTGAAGTGGTCATGGTGTTGTGCCGTTACCGCTGCTGATTTTATCAAGCAGCCTGTTAATGATTTCCCTTTGTCCCGGATTGGCTGATTCAAGCGCTTGGCGATATGCGGCCGCGGCTTCTTTGATTTTGCCCTGCAAACGCAGCGACTCACCAAAATGGTACCAGTACTGGCAGTGCTGGTCAGGGGTTCCGGACGGGGCGGTTTTACGGAGTATCTGTTCTGCCTGCGCGGCGCGGCCGCAGTTTAACAATGCCAGTGCGTAGTAATATTTAATGCCGTCATTTGCGGGAAAACGCTGCATCGCCGGCTCGAGAAGCTGCCGTGCCATGTCCGGCTGCCGGTTTTGCAGTAAACTATCCGCCAGATTAATATAGCCGGGAGCGTAGCCGGGGTCAGTGGCAATGGCGGCAGCGAAATATTCCGCCGCTGCCGGCGACAGTTTACCCTGTTGAAATTGTGCAGCTTTGCCGTATGCGATGAAGTCGGTGGCGCGCAGCGGAAAATCCTTAGGAAACGTGAGCAGAAAGACTCCGGCAGTTACAATTATAACCAGCAGCAGCGGCAGTATTGAACCAGTTTTGCGCTGCCAAAATTTTGCCGCGAATACCGGATAGAACATCAAGATACAGAATACCGGATACATAATTAAGCGGTAACGCGCCAGCGGGAAAAAAAATGCCAGCGGCAGAGAATATGATATGATATAGAGCAGTAAAATACTTTCCCGCCGCCACCATTGCCACGATATAATGATTAACAGCATACCTGAGACCGCCAGCGGTATTACCAGCAATGGCCCCGGCAGCCAGGCGAGAGGGAACAGCTTATATTTCATAAAATAATAGTTTACGTTGTTGGCAATTTCGAATGGTTTGAACAGCAGTGGCAGTTTTTCACAGAAGTTAATGGCAAAGCTGATAATCTTGGATTGGGTGGGGGTATTCTCCGCAGATTTTCCCAACGTTGGCGCTGTTTTTTCCGTTGCCGGGGCGATATTCATTGTTGTTGGCGCCTGCTGTTTACCGACCGCAACGGCATATTTAGTATCCAAGTGAAACGGTAAAAATGTGTCTGCACGGAAATAGTTGAAGAGTGATACCGGCAGAAAAATAACTGCGATACCGCCTGCTATCAAGCCAACCTTAGCGCCGGCAAGCCGAAACGAAATTTTCTTTTGTATTGCCATTCTGACTAATCCCCAAACTGGCCAGAGTAATGCCAGACCAAGGAAGGGCAGGGAGGATATCCGCACCAGGCAGGGCAGCGCCAAACCCGTGCCGCAGAGAAATAGCGCATAATTGTTGTAGCGGGTGCGGCGTGCCAAAATGACTCCGGCCAGAGATAATACCGCCAGAAAAATTTGCGTACTTTCGCGCAGCGTCAGGCATTCGTGCAGGAGCGCCGGGGCATAAAGCGCGGCGGTAACACCAGATGCTCCGGCCCAGAGCCTTTTACCTGTTAGTTGCCAGCAGCACCAGGCCGTTAGCGGGCCAACCAATAATCCCAGCAGCATTTGAATTAGAATTACTGCCTCAGGACAATGCTCGCCATGATTAAAAAACATTACGGCAGCAATGATGAATTTGTGAATAGTAAAAACCGAGAAGCCGTTATAAAGCCAGCCGCCGAGAATTAGATTGGACTGCATATCCAAGCCGATTAGGCGCGAATAATAGCGGATTGGTGAATGCCACAAATCATAAAATAAGACGATGCGCGCCAATAGCCCGGCAGCCAGCGGTAATATCAGGATACTCAGCCAGGTTGTTCTATTGATTTGCATAGCTTGCAGGTGACATTTATTATTTTTGTGAACCTGTTTTAAATAATGCTTCAAGCGCCGCCGCATCTGGTAGTTTTGCTATTTTGGCGAGGACAAGTGAGTCGGTCAACTTTAGCAAATCCGGTCTTTGATATGACGGCTGAGCGGAGATAGCGGCATTAGCTTTTTCAAATAATTTTTCAGCTTTTTTCCCATCGCCGCGCAGAATATTAGCATAGGCGGAGGCAAGTTGTACCGTGATATTTTCGGTGCAGCCATTAAAAGTTTTCAGGCAATCATCAGGTTTATTCTGAATCAGATAAATGATGGCCAGTTTTTCCATGATGGTAACGTTGGTCTTGTCATTTTCCAGTATCTGCGAATAATTCCATGCCGCGGTGCGCCAATCTTTGCTTTTTTCCGCTTCGGCAGCGGCTTGAATCAGGAAAGCCTGCGCGTCATTTAATTCCGGCGCTGCCAGTCCGCTGGTCAACGTTTCCAGCTCAACTTCAAGGTTGCCGCCGAGCTTACGGGATTGCCGGTACAGTTTTGCGGCAGCCGCGCGGTTTTCTTTCGGGTTTTTCATCAGGACGAGCGCTAATTTCTGCATTGTGTCTGCGGCTTCAGGTTTTAATTTTAATGCTGTGCGCAACTCTTTTTCTGCTTCAGCGAAGTTGCCGGTTGCCAGCAGAGTGCATCCATAATTATGTCTTAATTTGTAAGAGTTGCCGTTATTGCCGAGCGCAGATAATAATACTGATTCGGCTTGTTTGTATTGTCTGATTCCGTTCAGCGCGGCGCTGTAATCTGCGGCTAAGTCGGCGTTGTCCGGCTCAACCTTAAATGCGTTTGCCAGCAGCGTGGCAGCGCGGTCAAATTCTTCTTTCATTAGTGCAATTTTGCCAAGACAGCTATTGGCCTGGGCATTTGCCGGTTGAGTTTCGAGCACCTGCTGGTAATTCCATTCGGCAATTTCATAATCCTGTTGTTTTTCAGCCTGCGCGCCATTTTTTAGCAGGTCTGCGACGGTTTCTTTATTTTTGCTTTCGCCTGCGACGATTTTAATTGGAGTAAATTTTACTGGTTTCGAATTATCATTTCTGCCTTCGCTGACAGTTAGTGCGCTTTTTTTGATTTTTTCCAAAGCGAGCATTTCACTGAGTTTTTCGATTTTTTCCAGTGCCGCATTTTTTTCATTTAGCGCTTGTTCCAACTCATTTTGTTTGGCAGCCAGCTGCTGGGTGAAATTGCTTATTTTCGCCAGTTTCTGCAGTGCCGCGTCTCTTTCTGCGTTACTTTTTTCTAATTCGCTCTGTTTTGCGGCAAACTGTTTATTCAATTCATTTAGTTTTTCAATCTTTTTTAACGCTGCATTTTTCTCTGTAATGCTCTGTTCCAATTCGCTCTGTTTTGCGGCAAACTGTTTATTCAATTCATTTAGTTTTTCAATCT
>CAZITV010000084.1:9043-9795 GCA_964542255.1 uncultured Victivallaceae bacterium
AACGCTGCATTTTTCTCTGTAATGCTCTGTTCCAATTCGCTCTGTTTTGCGGCAAGCTGGCGGTCAAATTCGTTCAGTTTTTCAACCTTTTGTAATGATGCATTTTTTTCAGCACTAACCTTATCTAACTCGTTATGTTTGGCGGTCAATTGCCGAATTAATTCATTAAGTTTGACATCTTGTGATATAATTTTTTCTTTTTGCGACTCAATTTGTGCATCGCCGGCATTCAGCTTCATTTCCAAATCAGAAATACGTTTGGTTTCTGTGCTTTGGCGATTTTTTAACCTATCCAGTTCCTGCAGCACTGCGTTCATGCGGCTGTTTTCAAGTTTAAGTTTTTCATTATCACCGGAAATTTGCTGATTTTCCAGTTTGAGTTTATCCGCCATTGCAGATAATTTTTTATTCATATCATCGACTGAAACTGATTTCATTTGGTCGTTTTGACGTAAATTATTAATGCTTTGCAAAGCCTGCTGATGCGAGGTCTGTAATTGCTTATACTTGTTTTGCAGTTCATCAAATTCATTTGTTTTGCTGTTCGCTTTTGACTGCTGCAGTTCGGTAGTCAAAACGGCGATTTTTTGCTCGTTTGCCTGGTGGTTTTGTAATTTTTGCTCTAGCACCGCCAATTTTTCCTGCAGTGGCGCAATTTTGCTTTGCTCCTGACGGAGACGGTTAGCATCAGCGGTTAAACTACTATTTTCTTCGCGCGCTTTTTCGAGCATTGCGGTGAGATTTTTATTTTG
>CAZITV010000085.1:0-9792 GCA_964542255.1 uncultured Victivallaceae bacterium
CATAGCTATCAAGCTAAGGATCGAATATCCAATGTCCGTCCCGCATTCGCGGGATCCCGCTTTGCGGGACTGGTTATTGGATATTCTGTTCAAAATTCCTTAACTTGATAGCGATGGTAATAACCCCTCTTGAAGAGTGATTGCTCTTTGGTATTACACATATTTTATAATTCAGACCCGGCGGACGTTGCCGGTGGGGTTATTTTGCCTGGACGCTGGTAGTTACTGTCCAATTGCCGGTTGGCTGAGCCGGTCTAACTTCCAGGAGTGTGTGTTCATGATAACGCGCCCTAAACTTGAAGGTATGGTCAATATATTTTTTTTGAGTAACGGTGATTGGAATATTTGAGGACATTTCAATAGTTATTGCCGCGGTTTCGATGATTTCACTGCCTTGAGGTTTATTGAAACCTTCGATAAACCATTCGCCATGCCACGCGGGCAGAGTGATTTTCCCGGCGGGAATAAAAATTTTCCAACTCATTCCATTGTTCGCTGATTCTAGTTGCGCGTTATTTTCACTGCCGAGATGCCAGCGCAGCAGTAGTTGCTGCGGCAGGTTATTCTTGGTATCAATTTTATCATTGATTTCGAGTTGTTTGGTGTCCCATTGAACAGTGCGCAACCAGGAATTGATTTCAGGATAGACGCTGCCGGAATTAAGCTGAATTTTGCCGCCAGCATTATTTAATGTTTCGATAATAATGGGAACATTTTTTTTGACAATGGTGCCGTTGGTGTCATTGACCTGGAGGACATTGTGTCCGCTGAACGGGCTGTACTCGGTTTTCTGTCTCGGATCGCTGTATCCACCGGTACCAGCCTCCAGCAGAACAATTTTGCCGTTCTTGATATAATTAACATGTCCGGAGTCGCCGTGGGAGTGAAAATCGTTAGGATGAAAACCGCGTACCCAGACACCGTCAGCATCAGGCTGAAATGAGCTGCGCCAAATTGCCAGCGCCCCGCGTTTGTAGGCGCCAAATAATGGCGGCTCCTGCATTCGTTTTGCATCCATGCCCAGCGCCAACATCCCGAAAACATCGCGCGGCACCTGTTTGTGATAATTAAATAGTACCCACTGTAAAACCGGGTCATTAGACAAAACGGTTAAAACAGCAATTTTTGAGGCAAAAAGGCGATAGTTGCCGCGCTGACTGACCCACCAGTCAAAGGCATTCATAACATTTTCACCCGGTTGATAGGCGGTGCTTAACCACTTGGGATAATTTTTTAGAAAGGGATGATTGGTGAATTCAGAGTCGTGATATTTATCCATAAAGTATGCGGCCAGCGCCAGTGAGGGGATAGTCCATTCGATAGCATAGCCGATGCCTTCAGAGGCGGCACCCTCTTCTCCCATCGCGTCGAGTGATTGCTTTAAAGCATTTTTTGCCAGGTTGTAAGCTTCCGGGTAGTTGTTTTTGCCGAGGTAGAGCGAGGCCAGCAGAATACCTGAAGCAGGAACAATCCATTGATTAGATTCTATTTTTTTGGATCTGACGTACCACGGCACTGCAGCAGTCCAGTCACTGACTGCCAATTTTAGTTCACGTTTGAATAATTCGTCTAATTTTAATTTTAATTCACCGTTGATGGAGGTTTCCGGCAAAATGTCAAGCATCAGTGATATTCCGGCAATGGTGTGTCCGGTGGCAAGCCAGACACCGTCACGCGGTTTAAAGTTATTGACAGATTCCGGCCTGAGGGTCCAACCCTGGCGCTGCAATTCATCCCACGAGACAATTTCTTCAAGCTGGCGCTTGATGTAATCCAGATATTTATCGTCACGGGTTAACCGGTAAGCCGCGGCCAACAGCGGCAGCTCATTGAAAATTAAATTGGAATTGCCAACATCACAACTGGCCATTGCGAACATTTTAGCATTGGCCTTGTTGGTCATCATTTTGGCGCGGTCGTGCGGAGCGGTTTTCCTTGCCCATTTACCGTCTAATTTAGAAAAATCCTCCAGGGTATTAACACGTCTGATAATAGGTTTAGTCAGAATATTGTCAGCTTGCGTTAAACAGGCCTGCCATTCGTTGTCATTGCCCGGATTGCTCTCAATTTGTTTTTTTAAGGCATCAATATTGGTGCCTAATGACAGCGCCGACAGCTTCGTTGACAGTCCTGAACAACAGCACAATAAAATTAATATAAGTGTTTTTGCCATGGTTATTGTTTCGGCACCCAAAAATCACCGGTAGTGCCGGCAAAAGGTGCAAACATGTTAGGGTTGTAGCTGGCGCTGTAGGTCCTAAAATTGCCGCCGCGTGGAATAATTGACCCTTGAACATGACCATCAAAATAAGTTGTGTTAACTCCGCTGCTGTGACGTGCGTCCAGCACTCCCCAGCCGAGTGAAGCTGGAAAACTTACCGGCAAGCGATAACGTCCAATGTAAACGCCTTCATTTTGCCAACGGTCATTGGCGTAACAATCCATAATTAATGCGTACTTTGAGGCATTTTTTATCTTGCTAACTTTGCATTTATCGTTAAATACGTCCTTGCCAGCTTGTGCGGTATTGTATTCCAGGCCGCGTCCCATTCCATAGGCCGGGTAGCGTCCTAACGATTCAGTGGTGGCGGTAAATGGCGAATTTTTGAAAGTCATTGCTGATGTCGATTTCCAGAGGTTCGCACGATCATCGGTAATTTGCGGACACCAAAAAATTGCCGGACTGACAAGTGTATGGGCAATTAGCTGGTTGACCCAAAAATCATATCTGTTGGCGCCAGCATTGTACAATTGCATCGCCGGGGCATAATCCGCGCAATCATTCGCGTATAAGGCAAACGCTGTGCCGATTTGTTTTTGGTTACTTTTGCATTTTGCGTCACGGGCTTTTTCTCTTGCTTTGGCCAGAGCCGGCAACAGCATCGCAGCTAAAATAGCGATGATGGCAATAACAACCAGTAACTCAATCAGGGTGAAAGTAAAATGCTTTCCGTACCGGGAACATTGCATGATTTTCACTTACGGCCTCCATTTGTTTTACAGGGCGCAACCGCTCTGCGGTTAAGTATATTATCGATAGCAGTGGCGATTTGCCGCTGCCGTTCATTTACCAGGGTCATTGCCTTGGCTGCTTTGGCTTTGCTTTCTGCGGGATTGTCAATGACTGCCTTTAAATATGGCCAGATATCATCAGCGGATTTTTCTGGAACTTTGTGAATCCATTCGGACAGTCCGATATCGTGCCACATTTCGCCTTTGCAGGTGTCGGTTGGCAGCTGCAGGTAAAAGCTGGGGATTAATTGCGCCAGGCTGAGGATTGGAGAGTGCATTTCCATACTGACTAAGCACCGGGATTTTTTGTAGAGAGCAACTGCCTGATCCGGCAGCCAGTAGTTTTTCATACAAATGGTTTTTTGCTGTTCTGCCGGAGTCAGTTTAGAATATATTTCTTTATAATTAAGTTCCATCTCATAACTCATTTCAGGGCAAAGTACGACTTTTTCGCCGGTATAGGCAATGTATTTTTTAATTAACCCGATTAACGGTGCGAGGTCGGTGTCCTGATGCTGCAAACTGCATTTATACCGTTCCAATGTCAGACCTTCCAATTTTATCTCCGGTTTAATGAGATGATAGGGGGTATAGCGGATACGGGATACCACACATAAAAATTTACCCGGCTCCAGAGCATGTTCAGTCATAAAAGTTTTATTAGTTTCATCGTTTGATTTAACCATTGCGAATGCGGCATCAGGCCCAAATTCAATGAGCGGACACTGGATATTGCTCGATTTGATTAATTTTTCGGTGATTGAGTCGCGGGCGAAGAAAAATTGTGCTCCGTCTAAGATTTCGCGCAATTGGCTGCTGACGGACTCAATCGTGATGCCGCCAAAACCATAGGGTTTATTGGTTTTGCTTCTCCAGTAAATTATATCATCAACCGCAACCATCGGCCCGGAGCCGTGCAGAAAAAAGTCGGACTCGGCGAATAATTGATCAATTTGCGGTGAATACCGTTCGCCTTTGACTATTTTTACCTGGGGATAATATTTGTTCAGCATTTCTTCTACACCATTCTCGACATGGTATGGCCACAGGGTAATTTGAACATCCGGCAAATTTTTTGTTAAAATTTCCATCATCCCCGGCGAATGGGAGATATCGCCGATATTTACTGTTTGCCAGCTCGAACGCAGCACTATTTTTTTCATTTTATTAACCTTTTTATTATTATTGTCTGTTCCTGACTGATTATTATTTAATGACTGCTGGGGCAACTTATTATCCTGCTTCGCGGTGCTCAAAGGTTGTCCGGAATTGTCACCTGAAACATTTAATTCGGCAGCGTTAGCGCTGCCAATGCCTGCCGTGGTATAACCCGCAATCATTAATGCCGCGGCTAGTGCCCATCGCTTATAATTTACCATAGCACTCCTGTAGATTGATCTTGAACATATTAACTCCCCGCCGTGCATAGGTTTGGTTCAAACACCTGCTTTTGTACCGGTAAATCGCAACCGGAGAGTTTCTCAAACAAGTGCGCCATTCCAGTCGAAACAATCGCCGATAAATTCAAATCAATACTGGCATGTTCAAACTCCCGCGGCAGCAGCTGCTGACCAGGGTTATTACAATCTACTAAATAAAAATCGCGGTTGGGCAGTTTTCCTTTCAATAGAAAATGATTTACTGCAATTGTCCCGACTTGATCGTTCGATGCAAATATCCCGGTTGCGTTATATCCGCTGTTTTCATATTTCTCTAATAATCCCGCGGCAGCATCGTATGTATGGTAGGATTCGGCATTATCATGAAACGAGCGGCATTCCATTCCCAATGCCGCCGCCTTCTTTAAAAATGCTGCTTCACGAGCAACTGTGGCAGGAGGACGAAACATACTTAAATATATTGCCCGCCTGCAGCCTTTTGATGCCAGATATTCCGCCGCCAGTTCGCCAACACGATAATTATCTATGGCAAATTGATCCATGTTATTGTCTGGTTCAACTTGACCGAGCAGTTGTACCGCCGGAAGTTTTGTTAACGGCGGCGGTAACAAATTTTTTGACCCCACCAGCACGACTGCATCAAGACGCGGCAGCAGCATCTCGGCATGATTCGCGTTATCGTCGGATAAATTACAGTAAACCAATGCGCACGAACGTTTGCTCAGTTCTGCCTGCAGCAGCGCTGAAAGTTGAATGTAAATAGTATTATTACTCCATAAACCAGCATTTCTCATCGCCAATGCAATTAACCGATGTTTGCTGACAAACGTTCCCTTGCGCGAAATTCGTTTCACCAGCCCCTCCGCTTCCAATACATTCAGCGCCTTATTCACCGTCATGAAATTGACTGAGAATCTTTTCGCCAACTGTTGGACTCCTGGCAGCGTGCCCAATTCGAGTCCGCTCAGAATGCCGCGACGAAGTTCATCGGCAACTTGCGGATAAATGCTGTCTTTACGGGTGACTTTCATCTCAAACCTTAAAATTATCGGTTATAGCTATATTATGATAATAATTATATCTTGTTTTTTTTAAAAAGCAAGTCTAAATTAATAAATAATTTTTAAATATTCGCTGATTTGCAGTATTTATTTATGATTAATTGCTTATAACTTCAAGATTTTGGATTGAATGATTAACGTCTTTGGTTTACTTTAGAATGGCAGTGAATTTCGGTATTATAATATCGGAGTCACATTAATAAACACCGTATGAAGCCTGGAAATGGTGTCGTTATAAATCGTAAGGCGGTTTATCGCTAAAAACGGGGTTATCATATCTACTAATGTTTAGAAGTAATGCTATAATGGTTAGGATAGAGCAATGTCAGAAGCCAAAACAATGATTAAGATTAAGTCAAGCTGGCATTACAAGCGTTCGATTATCATTGCCGCGGTTTTATCGCAATTTTTTTTAGGATACCTGGTATGGGAACGCTGGGTGCATTATCGAGATTTTAATAATTTTTTTATTGCCGGGGCAAAATTTTTTGAGTCAAATACCCGGCTTGCCTATTTGTGCGAGGCAATGTCAATGTCTGCCAAGATGGCAGCGGTAACTGGTGAAGCTAAATGGGAAGCCAGATATAAAGCTTTTGAACCGCAGCTAAAACAGACGGTTCAAGCTATGACAACGCAATCAACAGGCATTGCTGATGCCGCTGTCATGCAAAAAATTATTAACTCCTGCGATGCCACAGCAAAAATTGAAACTCAGGTTTTCGTATTGCTTCGGCAGGGAAAAAAAGAACCGGCGCAAACCTTCCTTAATTCAAAAGTTTATAATGAAGCGCAAAAAAATTGTGCCGTTGGTTTGAATGAAGCCAGAAATCAGCTTGCCAACAAAACCAAAGTAATGATGAAAGCAGAGTCACGGCGTTTGTCCTTGGCGCTAATCCTGACTTTAATCCTGTTGCCGTTGCTGCTGGCAGCATGGATTTTTGTTATTCGTCTGGAAAAGAAAAATTATTTGCTGCGGAAAGCAGCAGAGGATGCGCTGTTGGAAAGTGAAGAAAAATTCCGCATTTTATTCACTGATGCACCGGATCCGCTGTTTATTGTCTGCGATGGTGTAATTACGGATTGCAACCACGCCACAGAGGCGCTTTTGAGAACGAACCGCAATGCTCTTATTGGCAAGCCGCCCAGCAATTTTTCTGCGGAATTTCAACCTGACGGCAAGCTTTCCTCAGTGAGCGCACAGGAGAAAATTAACCAGGCATACTCGCAGGGTATGATAAAATTTGAATGGTTAAACCGCCGTTTAGATGGTTCAGAATTTTATACCGAAGTTTCTCTGGATAGCATTGTCGTTGCCGGTAAACCTTTTATTCTGGGGTGTTTGCACGATATTACTGAGCGAAAACAGGCGGCGGTGGAAATTGAACGCAAAAATAAAGAATTACTCCAGGCCAATTCCTGTAAAGATAAGTTTTTGTCCATCATCGCTCACGACTTGCGCGGTCCGTTTAATGGATTTTTGGGAATGACGCAAATGATGGCCGATTCGCTGCCAGAATTGACTCATAGCGAAATTCAGCGGATTTCTTTGGAATTGAATAAATCAGCATCCGACCTTTACCGGTTCCTCAATAACCTGTTGAACTGGTCGCGAATGCGTGAAGGATTGGTAGCGTGTAATCCTGAAATTGTTCACTTGGAACAATGCATCAATGATTCAATCACGTTGTTGCTGGCCTTGGCTGACAATAAACATCTTAAAATTACCTGCACCATTGATAGCAGCCTGGCGGTTATTGCGGACCGTTCAATGCTGCAAACCATTATCCGCAACCTCGTTTCCAATGCCATAAAATTTACTCCGGACGGTGGCGCTATCTCCATTACGGCACTGCAATTAGACAACGGTTTTATCGAAATATCGGTTAAAGATTCAGGAATTGGTATGAGCCGGGAAATAATAAATGACTTATTCCATATTGACGCCAAAGCTAACCGCAGGGGGACTAATGGCGAAACCGGTACCGGTTTAGGCCTGCTGCTCTGCAAAGAGTTCGCAGAAAAAAATGGCGGCGGCATTATTGTTGAAAGCGAACCAAATCAAGGCGCTCTCTTCAGAGTGGCGCTACCGGGCAATAAGGTGTCCACCGAGTTGACGAGGTTGAACAGTATCGAAGTCACCGGGCACAGCGCAAAACAATTAAAAATTATTGTCGCCGATGATGATGAAAACTCACAATTATTGCTCTCAATTTTGCTCAAACCATTCGCTAAACAACTGTTGACCGCCACAACTGGAAACGATGCCATCGCGCTCTGCCGCAACAATCCTGATGTTGATCTGATTTTAATGGATATTGCGATGCCGGGCACCAACGGCATTGAAGCCGCTAAACAAATCCGAGCCTTTAACACCAATGTCATCATTATTGCCCAAAGCGCTCACGTGCTCGAGACCGAACAAAAACAAATGTTTGACTCCGGTTGTAACAGTTTTATCGCCAAACCATATGATAAAAACTCTTTGTCCGCTGTTATCAGAAAGTTCTTTTAGTTTATACCAATTTGCTTTCATTAATAGACAAACAATTGACCTTTGGTACCGATTTTTCCATCAAACACTGACACTGTATAGCGGCTTATACCAATTCGCAATCATTGATTGACACCCGATTGTTATTTGACACCGATTTTTGCTATAAATCCTCGTGCAATATTTATATCATCCTGCTGTTTATAACCAAAATCCATCGCCAAATTCCTAATCGTCATTGTCAATGACTGATTGCAAATTGGTATTAAATATGCTGCATAGGAGCGATACATATTGTAGCGCCGGACTTCAGTCCGGTGTATAATGATCAATAAAAACAGGAGTTCTGTAGGAACGATACATATTGTAGTGCTGGCTTTTGTCCGGTAATGGTTAATTTTGGTAAATCTTTCTTAAAAAAATTATTTAAATTAGACAAAATGGTTATTCTGATGTAATTTTATACTCAGTATTAGCGATTAACTGCGTCGGAAACGTTCCGCCGCCTAACCATGGAGCAAAAAATGTCTGAACTGCACGAAAAAATTAAAAAGCGTCTTAATGAATTAAGAGTTCATCTCCAAGCCGACGGCGGAGATTTGGAAATCGTGGAAATTAATGATAAAACGGTGAACGTCAGATTGCGCGGCGCCTGCGGTATGTGCCCGCACGCCACCATGACGATCAAGGATGGACTGCAAAGAATCCTGCGCGAAGAAATCGACCCCGATATCACGATTGAACGCGTTCAGTAATCATAAGAGCTAATTTCAAAACTCTATAGTTTTGCAACTACCTCATAATAAAATGCAATAAACCGCATCCGGCAAAAGTGAAGCTGTAAAGGTTATTGGTGAAGTTTCCTTTGCGGCTTTTTTAGTACTCTGTAAAGCTGAAAATTGCGTATAGATTGTGTTTGGCTTATTCTAATTAGTGTGTAATCATGATAAATTCCGACTATTTGTTACGCGGTGTTCTCACCGGCGATAATATCCGGTTCGTCTTTGCTGACGCAACGGGAACCGCTAATTTTGGTGTAATCGCTCATGATACCGACCCGCTGGCAGCCGAATTATTTATTGGCTCACTGCTGGTTGGAGCACTGGTTTCACCGCTGTTGACTGGAATGGAGCGCTACTCTTTTCGCTGGGAATATTCCGGCAAATTAAAGCATATTTTGGTGGATGTGAATGCTGATTGCGATATCCGCGGCTTGATTTCACCTAACCACTTAATGAATGATGTCAAGTGTGAAGATGAGCTTTTCGGGAGTGGTGATGGCTTTATTTCGGTAATCAAATCATGTGAAGGCACCATCTTGAATTCCGGTAAAACACGCACCGCGTTTAACGACCCTGCCGCCGATGCCGGCTTCTTTTTTTCGCTGAGCGACCAGCTGGAGACAGAATTCGCTATCGCTATGGAATTTGATAGCGATCCGGAGCGCCCGGTGAAAATCGCCGCCGGATTTATGCTGCAGGCGATGCCGGGATGCAATTTGGAAAAGTTTGACATTCTTAGAAAAAATATTGTCTCGGAAAAGTTTGCCAATTTACTCATGACCAATCTTCCTTCAGAAAAAAAATTATGGAAACTGGTTGCCGCCGCCACCGGCAGCGACGACCCCAAACAATTATCTTATAGCTACGGCAACAGTCCGGGATTCCGCTGCAGTTGTTCTCTTGAAAAAATGCGCAGCGCAATGAGCGTCCTCGATAAAAATGAACTAACCGCGCTATTCAAAGAAAACCCGCATCCCGGTATCACCTGTAATTTCTGCCGCCAGCAATACCACTTTTTACCAAAAGATTTTGGAATTACGCTTTAA
>CAZITV010000086.1:0-9724 GCA_964542255.1 uncultured Victivallaceae bacterium
CACTAGTTCCAAGTTTTTGCCGCCGGCTGTTTTGTTATTGAGTTTTCCTAAATCTATTGAAAACGGAGCGCAGTTATGGATGCTAATCTTACTGGTCAGCGCGGCGAACGCCGCGGCAAATTTATTGGAATGACTTTGTGCGTAATTACACTGCTGATTTTACTTTTTTTAAAGCTGCAGAATGATAAAGCAGAAGCTGAACTAGTTAAAGCTAATGCTGATATTGCCGCAGTTAATACTGCTTTTAAAACAAAGTCCAGTGAGTATGAGGCTGAAATTGCTAAACTGCAGGAGAAAATTAAGTCAGCTTATGCTGATAATGAAAAAATATCTGCCGCTTCTCATGACTGCATCACCGCTTTGCAGGAGGAGATAACTCAAATAAAGGCTAAGCTTAACGAGACCCAGACTGGTAAAGTTAGGGTTGTGGCAGCAGTTTTCCCGGCAGTAGATAACCGCTCAAAACTCAGACCCGCGGTAATTCCCAACGCCGGCGACCGTATCGTTAAACTTTCTGAAGATATTGAATTAGCGCTGGTTAGTGTTGCACCAGGTTCATTTATGATGGGGGGGGACCCAAAGGCGCTGAATTATGCCGAAGATGAAAAACTTCATCAGGTAACTTTGACTAAAGAGTACTGGATCGGACGCTATGAAGTTACTCAAAAACAATTTAGTTTTGTGATAGATGGCGCCGAGTTAAGTCAATTTAAGGACCCTTACCGGCCGGTTGACAACATCACCTGGGCTGCCGCTATGGAATTTTGCCGTAAACTCACCACCATAGAACAAAAAGCCGGCAATATCCCTGCCGGTTATGAATACCGCCTGCCAACTGAGGCCGAATGGGAATTCGCCGCCAGAGGCGGAACCTTGAGCAAAAACTTCATCTTCTCCGGCAGTAACGACCCGGCAGCGGTGGCATCCTGCGGCAAAAAATCCTCAGGACCGATTGATATCGGTATTTTTTCTCCTAATGAATTAAAAATTTATGATATGAGCGGTAATGTTTGGGAGTGGTGTTATGACTGGTATGGTAATTATACCGACGGCGCCGTTACCAATCCGCAGGGCGCAAAAACAGGCGAATACCGCGTCACCCGCGGTGGCGGCTGGGATAGTATGGATTCAGATTGCCGCGTCGCCAACCGCAACGCCATTGCCCCGGATTACTTGTATCGCGGTCTAGGTTTCCGCATCGCGCTGGCTCCGGCAATAACACCACGGCAATAACTGTTTAGGTAAGGTCTCACCGCAAAATCAATCAGATGTCTTGCCGTAGGATACTTTCAGCCGCAGAATTTTTTTAGTCGCCGGAGTAAGTGGAAAACAGTTTGCTCTCCTAATGCCGGGCACCCAAATAATTTTATCACCGCAGCGCAGTACCCAAATATGTTCACGCAGATGTTCTGCCGGCTTTGCGTCAATGATTATTTTTTTTAACTTTACTTCGCTTGCTGCACCGAATGGCACCATCCGGTCACCATTCTGGCGCGGTGTGATATCTATCTCCGCCGGCATCGCGCCGGCGTCAAAATATACCGTCACCGCATCGCCGCCGTTTTTGATGTTTTTTACAGACTTGAAAGTTGCTGCGGTCAGTTTAATGCCGTCAACCAGTTCCAGTTCCGGGAACTGCTGCCATTGCCACCGCAACAGTTTTGATTCAAACTTTTTTTTAAATAGTTTTACGCTGCAGCTGCCGCCGGCTATTTGACAATAGTATTCAGGTGAAATTTTTAAACTGCGCCTGCGGGCAGATTGCCCGATCAGCATCTTAAATTGTTCCACCAGGCTGCCGCTAGGAATAAAATCAGTTCCAGTTGCGCGGCTGAACCATAACCGCAGCACGCGCGGCAACAGCGCTGCATCTAAATTCAACCAAAAATCCACTGTGGTGATGTTGTCGCCGCAATGCTCCTCAAATGATGCCGCCGCGCATTTTTCAATGAAATCAGCGTCAACTTGCAAGTTATTTAATGCGGTAGTTATACCGTTCTCCGCAGGGGGCAATTGTTTAGTTATGGCGGGAATAATTTCCTGCCGGAAAAAATTGCGGATTATCTGCGTGTCATTATTGGATGCATCTTCACGCCAGTCTCTGATACCGCGCGAATGCAGCAGTGCGGTTAGTTCAGTTTTCTTATATTCCAGCAGCGGCCGTATGAAGGTAATGCCGGCGACGACAGTAGTACGGCGCAGTGAAGTTAGGCCGGAGGCGTTAGCACCGCGGCACAAACGGATAAACAGGTTTTCTACCGCATCGCCGTTATGATGTCCAAGCGCGACTATGGTTGGTTTGGTTTTTGATGTGAATTGCCGCCAATAGTCTAAACGCATTCTTCTGGCACAACTTTCGGTATTTTCTCCGGATTTGATGTTAGCCGGCACATTCAGCGAAACCAGCTTGAACTGGATATTTTGTTTGTTGCAAAATGTTTTGCACCACGCAGCGTCATCGATACTGGCTTTCCCGCGGATGCCATGTTCAAAATGTACTGCGGTTAATTTTAATTTTAGCTCTTTTGCGCAGTCATTCAGTAACAACAGCAGTGCGGTGCTGTCCGCGCCGCCGCTGAATCCAACTCCAATCCGGCATCCGCGAAATGCCCCGAGAAAGTTTTGAATATTATCGAAGTTCATCTGTGTTAAACTCTTTATGCAGCTTGAATTATCCGGCTAAACGACTAATATAAAAGATGTTGAGTTTAAATACAAACCCAGATAATTGATTGTCGTTTAAATAATTTTGAAAGGATATCCTATGGCTCAAATCGTCGCCGCAACCGCCAATGAACATAAATTGTCCGAATATCGCGAACTGCTTAAAGACCAAAAAGTCGAAGTAGTCGGACTGAATGCCTATAAAAACTTTCCTGAAATCGAGGAAAATGGTAAAACTTTTGAAGAGAATGCTGCCATCAAAGCGCTTGCCGCCAACAACTATTGCGACATTCCCGCTTTCGCTGATGATTCCGGATTAGAAGTGGAAGCACTTAATAATGCTCCAGGTATTCTTTCCGCCAGATATGCCGGCAGTGACACCGCCAGAATCGAACGCATTCTTGCCGAACTCGGCGATAACCCGAACCGGCGTGCAAAATTTGTCTGCGCTATTGCAATTGCGATTAACGGCGAAGTAATTGAAGTATTCCGTGGCGAAGTTGCCGGCAGGATTACTACTGCTCCGCGCGGCGTCAACGGTTTCGGATATGACCCGATTTTTATTCCAGACGGCTATGAACAAACTTTTGGCGAACTTGACCAAACCGTAAAAAACTCCATTAGTCATCGTGCCAGAGCCTTCCAAAAAGCAATGGAATTTGTCGAAAATGAAATGTCCATTCTTGATGATGATTTCGCTTAAGCGCTGTTATCAAATTTCCGCTGCGCTGTGCTGCTGTATTATTACCAGTAATACTGCTGAATGCGGGTCCGGCAATTTTTCCAGAACAGCAAAATCTGAAAGTAAATATGATTGTAAGGCGGTTACCGGCTGGAAAGAGGAAACCGTTATTAGCACGGCTGCCGCTGAACAGCATACCAGCATAATTGAAACAAAAATTTATCTTGCCGGAACATTAGTTTTTTCAGACAAGCCTGAAAAAATTGTTATCCTCGATGCTAAAATATCCCGGCTAGAAAATGGGGTTGAGCAGTCTATCGTTTGTCCGCCGCGAATGATGCTCGACGCTGAATCAGGCAGCACAACCGTGATTGATTCGGCTTCCGGTAAACAAGTTCAACCTGAAACAGCCGCGGCATTAGCTATGATCATTAGCCTGCCGCGCGGGCTTAACGGCGAAACGGTCTATGGCAGTCCGGGAACCATCAAGATTGGTGACCACTGGACACCAAATTTACAATTACTGGCGGCGGCGTACCGCAGCGCTATTGCCAAACCGGAGCATTTAAGCGGAACCGCTGAATTTGTTTCCACCGATAATATTGGCGGCATTATGTGTATGTGCATCCGGGTAACGTTTATTGCTTCTGCCGCCAATAAATTACTTAAAAGCGTTATTAATGCCTATTTCCCGATAGACGAACTGCGGTATGGTCCGCTGCACTTAGATATCCAGGCGGAGCTTGAACAAACCGCGGCATCAAGCAGCGTCCCGCTTGCCGTTGGTATGAATATCAAAAATTGTAAATTCTTTTCTCAGAAAATTTCTATAAAACCAAATTAGTGAATGATAAGTTGGGGCAGGGGAACACTATGTTGATAAAAATTATAACCGTTGGCAGCATCAAAGATAAAAATATCGCCGCCAAAACTGCTGAATATGAAAAGCGACTCGCAGCTTTCGCTAAAATCGAAATCGTCGAACTAAAAGATGGCGACAAAGATAAAGAGTGCACCCGCATCAATGACGCACTGTCAAAAGAAAAGGGCTATATCATCGTTTTGAGTGAAGATGGTAAAAACATCGCTTCACATCAGTTTTCCGAAACTATAGCCGGCATTGACCGGAAAATAGTTTTTGTTATCGGCGGACCGTATGGGCTGAGCGATGCCGTCAAGCAGCGGGCCGACCTGCTGCTCTCACTGTCAAAAATGACTTTTACTCACGAACTGGCTCGACTGCTGCTGACTGAACAAATTTACCGTGCTGTAGCGATTATGCGCGGTATCAAATATCATAACGACTAAAAAAACAACTGATGCAATAATTTCAAAAGAGTTTTTATATCAATGAGCGATCAGTCATAGACAATAACGATTAGGAGCTTGGCGATGGATTTTGGTTATAAACCGCAGGACGATATGGATATCGTACGAGGATTTATGGCAAAAATCGGTGCCAAAGACCAATCGTTTGTCAATCAATGAAAGCGAATTGGTATTAATTTACCTCTTTTGAGTATATTTAACTCATCAGCCGCGGATAATCGGTGGCGAGCAGCCATTTGACCGGTTCATCTTCTTCGATAGGGTCGAAGCGCGGCATACCGTCAACGAAGCAATTGTCATTGGTGTCGTCATTGACCATAGACACTTCGCCAACCAGCACTGCGCCTTTGCCTGGTTCACCGTAAAAAGTGTGACCATGAATTGATTCCAGGCAGACGCTTTCGCCAGGAGTTAAAATTAATTTTTCACCGGAACGCATCCGCCGCTTAAAGCCGTCAACGACAATGTCAAAATCATCGCCGGTAAGCCGGTTTGCGCTTGGATCGGCATGGTAGAGTTCGATGATTAAATTACCACCGCCGCGGTTGATGATGTCCTCGCGTTTGCTCCAATGAAAATGGCGCGGCGTAACCTGACCTTCAAGCACCATCATAATTTTTTCGGCATAAGGCTTGGGGTAAACTGACGAATTCAGTCTGCCGTTGCGCAGCGTGAACAGCAGCAGTCCCATATTGACGAAATCACCGCTGCCGAATGTAGTAATATCCCAGCCTAATCCCAGGTCTAATATTTCCCGGCAGTTCTTGCATTTGCGCCAATCTTCGATTGTGTAATAGGCATACGGCGGCAGCAAAAACTGCATTGAACTGAAAAAATCTATGCCGGTCTGGATATTTTTATTAATCTCACTGCGTTTCATTATTTATTCCTAAAATTAGAAGTTAGCGCTGATTTCAAAGGTACTAGTACTCCACTTAAAATAGCGTTAATTTGCCCGAATTACCAATTTTCCCGTAAAATTTTTACCACCTGCTGCGCGCAGGCCATTTTGCCGCTTTCCGCCAGATGAATATTGTCATCACTGTAATATTCGGGATGACCGGCAATGACACTGTATAAATCATTGACTGTAACGCTATGGGCGCGCATCAGATTGCCGGCGCATAAATTATACTTGACCACGTCAGTGTTTGCCCAGCACCAGTTTGGAATCACCGGCGGCGTAACATCATTTACCGGTGTGGTTGATGCCCAAATCACTTTGGCTCCTGCCGTTGTCAATCTGGTCAGAATGGTGCTGAGATTGATAAGGTAGTCACCAATGCTGAACTGCATCGGGCCGCGCTGCAGGCGGCATCCTAAATCGTGCAGCCCGTTGTTCCAGTGCACCACATCGGGTGAGCCGAATTCGTTTAAGTATGCGTCCAGCCGCATCGCGGTATATAAACTGTATTGACAATTTTCTTCCGGTCCCCAAACTACGGCTTCGTCCTTTAATAAATTTTGCACCATTCCCTGATAACTCATCCGAATGGAATCGCCAAGCAGCATAATTCGCTTTGTCATTTTTTCATATCCTCTTTTTTTACTGTATCATAGAGGGCGCGGACATTTTCGACTGGAGTCTCGCGGTCAAATGCCCATGCTAAAATCGTGTGCTGGTTAAATTTGGTGATAGTATTCATTAATTTTTCAATTTCATTTTTTACCGTGTCAGGTTTAGCCTGCATCATCATCACGTTATCCAGCAGCGGCATTATGTGGACACCGCTCATCGTGTCATAAACTTTTTCCAAGTCTGTCCCGGCTCCGAGTTGAATATGACCAAGTCCAGGCAGCTTGGCAAATTCATCAATTAAATGCGTTGAAGAACCACAGGAATGGTAGTAAACTGTATCAAACTGCCGCGAAATCATACTGTTAACCGGCAAAACCACCTCACGGTAAACTTCCGGTGAAAGCATCGATGCCGCACAATCACCCAGCGAAATAGCATTGAATTTTACCCCGGTAACTGCGGCAAAACGGCTGTAAATAGCTTGATAAATATCCCATAACTTGGTAAAAATACGCTGCGCCGCTTCCGGTTCAGTCATCATCGTAATGAATACTTCTTCACCGCATAGCTGATGTGCCGCGGTATAAGGCGTATGGATATTCATCATCCCCGATTTGGTGAAGCAGATGTCAGCGGCATCACCATGATGGCGCTTCACAACCTCGTAAAGTGCAATCATTCTGTCAACTACCGGGTGATGTGCCACATCTTCCGGCTTAATCTTCATGATTTCTTCCGGGCTGAGGTGCTCCCAGGGTTTGCCCCAGCTTTCTACCGTGCCGTCATCAGGAAAACGCCATTCCGCGCCCTGAGTTTTCATAATCAAATCAACGGATTGGATGAATACATTGGTATCCGGTTGCGGTTTTTGCGAGCTTACTCCAAAATCGCCAAAAAAATCATAAAGCAGTTTTTGCTCCGCTATGGAAACCTCTTCTTTGTGACCCAAGTCAAAATAGTAGGCCTCTCCATAATTCACCCCGAGGTGCTTATGAAAGAATGCCGGCATAAAGTTTAGACTAATGTCAGTCATATTATCCCTCTACAGTTATGATTTTAAATTCATCCATTGTGGTGAAAGTTTGATAGCTTCATCAATCATCGCGTGTATATTCTCTTCCGGTGTTTCACGCCCGACCTGGTCGCCGGTACCGACAATTACCCGCGGATTGCCGGCGAATGCCCGCATAATTTCGCCAACTTCATTCCGCACGTCCTGGGTTGTCCCGCGAATCAGCGTCTCAACGGTGTGCACATTGCCGTTCATTGTGGTTTTGCCGCGCAGCAGTTGTTCGACTATTTGCAGTTCTTTCAGTCCGGTTAAGTCACCGCCGGGGGGGCGCTCAAACGGGCAAACGCAGTCAATGCCGATTTCGGCAAAATCCGCTACTGTTTCCATTGACTTGCCGTGAAAATGTATATGCAGTAATTTGCCATGGCGGTGCAGGGCATCCACGACCGCTTTGATAACCGGTTTATCCCACTCGCGCCACATCATCGGTCCGATTAATGAATTGCAGCTCCACGAGCAGCCCAGAACATAGCTTTCAAATGGCGTTGTTTTGCAAAGATGGTCAATGCGCCGGATTAGCTGTTCAACATATTTCTCTCTTAACTCCAGCAGTTTTGGGGTGAAGTCAGGATTCATAAAGTCAAAAATAGCGGTTTCAAAGCCGCCGTCACGCGCACCCGCAAACATATCGAAAAACGGTACCCCAAGCCAGCATTCCAGCAAAAAACTGTCGCCAACTTCATCGTACGCTTTGATGAGCGGCGCGATATCGAAATCTTCCGCTTCGCCGCCAAATGTCGCAATCTCCCACGCCGCCAAATCATTTTCCAGCGATTTTATCTGTCCGTCCAGCGCCCAGCACGGTTCTTCTTTGGAATAGACCATCGTTGAGGTTAGTTCGCCGGCAGAGGTGCGGACAATATTTTTTACTTCAAGCGTACCGTCAGGATTGTATTTTTCTTCCGTCGCTGCTTTTACCAAATCGTTGTTGGGCAGAAAAAACGCCAAGCCCCAGCCTTCGCAGCCAAATTTGGCGAACGTAGTTTTCAATGCCTGATGAAACGGCACGTTGCGTTGAAATTCAATCATATCAACACCCAGCACTTTTGCCGGGTAATAATACCACAGTTCCGGCGCGATTGCCACCCGGTCAGAAAATTTTCCGCGATATGCGTTCAGCATCCGTTGTTTACCACTAAATTGCATAATTAATTGCCCTTGATTTTATGATGGCGTTGTTGCCGCCATGATTAGTTTATCGTACCAAACTTTTCAATATTCTTTTGCAAACGCATCAACGCGTCAACGTGCACCGCTGGAATTACACCGCTGCGGTCAGGCGGAACATCCAGCAGCAAATTGGTGCCGCGCGAACGGCAGACCAGATACATCCCCATGAGTTCAGCGTCAGAACGCGGCATGTCACCATCTTTATAAAACCATTCCTTGCCGATTGGGTCGCAAACTTCACCAGGCATATAATAGCTTTTACCTTCAATCTCACGCCACTTAACGTGGCCGGAAT
Organism: uncultured Victivallaceae bacterium; assembly: GCA_964542255.1. Classification (GTDB taxonomy): domain Bacteria; phylum Verrucomicrobiota; class Lentisphaeria; order Victivallales; family Victivallaceae; genus CAYMSF01. Next base: position 8,732 of record CAZITV010000086.1, read on the forward strand.
GGCTGTTCGGCAAAAAACGTTCAATCGCGACCAGGTCAGACGGCCATACTTTGCCGATGTTATATGCGGAACCATCGCCGATGCCGGTATTCATCATTATTACGCTGTTCGGCTGCAGTGTTGCGATGGTCTGATACAGTTCATTGCGGTAACAGCGCGGTAAAACGTGTGGAATATCTATCCAGACCTCGCCGATATCACCGTACTGAGTTAGCAATTCCTGAATCTGCGCGGTTTGAAAATCCTGATAGGCGCTTGATGTATAAGATTCATGACCGGGATTCATAATGTCGCCGGCATCATTCGGCGTCACTGATCCCATCCGGTGATGATTGTCCCACGAGCAGTAATAAAAGCCTGGTAATATTCCGCAGCGCCGGCAGGCGGTAACAAATGCTGCTACTACATCGGTGGTGTTGCCGCTTGTGCCAACGTGATAGTCAGTATGTTTTGACGGCCACAGACAATGTCCGGCGACGTGTTTGGTGGTTAGTACCGCGTATTTCATTCCGGCATCGCGTGCCACTGCTGCCCACTGGTCAACATCCAGTCCTGTTGGCGCATAGAGTGTGGATGGTTTGTCGCCCTGGGATAATTCTTCTCCATCAAAAGTGCTCATGCCGAAATGTATGAACATGCCGTAACCGAGATTTTCCCACCGCTGCAGTTGCGCCAAACTTAACCGCTGGCTTGCTGGTTTTTCCGTTGCTTTCATCAGGTTCTCCGTAAGATTATATGTGATATTAATATAAAGTAATTTATCTCAATGCAAAATCAGTTTTCAGTTTTAATTAGATGTAAACTGCCGTCGCGCAAAGCACCGGCAATTTGATTTTAAATTTGAATTAAAATATATCATACTGTATAATATACCGCCATTATTGCAGTTTTGAATGGAATTTAGTATCTAAAAGAATGGAAAATTATGAACAAAACATATAATTGCTAACGCCGGCGGGCACTCGTCACATTCTTTCATGAACCGGCGGCAAA
>CAZITV010000087.1:0-9624 GCA_964542255.1 uncultured Victivallaceae bacterium
TTTTCGAGTTTTGGCGGCTTAAGCTCATCTTGCGTAACGCTGCTGCGCTAGATTTCGCTTAAAATCGTCAAAATCTTCAAAAAATCCTGCAAAACATCAATTCACAATAGTTTTGCAATTACCTCTATTGATATTTTTTCAGTGATGGATTTTAACATTATTGGATTGCATTTGCCAAGTGATATTGATATATTATGCGGATGATGGCTTATTGTTTTTTATTACTGCTTTGATGATGCGTTATTGCGGTTAAAACGTTAATTTTTGGTATATTATGGCTAGAACTATGAAAGATACGGTAAAGGTGGAAGAACCCCCTGTCACCCTTTTCAAATTTAGATATATTTTTTATATTATCGCCGCTTTATTTATTTTGTTGGCGCTGTTTTCTCACAACCGCAATGATTTTGCGGTGCTGCAGGGCGGCATTGACAGCCCGGTCTCCAATTGGATCGGCGATGTTGGTGCGTACCTCTCCTGCTTTATGCTCTATATGTTTGGTTTGGCGGCATATCCGATTGTGCTGATTTTGGTGGCTTGCTCACTGCGCGGTCTGCTGCCGCTGCCTACTTCCCGCCGCGGTTATTCCGGAGCGCTGTTTTTGCTGATTCTCGGCATTACTATTCTGTTCGCGATTGCACCGCAGGGCTTTGTTGATCAAACTGAATTGCTGGGCATCGGCCGGCGTGACGTGCCGCATTCCGCGTTGTCCGGCGGCACGATTGGGCAAATTCTGGCGGCGCCGGAATCTGGCGGCTATTCGGCTGGATTAATCCGCAAATTGATTGGCACTGTTGGAGTAACCATCGCGGCGGCAATTTTTGTATTGGCGGGTTTTATACTGATTTGGCTTGCCGACTGGCAGCCCGCCATTCGCTGGATGATTAATCTTAACTCGTACCCGGAATCTGAATTACCCAATCTTCCACCGCCGCCGGATAAAAATGCCGATAAAAAAGATGTTCCTGGACAGGCACTGCTTGAATTACGCCAAAAATCTGAGGAAGTCAAAAAGAAAGAACCGGAACCGGTAAAACCGGCAGCAATCCCGGAACCACCGCGGGAAATTAAACCTGAACCACCCAAAGCTATATTGCCGCCGACCCCGCCGGCACACGTCAAAAAAACTGAACCCGGTGCCTATATTTTACCTTTGGTGACGATGCTGACCAAGAGTGAAAACAGCGTCAGCGAAAGCAAAGAGTCGCTGGAACATAACCGGCAGATTTTGGAACGCACCATGGAAAGTTTTGGTGTTGACGGCAATGTCTCCGGTATCGTTCCCGGCCCGCGCGTTACGCGGTTCGAAATATCTTTGGCACCCGGAGTCAAGGTTGAAAAAGTGAGCAATTTGAATAGTAATTTCGCGATGGAACTCAAAGCGGAAAGCATCCGCATCCAGGCGCCGGTACCAGGAAAAAATGTAGTCGGCGTTGAAGTGCCTAACTCAACGTCTGAAGCCATCTTTCTCCGCTCTATTATGGAAACCGATCATTGGACCCACAGCAAAGCCGAAATTCCGGTAGTACTCGGCAAAGATGTCGGGGGCAAACCGATTGTCCTCGATTTGGCCAGAGCACCGCATCTGCTTATCGCCGGCTCTACCGGCAGCGGTAAAAGCGTTTGCATGAATGCGTTAATCATGAGTCTGCTCTTTAAATTTTCACCCGAAGATATGCGTTTAATTCTGGTTGACCCGAAATTTGTGGAAATGGCGGCATACTACTGCCTGCCGCACCTGATTACCCCGGTAGTCAATGACGCGCAAAAAGTTCCACTGGCGCTGCGCTGGGCAGTGAATGAGATGGAAAAACGTTACCGGATCCTCGCCAAGGCCAAAACCAAAAATCTCGCCGGATTCAACTCCAGAAATATGAGTGAAGTAGAAGAACTCGATGATGCCGGCAGACCGCTCCCGGAAAAGTTGCCGATTCTGGTAATCATTATTGACGAATTGGCCGATATCATGATGAGCGATGCTAGAAAAGATGTCGAAACCTCGGTAGCCCGCATCGCCCAGAAAGGGCGCGCTGCCGGAATCCATATCGTCATTGCCACTCAGCGTCCGGGAGTAAATATTATCACCGGCACCATCAAAGCCAATCTGCCGACGCGAATTGCCTTCAGGGTAGGCTCGCAGATAGACAGCCGGGTTATTCTTGACCAGAACGGCGCGGAAAAATTGCTCGGCAAAGGCGATATGCTGTTTATTCCGCCCGGCAGTTCTAATTTGGAACGCATTCAAGGCGCAATGGTTGACGATAAAGATATTGTCAAAGTGGTGGAATTTGTCTCAAGTCAGTCCGAACAAACTTTCGACCAGAAAGTTGTTGCAGAACCGGAAGAGGCAGCTGCCGGAGCAGCAGTATTCCCAAATGACGATGAGGATTTCAATGATAATGACGGTGACAATGACGATACACAAGGCGATATCGGCAATTCACCGCTGGTACATAAATATCTTCGTTCCGGTGATAGCGATTTAATGCGCAAAGCGCTTGAACTGGTGTTATTGGAACGCAAAGCCAGCACCAGCTATATTCAGCGCCGGCTCAGCATCGGCTATAACCGCGCTGCCGAAATTATGGATGAACTGGAGAGCCGCGGACTGGTTAGTCCTCCACTGCCCGGCGGCTCAAAACGTGAGATTTTAGTATTTGACGAGGTTGAAAACCCCGGAATTAAATAATTTTTACAAGGCGCAAAACTATGAATAAAGATAATATTGAGAGCAATGGCAAGACCACTCTGCCGTTGTCCGGGTTCGCTGAAGAACACCGCCAGGAAGTGCTGCCGCTGGACTTTGTCGCCACCGGTAATTCTTCTCAACCGCAGCCCGATGCCGCGGCTGAAACCGCCGGCAAAATCCCCAACAGTAAAATAATTAATACTGCCGCCGGTACTGATAACACCATTAATGATTCAGCTAAAAAAAAGGTTAATGCCGCTGCCGCCGGTACTGATAACACCATTAACGATTCAGCTGAAAAAAAGGTTAATGCCGCTGCCGCCGCTGACCTGCCCGCCGAAAAGGCGCCAATGATGGAAGCAACTCCGGCAACCGCAGCCAAACACCGCTCTCTGCTCCAGTCAGAAAGTCCGGATAAAACATTAAATGAACCGGGAATGCCGCAGATTCGCAGTGCCGCCTACCCGCCTGGATATATTCGAAAATTAGACCGCGGCAACGCTGCGGCGGCTCCGGCCATTGGCGCCTCCGCGGATGAAAAAGTCGAGTTAACGTGGCGTAAGAATGAGATTATTGAGCGTTCCGAACCACAGCGTGCCGCCGCGGCAATCATTGAAAAGAAAAATGGGACAAATTCAGAACCAAACAATGATATTCAGCTAAATGTTCATTTGGGCAAAATGCTAAATGAAGCGCGCGCCCGTCAAAACCTCTCGTTTCAGCAAGTTGAAGATGTTACTAAAATCAGCAAGTCTTATTTAGATGCACTGGAACGGGAAGATTTTAGTCGTTTACCGCCGCCGGTATTTATCTGCGCCTATGTCAGAAAACTCTGCAATCTCTATAAGGTCAATCAAGAAAGTACCGAACAGGTAATTAATGAATTGAAAAAATATATGGAGGTTTCATTAAGCGAAGAAATTATGCAGAATATTGAAATTGACCGCGCGAAATCTCCCGAAAGCGAAGCAAAATTACGTAATTTACTTTGGATGGGGTTTGCCGCAATTATACTTTTTGCCGGAATTATCTCACTGGCACTGCTGATTTTGTTCGCCCCAGGCAACTCTTCCGGCACTCCCGCAGCCAACACCACCGATACCAATAAACCATTTGACCCGGCGCGACTCGATAAACTGCGTCCGCCTGCACTGGTCGGTTTGGCAGAGCTTCCCGCAAAACGCTAAAAGACGGTATAGTCCACGCTAATATCGCATAAAGCGGCGGTGTACAGTTCGCTGAAGCGGCGGCCGGTTTTATCGGTAACCTTTGGCAAGTTTGGGTATCTGATAGGCAAGTCAATGTTGCCGCCTTTTTCATAGTACCCCACCTGCATAAATCCGGATTCACCCAAATTCCAAATATCCGTCCAGTAATCTTCAACATAGTTCTGATTGTAGTTATTGCCGAGCATATCGCGCTGGGCGTAGTATAGTGCAATGTTGAATGGAATATTGGTGGTGCCGCTGGCGTGAACGGCGGCATCAGCCACTGATGGATTGCGGCTCTTTGATACAACGCTGCCATTCTTACCGGCAACCGCTGCATACGCTGCGGTGTGAAATGCTGGAAGGTCATCGGTATGGTAGCACGCCTTGAAAAGATATTCCGTGGAAGTGTCGAAGTGCACATACCAGTAGGCATCAAAATATTTAAGCTGTTCAATTACCCGCTTTAACTGGATGAAGATTTCTGCCCGGCACGGTTGAAACGCGTAATCAATATATCCGGCCGGATAACCGGCCGCACGGGTGATAATCTCATTATCCATTCTGAAGTAGTTGCCCAGCCAACGGTAATCAAGTATGGTGGCAGGACGGCAGTAAAGACCAATTTCGTTAATCTTACCGCGAATCAATAGTATCGCCTGAACTAGCGGGTATATGTTCAAGTCGGGGAGTTCTGGTATTTGTCTGCCCGGATATTCAGGAGCATAGCCGCCATAAAACCAGGTAGGAGATAGATAGCCTGGCGCATAGGCATTCATATTGCGCACCCGCAGGTTTACGGCAGCGGTTAAGTCGCTGATAACGTCCACCACCGGCGTAATCCGCAAAGATTCTTCGTTGGTATAGTCCGGATAACTCATATAATCCTCCCGTAGGGGTAGAGGTCGCCGTAATGCCGCTGGGTTACAGTAGTAATATTGCCATCGGCATCGGTAATGCACTCGGCCAACGGATAAATAGCCTTGGTGGCAGTGTTAATCGGCAGTGCAGACGCCACACAAAAGAATATGCCGGTAGCCTGCTGCTGCTCCAGTTTCAGGTAAGCGATAGTTTTATTATTTGCCGCAGGTGCGTGTACAGTCTGGGCGATTGGTGCCCCAATATACGATGTCCAGAAGGTTCCCGGCGCGATACTAAAATAGTTAATGTCGCCTTCGGTAACTGCTGAAGCGGCGAAAGGGCCGGCATAGTATTTGCGGGCGATTGCCCGTGCCACCGCATGGATTCTCAAACCGCCCGGAGTACGTTCAAATAAAATATTTCTACCTGCCAGTAATGATTTTTTCCGTTTTAATTTTCCGGGATTAGTTGTATTTTTGGTTGATTTATTCATAGACTTTTTACCTCCAATAAAGCGGGTTCCAGCTTAACTGTTCGGGTGAATGCTGGTATTGACGGGTAATTTTAGTCCAAATATCGCCATTATTATCTGCAACCGGCACCGCGTTCAAGTCGGTTTTACGCCAGTTGCCGGGAAATCCTTCTGCGGTATGGACAATTTTTCCAGTAGCACTCCAGTCTATTTCAACTGCAATTTGTTCGTGCAAATTACCGCGCCGCCACTGAGTTACGGTAAGAACTACACAAAGCAATTCGCGGTTGACCAGTTCGAATGGTAACGGTTCCGCCGTTATAAACGGGCATGCGGTTGACGCGTCCCAACTTGTTTGCCGCTGATACCGTCCGGAATATTCCAGTTCCCAGCCGGCATTCTCCGGAAAAAGCAAAAATGTACCAGTATCCAGGGCAACATCCCGGCGTTCCGCATAATTACTGTTCAATAAGTTGTCTGACTCCGGCATATCAGCAAAATGCTCTTCTGGCGGTTTTGCCTCAAGCGAACATTCGTAGTCAAGATTATTTTTGCCGGTATAAACCGCACTGGTAACGACACAGTTTTCCGCTGCCCAATCTGCGGCGGATACTCCGGGTAGCGCGGAAAATTCCTCCATCGCCGCACGGTTTATTTTCCAGCGGCCGCGCCATACTGTTTCAATGCGCGGTGCGCCGCGGAAATCATAACCGGTGAACTGTTTAACACATGTTATCTCCAGCAGGCGTACCGATGAGTCAGTTGCTTCAACTTCGATTTCATACAGCGCGCCGCCGGCAGATGCAGCATTGACCCGGGTAATGCGGTAATCCGCTCCCGCCCAGCCTGAAGCGTCTCCGCCAATTGGATTCATATTCAAGAAATCCTGATAACAACTTTGATCGAGCTGCCATTTGGCAACTGCAATATGTTCATATTCAGCGGTATGGCGCCAGGCGGGAGCGCCCAGCATAATCGTGGTTGTATCAACCGCGCAAATAGTGATTTCAGCTTGATTATTATCTAAATGCCGCACCGTGCTGTTTTTACAGCGCCAATTCGCGCCTGCCCATTCCACCAAATCACCATTATCGGGCAGCCGCTCCTGCAGCTCAATTGCCCGAACGAGCCATTTCGCGGTTTTCTCATTACGTCCATCGGCATTTTTGAATTCGGTCAATTCGTATGGTCGTGGTAGCGCAAGATTGCCGGCAGCGGTATAATTGACCTCGTAACAAAGCGTTCCGGTCAAATTTACCGTGATACTGGTAATGCTGAATGCTGCATCCAAAATATAACGGACACTATTTGCGGCGGGTTCGCGCCATGGTTCGCCGGTGGTTCCCGCCCAGCTCTTCACACGCTGTTCAAAACCGTTCCAGCTGACATCGGCGTGCTCCTGGCTGTCTGCGCTAATTTTCCATTTTGCGGTACGGGTGATTTTACCATCGGCGGCAATCTGATAACTGCCGGTAATAAATGCGATATTCATCGTCGTGTTCTCCTTCTGCATATTAAGCAAAATGTCAACGCGGCAATGCGGCGGTTGACAAAAATCTCTATCGTTACAAACCATGTTGCCGGGATGACAGATTCTCTGGAATCCGCATCGCAACTGATAATCTTAGGGTATAATAATGTCTGATTATAAACATATTCGTGTAATTATTGATGCTGAAACCGGACGGCAAATTAATCATGCCGGATGCGCAATCCGTGAAAACGAGTTTTTTCGGATGTTTTATGACGAAACCATTGTCGTTTGCTGCCAATTTGTTACTGTCGAATGGAATTCCGGCAATGCGGTTCTAGTGCCCAAAGCAATTTCCGGCGCTTTAACCGTCGCCGCCTTTGGCAGCAATGATTTTGACGCAAACTGTCCGTTTATGTTTTTGACTGAAGAGCCTTCAGGCGGTATTAATGCCCCGTCAGACTGGGTTGACGGCACCACCGCCAACCGCACCGCCGGTCAACTTTCCATCCGCATCAACACTAATACCGCACAGTTTGCCGCCGTCCTGACTGCAGCTAACTTCAAAACTAAATACTATTTCGTCATCACCGGCATTCCCGCCGGTGAAACCGAAAAAAGTGTTTTAGCTTATTTTCAGTTCAAAGCCGAAAATCGTCCAAGCTCTACTGCAGCAGCTCCAGCCATAGCAGAATACGCATATTACACCGCCGTTCAAACTTATGCCTTGCTCCGCGCCGCGCCAGAACGACAATTCAGCGCCGACGGCGAATCGCTCTGGCACGGCGAACAAACTCCGGAGGATAGATTCTGCCGCGAACGGCGACTCCAGGGTGAATGGTCTGAAACAATTATGCTGCTGCCCGGCGCCCAAGGTCAAAATGGCACACCCGGCAGCAAGGGTGATAAAGGCGATAAGGGCGATACCGGCGACGCCGGAGCAACCGGAGCGCCAGGTCAAACCGGTCCTCAAGGTCCCGCCGGAGACAAAGGCGATACCGGCGCCACCGGACCGCAGGGTCCGGCAGGGGGCAACGGCGGGATTCCCGAAGCGCCGTCCGACAACAAACAATACGCCCGCAAGAACGGCGCATGGGCTGAAGTTGTCACTACCGGCGGCGGTGTCTCGACAGCAACCAGTTATGCCAACGTCGGCGGCACCGGCAACCGTATGGATTATGTCGGCATTAATACTAATGTCGGTTTTGATTACGTGCGCGGGCCGGACAATGAAAAACATTTCCTCAATGGAATGTGCCGCTACTGGGTCGCGGCATTTCAAGATGCCTCCATCGCCGGTAAATATATCCGTTTCACTTTTGAACATCCGGTCGTCATCAACGAAATTGCTTTTTATCAGGAAGGTTCAACTACTCAGGGTTCTTGGCGTGTTCAAGGCAGTAATAACGCGGCAGATTGGACCAATATCGGCGGAACCTTCACGCTCGGACAACCGGGTGATTATATGCGGCAGGCAATTACCGCAATCAGCGCCAACACCACCGCCTATAAATATTATCAACTGCTCGGCGTTGCCGGCGATGGCGCCGGCTTCGGCTATGCCTGCCAGTTCGAATTTAAAATATCACCATATATAATTTAAGGATACCGTATGCTTAATATCTCAGTAATTGCGGAAATCACCGGACGGCTGCGGCTGGAATGCCAGCCGGAACTGCTGCACTGTCTGCAGCGGCATCCGGAATTGTATCAGCAGGTGGCGAATGGCGTCGGCAGCGACACCAGCTGGACTTACCACATCATTCCGGATACCATCTGGGGGCTGGACATTTCGCCGTCCGCCGGTATTCATGACTGGGATTTCACCTATCCGCTCTATTTCGAACACTATAACGACGGAATGCGCCATTTTCACAACTCAAACCAGCGTTTTAAAGGTAATGTTTTAAAACAAATTAAAGCCGGTTCACTGCTGTGCCGGATACCGCGCAATCTGCGCCTAATAGAATATATGCTGATTTTGGAAAAGTCGTCCATATCTCATAACGCGTTTTGGAGCAATAAACTCCTGCCGGTTGACTGGAACAAATACCACCGCCGCATCCCGGACTTCAATCCGGAAAAATATTCGCTGAATCAGAAAATCATCAAATCTATCTTAACCACGGAGTAATAATATGGGCAAAATCGAAAAAACCCTGCTCGAAATGCACGCCCTGCTCGGCAGCATCAAAACCAATGTTGACACCCTCTCTAAAGTCATTCACGGCAACGGTCAGCCTGGACTCGCTCACCGGTTCGAAGTGATGCACGAACAGCATCAGCAGTGCCGCGAACAACATAAAGCCGAAGCCGCAAAACACGAAAAAATCTTCGACCGCAAATTAGCGGTATTCACCGCTATCGCCGCAATCGCGGTACCACTCTGCTGGGAATTACTTAAAAAACTCATTTAGGAGCGCCTAATCATGTCCACAAATATTCGCCTTTTGCCCATTATCCTGCTCATTCCGGCTATTTTCTCCGGCTGTACCGCGCTAGACAACATCACCGCCGGCAACCAAACCAAGGTAGTCACCATCGCCCAGGAAACCTGGGGCGGCAAAATTGTCGCCGAGCTAACCTCTACCGCCGCGATACTGCCCAATTTAACCATCTGTTTCGGCAAAACCAGCGCCTACTACAACACCACCCCGGCAGCAACTCCGCCAGAACTGGTAACCGCGCTGGCAGAACACCTCCAAAACAGCAATTCCACCATCTCCGCAACCGCCACCGGCATCTCCCAGTCAAAATAACCTCAGAATTTAAAAAATCAGAAAATCGTCAAATATGATTTGACTATGGTTGATTTGGCGACATAATATGGAGAGGACGTGGAAGACGTGGAGGACAGAGAGGACATAGTGGCGGCAAATGACAGTAGCCGCTGGACATATAGGCGGAGACATCGTGGCGTGGA
>CAZITV010000088.1:0-9560 GCA_964542255.1 uncultured Victivallaceae bacterium
ACTATTGGTTGTGCATTCGCGGGATATTCAATAACTGCCATATCACCATCATTTAAGATGGAAAGACGCGCCGCTTCCTGCACCAGTTCGTTGTAAGATGAGTTCTTCGGTGTCGCAATCAGGCCTTTCGCGTCCGCCGCGAGAATCGCCTGCTGCCGCACCGCCAGCTGATCAGCGGCACCGTCAGCCTCAAATTCAATTTGCGCCGCCATATTAATCGTTGCCGCCACCGAATCAAAACCGTAACCTACCGGCTTTAATCCGGCACCTTCCCAGGGAACTACCCGGTAAAAATCCGGATTGATAAAGTTGAAACGCTTGGCTTGATTCGCCGCGAAACCGTATTCCACGCCGCGGTTGTGGTCATCGTGGGCAAGCAGTCCTGCACAATTGCTGCCTTCAAAATACATCACTAATCCCTGGTCGTTGCCACCGGCGCTTTCATCAGGATACCCCAAACCATTATTCACCGAAAGTATCGCGCCATTTTCAAAAATAACCCGGCCGTTGCTCCACATATAACCAATCTTGCCATTCGGAAAGGTACCTTTGCGTCCCGACACCGAAACTGCCGCCGGTTTCAAGCCGGTAATAAAGCAGACCAAATCCACATAGTGACAACCCACATAGACAAATGGGTCAGTATTTTCACACGTAAACCAATTTTGAAAATTGGAATGCCGATAGTAATAGGGTTCAATCAGTTTGGATTCGCCCAGCGCAAATTCACCAAAATCTCCGGCCCGGTAGTGCTTCCGCGCCAGCAGCGCGCGGCGGTCAAAACGCTTGTGATATTCCACCCCGACAAAACAACCCCGGCGGAAAGCTTCATCTTCAATTTCAACCGCTTGGTCATACTTCAAGACCAGCGGTTTGACACAGAGAATATGCTGGTTGTAGCGCAGCACATCTTTAACTACAGAATAGTGAAGCTGGTCGGGCAGGGCGATAATTACCAGACCAAACGGCGCTTTCTTTTCCAGTATCCGGCGGTAAACTGCCGGATCCGTGGAATCTGGTTCCGTCAAATCCGGGCAGGTTTTGAACGTTTGTCCTGGAAATGCCGACTGCAAATCCGGCGATTCTTTTAACGCTTTCAATGCTGAAACGCGCATGTCGCAAACAGTAATTTCGCCAACTGCGCCCTGACGCTGCAACTGCAGCGCCGCCGGCAACAGTAAATCATTGACAATCATTCCAGCGCCGATAATCGTTAGTTCTAAAGGTTTTTGACTCATCGTATCATCCTTCATATTTTTAAATTTAACACTTGGTTTAATACCACTGTCGCACCACCGATCGCGACACTGCGTAAACCGCATTCCGAATATCGCGCTTCAGTCCTGCCGCTGCCCGAGCTTGTGCTCATCCCGGCATCAAAATGACGCTTAAATACCGTGAAATATGATTCGCCAAATTCTACCGCGCGTCCACCTAAAACAATCACTTCCGGATCGAGCAAATTAGCAACAATCTGCGCCGCGTATGCCATGTATGCCGCATTTTGTTCAATTATTTTAGTGATATCTTTGGCGCCATCACGGTATTCAGTCAAAATCTGCTGATAACTGATTTTTTTGCCGCGAATCTTGGCTACTTCCGCGCAAAGCGCTTTAGATCGGGTCATTTCTTCCAGAAAACATTGTTTAAAACCGCCATTAGCGGCAGGTACCGGTACCGGCATTTCACCAATTTCTCCGGCGGTGCCGAAACCGCCACGGAAAATCTCCCCGTCAATGACAATTCCAGCCCCGACACCGCGCCCGCTGGTAATATAAACCATTCTTTTAAAATTCTTGCCGGCGCCAAATTCCACTTCCGCCAGTGCGGCTGCATTGGGACGGTTCTCCAGTATCACCTTGAAGCCGGTCGCTTTTTCCAACTTCTTAGCCAAATCACGCTGCTGAATGTCAAAAGTCTTACTTTTGCTGATCTCATTGGTGGCTGTATCGACTGTGCCGGAAACGGCAATGCCGATGCCTTTGATGGTTTTACGGTGGATGCCCAGCGTAAGATTCAGCGTTAATCTGGTCAAAACCGCTAAAATACTGGCGAAGTTGTTTTCGTACTCCAAACCCTCCTCGCGCAGCACCTTGCCGTGAAGGTCGCACAGCACCCCGCGAATTTGTAAGTCATCGCCCAGGTCAATCCCGACCGCACAGCAATTCTCACCATCCAGTTCCAGCATAATCGGGCGTTTGCCACCGCATGATTTACCCTTGCCGGTCGCGCGCAGTAAACCCATTTCGCACAATTCCGCCACTATCACTGACACCGTCGGTCTGGTAAAACCAAGCCGCTTGGCGATATCCGCACGGGACAACTGTCCGGCATCTTTGACCAGACGCAGCGCCAGTGTCCGTGTTTGCAGTACTTTGTCGTTCTTCTCCGTCATCTTTGTGCAGTTCCGTGATTTATAATCTAAAAACGGCGGCTAACTGGCTTCGGGATTGATGCGGTCACGCCACTTTAAGCATTGTAGGTGCTTGAGGTAGTGTTGCCGCTGTTTTCCGTCCAAGCCGTATGGAACACCTGACCGCGCGGGCGGTCAACTCGTTCGTAAGTATGCGCACCAAAATAGTCGCGCTGCGCCTGCAGCAGATTTGCCGGCAGCACCGCTGAACGGTATGAGTCGTAGTATGACAGAGCACTGGAGAATGCCGGAATCGGTACTCCGTTAAGTGCTGCTTCCGCCACAACTTTGCGCCACGATGCCTGACAGTTGTTGATGATGTTCTTGAAGAAATCGTCCAGCAGCAGATTCGATAAATTTGGATTTTTGTCGAATGCCGCCTTGATATCCCCTAAGAAACGGGCGCGGATAATACAACCGCCGCGCCACATCAGCGCAATCTTACCGTAATTCAAATTCCACTTATGCTCTGCCGCTGCTAATTTCAACAGCTGATATCCCTGGGCGTATGAACAAATTTTTGAGGCATAAAGTGCGCGGCGGATATCTTCAATAAAAGCTTTCTTGTCGCCGGTAAATGTGGCGTTCGGTCCCGAAAGAACTTTGCTCGCCGCTACACGTTCTTCTTTGATGGCGGAAAGACAGCGGGCAAATACCGCTTCTGCGATGGTCGGCGCCGGCGCACCCAAATCCAGTGCGCTGACACTGGTCCATTTACCAGTACCTTTTTGACCTGCGGTGTCGAGAATAATGTCCACTACCGGTTTGCCGGTTTCAGGATCAAGCTTCGCCAAAATCTCTTTGGTGATTTCTATCAGGTAACTGTCCAGCTCACCTTCGTTCCACTCGGCAAACACCTGCTGCATTTCTGTAGCGCTCATCCCAAGAATATTTTTCATCAGATTATAAGCTTCGCAAATCATCTCCATGTCGCCGTATTCAATGCCGTTATGCACCATCTTGACATAATGTCCGGCGCCATTGTCGCCAACCCAGTCACAGCACGGGCTGCCGTCAGCAACTTTTGCGGCAATTGCCTGGAAAATCGGCTTGACCGCCGGCCATGCCTGCGGTGATCCCCCGGGCATAATCGAGGGTCCCAGCAATGCCCCCTCTTCACCACCGGAAACACCAGTGCCTATATACAGCAGTCCTTTGCTCTCCAAATATTGTGTGCGGCGGATTGTGTCCGGAAAATGGCTGTTGCCGCCGTCAATCAAAATATCACCAGATTCCAAATGCGGCGCAATCAATTCAATAAAGTCATCCACCGGCTTGCCGGCTTTGACCATCAGCATAATTTTGCGCGGACGTTCCAGGTTAGCCACCAAATCTTCAATTGTATGGCAGCCAATAAATTTTTTGCCCGCGCCACGGCCTTCCATAAAACTGTCAACCTTTTCAACTGTACGGTTAAATACCGCCACAGTGAACCCTTTGCTCTCCATATTCAGTACCAGGTTTTCTCCCATTACTGCTAACCCTACCAAACCAATGTCAGCCTTCTTTACCATTTTCTTTCCCTTTTATTTGTTGATTGACGTTGTTGATAATTAAATACTTTAAAATTTTGCGGCGCATCCAGGCAATTCCGCAACTTATTTCCAGAACGATGTTTATCTTTAAACTCTATAATTCCTTCAATATGTAATATAACTTCAACTACTTTGTAAAGCAATCTAACAAAGCAAAAATATTTAAAAAAAATCATCTTCTTTCATTGCTGGCGGTGCTGATTTACTTGTAACTTTTTGGTTTATTTTTTGCAAAAAGCGTTGAGCGTGCTATAAGTATTCGGATAAAATTAGTTAGTGCTGGATTATTTGGTGATTTATAGTGTTAGTATTAATACGGAACTAAAATAAATGATTATTACAAAGCGGGCGTATCCGCGTGCGGCGTTGATCGGTAATCCCTCGGATGGATATTTTGGCAAGACGATAGCGTTTGTGTTTGGCAACTACTGTGCGGAGGTGGTGCTGTATGAGACTCCGGAGATTGAGTTATTGCCGTCGCTGCGGGACCATGCCAAATTTTCCAGTATCAAGAATTTGTCGGAGGAGGTTGGTTTATATGGATATTATGGCGGTATTCGTCTGTTAAAGGCGACGATAAAACGTTTTTATGATTACTGCAATGAATATTCCATTGAGCTGAAAGAGCGAAATTTCACGTTGCGCTATAATACGACGATACCGAATCGTTTAGGCTTGGCGGGTTCATCGGCGATTATTACTGCGACGGTGCTGGCGTTGAAACAATTTTACGGTATAAAGATTCCGAAGCCGCAATTGGCGAATTTGGTATTATCGGTGGAGAAAGAGGAGCTGGGGATTGACGCTGGTCTGCAGGACCGGGTGGCGCAGGCTTATAATACACCGGTGTTTATGGATTTTAATAAAGAATATATGGATGAGCACGGTTACGGCTTGTATATGCCGATTGAGATTCCGGCGGCCATGAAAATTTATATTGCGTTTCGTACTGATTTGGCGGAGGGTTCGGAGATTCTGCACAGCCGGCTGCGCGAAGATTATGAGAATGGGGTGCCGAAGGTGCTGGCGGCAATAGAGGAATGGGCGAACCTGACGGTTCAAGTCAAAGATTGTATGGATTCCGGTGATTTGGCGGCGATTCCTAAATTGATGAACCGTAATTTTGATTTGCGCTGCGAGGTTTGCACGATTAGTCCTAAAAACCGGATGATGGTGGAGTTAGCGCGTTCGGTCGGTGCTTCCGCCAAATTTACCGGTTCCGGCGGTGCGATTATTGGCACTTACGAAGATGAGAAAATGTTTGGCGCGCTTAAAGAGACATTGAGCAAGTTCAAAATTGAAGTTGTCAAGCCGGAGATTATGACCGCTGCCGTCACGGATGAATATAGTACTTGAAATAGACTAGCCCGAGGAGCTGCAATGAGAAAAGCTGTTATTCCCGCTGCCGGTTTTGGCACCAGATTTTTGCCGTTCACTAAAGCGGTACCCAAGGAGATGATCCCGCTGGTGGATAAACCAGTTATTCAATATGTTGTGGAAGAGGCCGTCGCCGCGGGTCTGGATGAAATTCTCATCATTATCAGCAGCGGCAAGGATGCCATTCAAAATCATTTTATTCCAGAATTTTGTCTGGAGCAGCGGTTAGCTGCCGGCGGCAAGACGCAGCTGCTGGCGGAGATGCGGCAAATCAACCGTCTGGCTAACATTCAATACATTTATCAGCAGGAACTCAATGGTCTTGGCGATGCGATTCGTTACGCTGAAACCTTTGCCGGTGATGAACCTTTTGCAGTTCTGCTCGGTGATACCGTAACCAGTTCCGACACTCTGCCGGTAACCGCGCAACTGGTTAATGCCGCCGCCAAGGTTAATGCCTCCGTTGTCGCTGTTGAGGAAATTCCCTGGGAAAAGACCAACCGGTACGGCATTATTGACGGTGATATTTGTGCTGACGCGCTCTATAAAGTAAAACATTTTGTAGAGAAGCCTGACCCAGGCGAGGCGCCATCTAATCTGGCCGTTGCCAGCCGTTACATATTCACCCCGGAAATATTCGAATTCCTAAAAAAAACACCGGCAGGCAAGGGCGGTGAAATTCAAATTACCGACGCGATGCGGCTAATGCTCGAATCCCATAATATGTACGCGCTCAAAGTTGATGGACGCCGCCATGACATCGGCAATAAATTGGATTTTATCAAAGCCACTGTCGAGTTTGCCCTAAAACGCCCGGAATTCGCCGAATCAATTCGTGCCTGGCTAAATACTATTCGTTGAAAAATTACATTCAATTATGAAAAATCAGCAGTTGCGGATAATTGTTCCGGTTAAACAAGTACCGGAAACCAAAGCAGTTAAAATGGATGAAGCCACCGGCACCATTATCCGTCATGGAGTAACCGCAATTGTCAATCCCCTCGACCTCTATGCTATAGCAACCGCCTTGCAGCTGAAAGCACACTGCGGCGCGGAAGTTTATGCCATATCTATGGGACCGCCGCAGGCAGCCGCAGCACTGCGCGAAACCCTCGCGATGGGTATTGATCATGCCGTTTTGGTTAGCGACCGCGCCTATGCCGGAAGTGATACCTGGGCAACTGCCGCTATCCTCGCCGCCGCCATTCGTCATCTAGGCGGATTTGACCTGATAATTTGCGGCGAACGCGCCACCGACGGTGATACTGGTCAGGTAGGGCCGGAATTAGCGGCGGCGCTGGATTTGCCGGTTTTGACTTATTTGAACCGCTTTGAGCTGGATGGCAGCAGTTATTATGCGGTACGCCCCGTCGAACACGGCATTGAAGAGCTTTGTGGTGAACTGCCGGCGCTGATAACCGTGGTTAAAGAGATTGCCGAACCCGGTCTGCCTACGCTCGACGGCAAAATCCGTGCCCGGCTCGCTCATATCCCGGTGCTGACGCAAAAGGAACTTCGCGTCAATTCGGATGAGATCGGCTTAAATGGTTCACCCACCCGCGTTGTCAAAATATTCCGTCCCAAACTGGCGCGGCAGTGTCAAATGGTTTTCGCCAATGAAGCTGCCGGTATTGATGCGGCATGTTGTCAACTGCTGGACTTTCTGCATAACCGTGAGGGATGCTAAATGACCCCGGGAATATGGATTATCGCTGAACAACTGCATGGGCAATTACTCGATGTATCATTTGAGCTGCTCACCCGCGCTGTTGTTCTGGCGCGGCAGCGGCAGGCCAAGCTCAGTGCGGTAGTGTTCAGCTCCGGAATGTCCGATACAGAATTACAGCGGCTGATTGATAGCGGCGCGCACCAGGTGTTGGCGGTAGAAGCTGCGGTGCTGGCAGATTTTGACCTGGATAATTATGCCGCGGCATTACGCGGTTTAATTCAGCACCGTGCTCCTGAAATCATTTTGGCAGCAGCCACATCGCTGGGGCGCACGCTGATGCCCTATGTGGCAATGACGGCTCATGCCGGACTCACCGCCGACTGCACGGAATTGGAGATTGAACCGGCAACCGGACTGCTGCTGCAAACCCGTCCCGCCATCGGCGGCAATATTATGGCAACAATCCGGTGTCCGGTATATCGGCCGCAGATGGCGACAGTCCGGCCCAAATCGTGCTGTGCCGCATCGCCAGGTTCCGGCAACGGTGAAATAGTCCGCATTCATCATGAAGCCTGCATTAGCCGTATCCGGCGTGTCGGCTTTAAGCCTGTTCCGGATGACGACAGTATTCAAAATGCTGAGAAACTGGTAGTGGTTGGGCGCGGTATCAAGAAACCAGAAAATATTAAATTGGCGCGGGATTTGGCAAATGCGCTCGGCGCCTCGCTCGGCGCTACCCGCGAAGTGATTGACCGTGGTTGGATGAGTTACCCGCATCAGGTGGGGTTGAGCGGTAAAACTGTCACCCCGAAACTCTATATCGGTATCGGTGTTTCAGGCGCGGTACAGCATCTCGCCGGCATGCAGACTGCCGCCACTATTATCGCCATCAATAACGACCCGGAGGCGCAAATATTTAAAGTCGCTGATTTCGGCATAGCCGGTAATTTGTTTGATGTGGTTCCGGCACTAACCAGAAAAATTGCGGAGGGTAAATGCCCATGGAAACAATAACCCGCTATCAGGCTGTTACCCCGGCAATCGCCGCAGAATTGCGTGCCATCGTCGGCGAACAATATGTCATTTACGACGACCAGGAAAAACTGGAACAATTTTCTCACGATGAGATTCCCGGCACAAAATACCGTGCGATGCCCGAAGTTGTCATCCGACCGGAAAATGCGCAGCAAATAGCCGCGGTCGTAAAGCTGGCCAACCGTGCAATGATTCCGATTACCCCGCGCGGTGCCGGTTCAGGTCTTTCCGGCGGTGCGGTGCCGGTTCACGGCGGGATTGTCATCAGCGTTGACCGGATGAATCATATTCTTGAGATTGACCGCGATAATATGATGATAGTGGTTGAGCCGGGCGTTATTGCCAATGAAATCAATGAGGCAATCGCTGAATACGGCTTGTTTTATGCCGGCTATCCGATGAGTATGGAAACCTGCTTCATCGGCGGCAACGTCGCTGAAAATGCCGGCGGCGGCAAGGCGGTTAAGTACGGTGTTACCTCGCGTTACGTGCTCGGACTGGATGTGGTTACCCCCACCGGTGATATCATCGAACTTGGCGGCAAATTAATTAAAGACGTTACCGGTTACAATCTGGTGCAGTTAATGACCGGTTCTGAAGGCACACTGGGCATCTTTACCAAAATTATTCTCAAGCTGATTCCATTGCCGACGTCTCAAGTGGATTTGCTTTGTATGTTTCGTTCCAGTGAAGAGGCCATCGCCGCCGTACCCAAATTAATGACCGCTACCGGCACTATTCCTACCTCAATCGAATATATGGACCAGCTTTCTGTCAAAGCCGCCTGTGATTATCTTAATGAAAAAATTCCTTACCACGAATGCGGCGCGATGCTGCTCATCTCAATTGACGGGAATGATGAAAATTATATCACTGCCGAATATGAAGCCGTTGGAAAACTGTGCCGCGAATATGGCGCCTATGAGGTTTATGTCGCCGATAATCCCACTACTACTGAACGCCTCTGGCGTATCCGCCGCAATATCGGCGAGGCTTATAACATCTATTCCAAGCGCCAAAGCGGTGAAGATCTTGTCGTGCCGCCTGCGGCAATTCCGGCTTTGGTCGCCAAACTGCGCCAAGTCAGCACGACATACGGTATCATTGTGCCTTGCTTCGGCCATGCCGGCGATGGCAATATTCATGCCAGACTCATTTGCCCGCCGGAATGGAGTGATGAACGCTGGGAGCAAACGCTGCCGCAGATTCTTGAAGATACCTACCGTGTTACCGCCGCTCTGGGCGGACGCATCTCCGGCGAACACGGCATCGGCTCAAAACGCAAAAAATATATGCGTGCAGTTGTTTCTGAAGAATACCTCAATCTGCTGCGCACTATCAAGCATGCCCTCGACCCCAATAATATTATGAATCCCGGCAAAATTTTCGACTTGTGATTGGTCAGAAATAGTCTGTGTTTGTCCATCAATCATTGCGAAATGGTATAAGTCTGTGCGAAAAATGGATAACGTGGATAAAAAGCCAGTCCGAAGACTGGCTGAAAATAGCTGGTAGCGGGGAGTGGAATCGA
>CAZITV010000089.1:0-9452 GCA_964542255.1 uncultured Victivallaceae bacterium
GACCTATCAGGCACAGCAGCCCGGGTTGTTTCAAGACGACGTTCCTGCAAACTCTATTTCGAAGATTTCAGCATAAAGATGGTCGCTAATTCCACTTTGTTTGGCGGCGGCAGCTTCACCCGACAAGATGCGTTCGTCAAAACCATAACCGCGGGTATTTAAATTGCGCTGCTGTTGTGATTGATGCAGCCGCAGCAGTTCCGCTTTCCACGCTGCTTTGGTCGGGTCAAAAGGGGTATAAATGTCCATTCTTAACGCAATGGTTTTCGGGTCGCGGTTTAAAAACGCGGCAAAAGCGTATCCGGCATTGCCGGCCAGCCGATGGAGCATTTTATAAATCAACCGGTGATCAGCGTTGGTATCATTGCCGTGCGGCAGAAAAACCAGCGATGGGGTAAGTTCATTGAAAACCGCGGCAACTTGAGTAAAATTTTCAGTAGTATCCTGAATACTGCCGGCTTCGTCCTCTTCCAGGCGGAGAAACCGCAACTGATTATCCGGCAACCCAAAGAATCTACAGCTTTGCCGCTGTTCTGACTCGCGGATGCGGGTTTTCTCCAGTGTTGTCGGAACTGCGCAAAACGAATTTTCCACGCCGCTGGCGCCGGAAGCGGCCACCACTACAAAAATTTCCGCGCCGGCGAGAAAAAACTTTTGCATCGTTACGGCAATGGCATCAAAATCATCAGGATGAGGGGCAAGCACCAACAACCGCAAACCGGCAGGGATTGTCAGCGCGTCGAGACTGACAGGAAAAATAATCTTATTAAGCCAAGTTGAGTTCATTGCGGCGTTGGTTTAATCTTCGAACGGTTCCCATGTATCATCCGGATTATACTCTGTCATAGCTGCCGCGATTTTTGCGGTATCTTCGCCTAGATCTTTTTCAAAGACGATTCCGTGCTTAGAGACGATGAATGATGTAATTCCCGACCCGCCGTAGTTCGCCGGATATGCGATCAGGGCAAAACCGTTTTTCATTTTGCCGTCGATGAGATAGTCTTTCTTGCCACCCGGTGCAGCAGCTCCCTGTGCAGTGAGTATCTTGTAAAAATAGCCGTAGTATGGTTTGCGTTTTTCCAACGGGACATCCTGCGACGCGAGTACAATAAGAGCGCCTAGATTACTTTTCTCATTGGCATCTTTATTACTGGCATCCCAATAAAGACCATTTTTAGCATCTTGTTCTCCGGTAAATTTAGCGGTATATTCTTTGGCGGCGCCTGATGCCAGCTTCATTCTGGCATTTTTTTCCTCAAGGTCGGCGATAGTTCTGCAAATTCGGACAGCATTGAGTTCATTTCTGCCGATTCTGCGGTTAATGATTTCGTCTTTCCCGGCTTCGGTGTAGAAAAAGACTTTGCCGTCGCATTCGGCAAGCGGCACTACGAATGGAAATCTGTCATTGCCAATATCAAGATAGGTTAGCGTGCCATCCTTGACAAAATTCACCTTTTCCTTCAGCTTTCCTGCAAAGATATTCATTGACTCTTTGTCATAATCCTTATCACCGGAGTTAAGAATCTCACCGGCATTCGGACCAAAAATCTCCATCAGCCGCTGCGTATCATGCTTCCCTGCCGCATCGCTAAGTGCGGCCGCCGCGGTCTCAGGCGATGCAAACATCACTTGACCAACCTCCGGCTTAATACTGCTGCAGCCATTAATAAGAAAAACCGAACAACACAATGCAATACAAACGATGCTTATCTTTGTCATTTTATTCTCCATAATATTTGAGCTATTCATTCGATACCCAATATTTTGTATTTCCGTTTAAAACTGTGCTATGCCCGATATCTTTACCCTTATCTCCTTCCACCGCCGCCACCACCTCTGGCTCCGCCACCACCGCCACCGCGCGATACTGCGGCTGAACCGCCGCGGTTTCCGCTGGGACGGGACATATTGGCTGAGCGATTCGAAGCGCAAGGACTTTTAGCGCGGCTGGAATAACCGCGGTTGCTGTAATCACGTTCAAGATTCCCGTTTTGTGCAGCGTTTAACCCATTACTGAGATTTTGCTGCCCGCCAGGGATACGGCCGATGTTGTTGAGATTGCCTGCCGCGGCGCTGCGGTTCAGCTGGTTTCGTGCACCGTCGCCAAGCTGCTGCGCAATCTGCTGGGTGTTGGGACGCTGCTGTGCTATTTGACTGGCCTGTGCTACCTGCCCGGCATTGAGAGCGGTGTTGCCGCGCGGCGACACTTGATTACGATTCCACGGCGTATTAGCAATGTTCGCCGGATAATTTCGATTGGCATTGGCAAAATAATTATTATTGTAGTGAGAAATATTTCCATTATTCCAGTCGCTGCGGTAACCTAGCGCCCAGGCGGCGCCATAACCCGCCCTTGGCCATGCCGGTGCAACGATAACCTGCGGATAGTACCATGACCCGCCCCCGTTCCAATAACCATACGCGGTGGATGGAACATAGTTATCCACATAGACAGTTTCCGGGTCGGTGCTTTCGATGGTTGTTTGACCGTCTGTTGCGGTTGTAACCTGCTGGTTGGCATCGGACTTTAACGTGCCGGCATCTTTGGCTTTGCGCCGCATGATTTGTATGGTGTTCATCACATCTTTCTGCTGACTCATAAATGCTTCACCGAGATCTTGTGTCCAATCCAAATTATCGTTCATCTTGGCAAGCAGATCCGGAAAGAAGACCAGCCCCTGCACGCTGGGGTCCCAGTTCTTGACCGTAAGCTCATCTTTGATATCTTCCTCAGATAAACCCGGATTACGCTTGAGCCATCTGGCGGCAGTTACCACGTCAGCCGGGTAGGTTGATGCGGCAAGTACCTGCGCGAGCAGATTGTCGGGATAAAGAGCAATTGGCGCCACCAGTTGTTCAAGCTGAGACGATGTGAACTGCGGCTGCTGCGACAATGATCCTGCCGGCGCGGCCGCTGGCTGCTCCTGCGCCATAATTGATGGTACAACTGCAAGCAGAAACAACCAAAACGCGAATAATCTCATTTGCCACCTCTGAGTGTTTGATTATAGGGTAGTTGCTAGTAACATACCACGGCTTTAACCATTGTCAAACTTTTGTTAATTTATACTGAGCAGCAATCTAAAAGTTAGCAAAGACAAGGTTCATTTGAGGTTATTTGGCAATTACTACAGAGGACTGTAACGGCTAAATCTGTACGATAGCAGCCAACGTCCAAACGGCGGCAGCGCACTGCCATCCAAACAGCCGGAACAATGCCGGTGCCGGGAATGTTTAACCATTTATGGTTAAATCTAATTTACAATATCTCCGGCAGGCAGTTTGTTTTTTCAAGACACACCGGAATGAGCCAATAACAAAATGTGTGCTATACCGCAATTCTTGCTACACGAAATTGACAAACTGTGAATGTCCTGATATTGTATTTGCCGTAGAATAATAACGGAGGTATCTAATGCCGAAAAATAAGCCAACTCTGACCGGGATTAAACCACTTACAGAACGGTTTGAAGAAGTTTGCGCAGACGCCAGGACGCTGTTTATGGAATATAATAACGGCGCGATGGCGGTAAAAAATATTCCGCACCGCGATTTTATCGTTATCTATTGTGACACTCTGGATGCGGTTAAAAGAGACTTGACCCGGCTTGCCGGCGTTCCCGGCAGCGCGGTCAGATACGCCCGTGCCATTGATGATATCCCGGATTCGATGGACTGTATTAACCGGTTGGCGGCATTCTCTCCTGGTAATGCGCTAGAGTCGTATCTGGAAAATTGCGTGTTGGATGTTCTGACGGCAATGGGACAGACCAGCGCTGCTGCCGACAGGTTTATTCTGGCGCATGCTGAACGGATTTGCGCTTCGGTGCAGTTACTAATTAGCTATCTGAATTTATTGCAGGGGTTAAATGCCGCGGATGTGCTGCCTAGAACCGCCCCGGCATTTTTTGCCGCCGGAGCAAAGCCGGCAGTTAGCTTTCGTGAAAAAATCCAAGGTGAGAGATTGCTGACTGGCTTGACCGGCAGGGCTACCGCGCCGGATATTTTCAGTAACGCCCCGGCATTTCGTTACCTGGATGGTCAATTCGTGGCGGCGGAGTTAAACTCCATTCGTCCTGTGGGGCAGTTTTTTGGCTATAATGATGTGCGCCGGTTATTTCAGCAGCATTTTGCTAGTTTTGTGGCGGGAGAATCGAATTTGCCGTTGCTGATTTCAAGTCTGCCGGGTCTGGGCAAGACGCATTTCTCGATTGCATATACTTTATCTCACCCGGAACTCACGCTGGTGTTGCTTGAACCAGCAATGCTGGGGCATCAGTTCGAGATTATTCTGCGCCGTTTGGCCATGCATAAAAACCGTAAATTTGTCCTGTTTTTTGATGATCTTGATCCGGAGAAAATTGATTGGTATTATTTTCGCACCAATGTTGGCGGCAGTTTTTCGCTGCCCGGCAATATTGCATTGGTCTTGGCGGCTAATTACGATTTTCCGGCAAATATTACCAGCCGCGGACGCGGAATTAATTTCCCGATGTTTGACGAAATCCGCTGTCAGGAGATGGTGATGGATTTTCTCGTTTCCATCGGTATGAAGCACTGCCGGAATGAACTTGTTTCGGTTATCGCCGCGGATTATTGTGAAGAATTCGGGCAAAAGAAAATCGCAGAATTAAGTCCGCGCACGCTGATCCGCTATCTGGAATCATACAAGCAAAGCCCGGTTAAACGGAAACAAATGCTGGATTTTTCCAAAAAAGAGATTATCGCCCGCCCGGATGCACAAATATTTTATAATTTCAACGTTAAAATTCTCCGGATGCTTTATGGTGAAGAGGCGCTTGAAGTACTGCGTCAGGAAAAAATCCGCCAGTCCTTATGAAACCAAATATTCCAATAATTTGGCTGGATTCAGTGGATTCAACCAATCTCTACGCTATCAATAATTTTGCCGGCCTGCCTGACGGTACCGCGGTGGCGGCGCATACTCAAACTGCAGGCAGGGGACGGCTCGGACGCAAGTGGCTCGCTACACCGGGTCAAAATATTTGCTTGTCCTATGTCATCAAACATCCGGTTGAACCATTCTATCATGCTTCAGCGGTAGTATCCCTCGCCGCCCTGAAAACTATTCGTGCCGAACTCGCGGTGCCGGGACTGTGGATAAAGTGGCCCAATGATATTTATTATAAGGATAAAAAAATCGCCGGGGTACTTTGTGAAGGCAAAATCCAAGACGGTAAAATCATCGGGATTGTTGCCGGTATCGGTATCAATGTGAATACTCCGCAGTCAGCACTTGATTTGATTGACCAGCCGGCAACGTCAATGGCGGTAATCGCCGCACAAAATTTTAACGTTACACAAGTCGCGGAACTGCTGGTCAAGGCACTGGATGAATGCTGTCAGGCCTGGCGAAATGACCCAGCGGTGATATTCCAAGATTGGAAAAACGAAAACCGCCTGATTGGAAAAACCGTCGAGGCCGAATACCAGGGCCGTATGGTAACAGGAAAAATTACTGATATCAATGACGATGGAAGCGTCACTTTCACCCACGGCCACCACAACTATTGTCTGATAAGCGGCGATATCAGAATTATTAAATCTTCTCTGGCGAATGAAGCTTGGTAATCCGCTGGCTTGACTTTTCTGGAAAACTAATTTGACATCATGATTGTTTTGATGTACTTTATACATGTTTATCCTGAATTTTCGGCTATTTTTAAAAAGGCGCCTTTAACACTTGCACTTTATGATACAAAAGGGTTGATATGAAAAAAATTATGGTTCTACTGTTGGTGGCCGCTGCGGTCGGAGCTGGTGCTGCAGAGTTTTTGGGGGCGGATAAATTTTATCGGCCGCGGGAAACGGTTATTTTTTATTTAAACGACCGTAGTGGCGGTGGATTTGACTTAAAGATAGATTGCCGTGATATGAATACGTACCTGGAAGGAGCGCGGCCGGCATACGCATTTTTGCTGGATCAGACCGGCAAAGTAGTTGACCGAAAGATGATTGAAGATGATGGAATTGTGAAAAATGATCCGCAGTATAAAGATGGCGTCAGTGATATTTTTATGGATTTTCGGTACCGTGAATATCACCGGGTAAATTCTCCCGGCGGCAATCCTCCCGGCAAGAAACGTTCGCCTTTTTTGACCAATCCCGGACTGTTGGCACCGAAAAGCATTGTTATATCGGCTCCCCCTGGTTCTGTCAAGGGGGTATATAAACTAATAATTGCAGGCAGTTGGGATCATTGGTATTCTGTAACTCCTTCACGTAAACTTGAAGCTGGAATTCATCCGGGACAATGCGGTATTTATCTGCACGGCAGCCAGTTCAAGGAAGGATATCTATATTTACCCAAAGATACAAAGGACCTGGCTGTCGCGATAAGTGAAGAAGTCAAACCATATAATTGGGAGATAAAAACTTCACTTGGCACATTAAATGCCGGCAGCGGATTTTTAAATTATATGGTGATAAAAAATGCACCCGGCGATAAAATAATTAAAATTGAGGCAACCGGCAGTACTGCCGGCGCCATGCTGCACATCAAAGGTGTGCCATCAATAATTTGTGAAAGCGAAGCTGCAGCCGAAGCTTTTGGCAAAGCGCCAGGTTATCCGGAAATATCGCTGCTCAAAAATGCCGCCGCTAAATACCCTAAATTTGATAAAACCTTTAAGAAGCTCATTAATTTTGGTCCGGCAATGGGCTTTGATGACTATGGTGATATGGCTCAGGTTATAAATGAAAAAGAAAATCCCTGGATATTCCGTTCCAACTGGTGGAGCTTCGGCGATGGCTGGATGACTTACCCGGAGAATCCCGAACCGGAAATCAAGATGGCGATTAATGCTTTGCTGGAAAAGTGGGCGCTGGCAAGATACACTATGGAAGTTGGAATGTGTACCAATCAATGGGGAAAAATTACCGAACAACTCGCTGAAATGTATCATTTTTCCAACAATCCGGTTATCCGCGAAGTTGTTGAATATAACACTAAAAGAATGTGTACCAAGTATTCGCTGGGACGGGTTAATCCGGATAAAGATACTTACAAGTCCGGCTATGAGGCAGATTCCGGTTATATTGACTGCGGTATTATGGCGGAGGCGCTCGGGCACGACAATGAATACAATTTGGAAACTGACAGCCATTTAGTGGGAGTCTATAAATATATTCCTGTTCCGGAAATAATTACTTATTTAAGCGACTATTACCGCCTAAAAACTCATTTGACTTTGCCGAAAACCGGCAATATGCCGAAAGATTGTTTTTCCGGCACCTGTAGCCCCTCTGATTCAAATTTCCGTACCAGATATTATACCCATAAGGCATCGGTTATCGCTGGAAAAATTGATTACGGCAGCTTATGGGACGGAAGCAATGACAAAAATGCTATTTGGCCCTGTATGGAGACAGCCCCGTTCACCAGAGTTCTTGACGGCAGATATGCCTTTATCAATACTGGTAAATATTATGCGGTGATTTATTTGGGGTACTCTTTTCCGGTTTGGCAGCAGTGGATGATGCAAAAATTCGACGGCAATTCCTTGAGTTTGACCGGATACGTCGGCGCCGGTTACGGCGGCTGGCAGTATTTCCCGGCCAAACCCGGCGGCATCTCTGCAATTTGGATTCCCGGCAGCGGTCCGGCACTGTTGGCCAATAACCATAATGTAATGTACAGCAATCTTCTTTGGGGAGTAACTGATGAGTTGATTGCGACCAAATCTGCTAATGTTGATGCAGGCATTACCGCCGAAGGCGCGGGGCAGTACGCGGTAACTTTTGACCCGGCAAAACGGCTTTATATCCGCAAAGGCACTTTGCCGAGAACACCATTGTCGTTTGAGCGTAAAGTTACCTACGGTGATGCCCAGATTGACGTGGAAATAGTTATTAGTTCCAGTGGCAAGGCAAAGCTTAATGAGTTATATGAAGCCCTGCCGATATTCGCCCAGGACAGAAACTTAATCGTGGACGGTCAGAATATCACATTCCCACCGGCTCAGATTACTCCTTCCCACGCGATTGAAAAGAAATCGGATAAAATTATCAAATTCTCAGGCTCAAATATCAAATTATTCTCCGCGAATGGCGCCGGCATTGAGTTCGAACTCGATAAATCCTATGAAATGACGCTGTCGCCGCCATTGAAATATCGGGATGTTGCCGCCACCATGAGCGGTATCTCGTTAAAATTACCGCAGGAATGGGAAAACGGCACAACCTATACCCTAAAATACCGTATTAAAATACATTCAGCCAAGTAACCGCTCAGCTAGTCATTAGGAAAAAATTCGGCGATTGATGTATTCACCTTCAATAACTTATAGTCATCACTGGATGACGCTAAGTTATGGACTTTTGTGAGTGTAATGCTCACTTTGGCAAATGAATACGCTTCCCTTTTCGTTAATTCACTTAATCTTAGTACTTATTGAAACGGGGGTAATATAAACCCGAATTTATTCAATATCGTATTTGATTTTATAACCCTCCATGATTACCGTACAGGGAGATTTAAATTAAAACAAGGGATATCGCAGTATGAATATGGTCATCGCAGAACTAAACGGCAATATCGGAATAATCACGCTTAATAATCCTAAAAAACTCAATGTTCTTTCGAAAGAACTGGTTGACGATTTGGCGGCAGCGTTGGAGCAGATGAAAACAGAACAGGCGCGCTGCATCATTCTCCGCGCTCCGGCGGGCAGTAAAGTATTTTCGGCCGGACACGACATCAGCGAGTTGCCCAAAGGCAGCCGCGACCCGCTGAGTTATGAAGATCCGCTGCGGCGCGGAATCCGCGCCGTTCAGAGTTGTCCAGCGCCGGTTATTGCCATGGTTGAGGGTTCAGTATGGGGCGGAGCTTTTGAACTGGTGATGAGCTGTGATATGATTTATGCTGCCGACAGCAGCACCTTTGCCATGACTCCGGTTAATCTGGGTATTGCTTATGATATTGTCGGAATCCATAACTTAATTCGTGATTGCGGTCTGCACGTCATTAAGGAAATGCTTTTTACCGCTAAACCAATCAGCGCCGAACGCGCCCTGCAGACTGGTATTGTCAACGCTGTTTCTACCGCAGCGGAACTGCAAAATACGGTAATGCAGACTGCAGAATTAATTGTGGTCAAAGCGCCGCTTTCAATGACTTTAATCAAAGAGGAGCTGCGCGTTCTCAACGAAGCAAATCCTCTTACCCCGGATGAATTTGAACGCTTGCAGGGAATGCGCCGCGTGGTCTACGACAGCGCTGACGCCGCTGAAGGTATCACCGCATTTTTTGAAAAACGCAAACCTCTGTTTACTGGAAAATAATAGTGGAGATAGTGAAGAGTAAGGAGTAGGAAAAGGCCAATTTCCAAGGGAAAACGGAAGCGGGAAATATCCAAGTAAAAGTAACGGCTCAGTCTTTTGGGCACAGTAATAACATCTCAATCATACGATAGCAGCCAACAGCCCGGCGG
>CAZITV010000090.1:0-5187 GCA_964542255.1 uncultured Victivallaceae bacterium
AGTTTTGCAATTACCTCTGTTATTCTGGAAGCGCTAAACCGCCGTATAATACTAATACCATTTTGCAATCATTGATTGACAAACGCTTGACCTTTGTCTCCGATTTTTGCCATAAATCCTCGTGCGATATCCATATCGCCCTGCGGTTTATAACAAAAATACACCGCCAAATTCCTAATCGTTTTTGTCTATATACTGATTGCGAATTGGTATAAAAACATTACAGTTTTGCGGTTATAAGGCGGTCGAGGCGTGGCAGCGCCGCAAAAAAACCAGTTATAACATATAAAATCTGCAAAATATTTAAAACAGTTTTGAAATTGTCCATCAATTTATGAAATTCTCTAATCTGAACCATTTTTGCGATTCTACAAGTTTTTTTATGAAAATTTTTGTTGCTCTTTGTGAAAAAAATACTTGCACTGGCGCAGATATACTTTATATTGTATGGAGAATTAATTTCAAAATTATGTTTTTATGATAAAAAAGCATTGTTTTGCAATCGGTTCCGGTGTATGACCGCATTAAAAAATGTTTATAAAACTAAAACCAAGAGGTATCCGGTATGATTAAGTCGTTGTTTTCAAAAAAAGGTTTGGTAGTGGCCGTTACAGCGTTATTTGTTTCATCGGCCTTCGCAGTTAACATGAAAGATTTATCGCAGCCCTATCAGGGACCGTCTCAGGATATCCTGACCCTGATAATTACCTCTAATTATAAAAAATCCAGACTGCTGGCTGAGTTGATTCAAAATGCCACCAAGCAGCCTATTCTGCTGCTGCCGGCCGGCGATCAAAAATGTATTTTCTTCATGCCTAAAAACGGCAAACTGGCGCAGGAAATTACCGAATCACAATTTGCCAAATTCATTGAATTTGTTAATCCGCAAAAAATTGTTATTCTCGGCGATTCCGGTTTTGTGCCAAGAAAGTATGTAGAGCAAATTGAAAAGAAAATGGTGGTAGTGCAGTTAAACAGCCAGGACTGGATTGCTAATGCCACAGCAGCAGGAACAATTCTCGATTTACATTACCTCGCCAGAGATTACACTAGACTGTACCGTCAAATTGAAAGCGGAAAGCTCTACTCTCCAACCGAAAACAAAGAAGTTGAAAGCGTGCCAGTGGTAGATAACGCCGCTGCTGCCAGCGACGACAAAGTGTTAGTTGAAACGACGAAAGACGATGTCAAAACTGATGTTAAAGAACCTGCAGTAGAAGCTGCTCCGGTAAAATAATCAGTTTCAGCTGCGTTTTAACCAGGGTGGTTCATGTACAATCTGTTTCAACTGACCAGAAATACGTTCCGTGAGTCCATTCGTGAACCGATTTTCTACATTCTGTTGATTACCGCCTTGGCGTTGATTGGCAATTTTCCCAGTTTCACGCTTTTCGTATTTAACGAACAGATCAAGCTGGTTGTTGACAGCGCGATGGCGACCAGCATGGTTTTTGGTTTATTTGCTGCGGTTCTGTGCGCCAGTCATACGGTTACCAGAGAGATGCGCAACGGCACGGTACTGCTGTTGATGTCAAAACCGGTTTACCGCTGGAATTTTGTTATGGCAAAAATTCTTGGCATTATCGGAGCCGTGGTGTTGTTTGTATTCATTTGCAACGTTGCCACCGTTATTTCAGTCTATATCGCCAAGGATCAGTTCCGTCTGGATATGACGGCCTATTTCGTTTTCTTCGCCATCCTTATTGTCGCGGCGCTGATTGGTTGTATTGATAATTTTGTCCGCGGGAACTCCTTTTCCTCAGTAGCGGTTTGGGCTACGACCATAATGCTCCCAATCTATTGTGTTGTGCTGTACTTTATTTGCGAACATCCTGCTATCAGTCTTAAAGATTTATTATGCGCACTGACCTTGTTGTTTTTCTCTGTATCCACAATGGCGACGATTACGGTGCTTTTTTCCACCCGCCTGGAAATGGTTGCCAATTTAACCTGCTGCAGCGCCGTCTTTTTTCTCGGTCTAATTTCCAACTATCTGTTTCAGCGCAGCACCGACTCGCTGCTTCTGGATGGCATTATGCGTTTCTTTTATGCGCTGCTGCCCAATTGGCAGTTTTTCTGGATGGCCGACGCACTGGCCAGTATGCAGCCGATACCGTTCTCATATGTGCTATGGTCGGCGTTATATGTTATCCTCTACATTTCGCTATGCAGTCTTTGGGCAGTGGGTTTGTTTCACAGCCGTGAAATTGCCAAAGATTCCCGGTAATTGTCTATTCCATTCGCTATTCACCCGCGCTTTGCTTTTTTTGACAAAAGCTGAAAACTGATTCCCGCCGCTTTTGCAATAACCCCCATTAAGGTATATATTACCAGATGTTTTTAAAAATATTTTGTAGCGGCTCTTGAGCCGCATTGCAGCCAATAGCATTATAATTAGAGCGGTGACTGCATCGTTTGCAATACTGCTCTCACAAATAGCTTGACGATAAGCGAAAGAGGTTTTTATGTCCAAGATACACCATACTGCAGTAATTGAGGATGGCGCGAAAATCGGCGCTGACGTTGAAATCGGCGCTATGTGTTATGTCGGCGCCAACGTTACACTCGGCAACGGCTGTAAATTATTACCACAATGCCATATCACCGGGCATACCACGCTCGGCGAAAAAAACACCGTTTATCCGTTCGCCTCACTGGGAACCCAGGCTGAAGATTTTGGCGTTGTGGGCGGTATAACATATTTGCGCATTGGCAACGGCAATATTTTCCGCGAAGGCGTTACTGTGAATACCGGCACCAAACCTGATTCTGAAACGGTAATCGGCAATAACTGCTTCCTCATGGCCAATGTGCATGTCGCGCACAACTGTATTTTAGGCAATAATGTAATTTTGGTGGTTGGCGCCGGCTTGTCCGGATATGTTACAATTTTTGACCGCGCCTTTGTCTCAGGACTGACCGGCATTCATCAATTTTGCCGGGTCGGACGGCTTGCCATGCTCAGCGGCGGCTCCGTCTTCTCCAAGGATATTCCGCCGTTTATGACCGCAGAGGGACGCAATGGCGGGGTTAAAATGGTCAATTTGGTTGGCTTGAAGCGTGCCGGATTCTCAGACGAAACTATCCGGGCACTGCGTGATGTTCACCGCATTTTCTTCCGTTCCGACTTGAACACCACCAACTCACTGGCAAGGATTCGCGAGGAAGTGCCGATGCTGCCGGAAGTTTTGGAATTCATCAATTTTTGCGAAACCAGCGACCGCGGTGTACTCCAGAACCGTATCGCCGGCAAACGCGCGTAATTTATAACTGAGGTAGTTGCAAAACTATTTTGAATTGATGTTTTGCAGGATTTTTTGAAGTTTTTGACGATTTTAAGCGAAATCAAGTGTAGCAGCGCTACTCAGGATGAGCTTAAGTCGCCAAAAAAATGAAAAGGATGCAAAAATCTCAAAAGAGTTTTGAAATTAGCTCAACTATTAGGAATGATTCAAAGATGCTTGAAAATTTGGCAAAAAACCCGAAATTTATGGGACGCAAAGGTCCTGTCGTATTAGTGATTATGGATGGGGTAGGCTTTGGCAAATATGCCGACGGCGATGCCGTAATGCAGGCTTACACTCCGGAGTTAAAGGGACTGCTGCAAAGCTGCCCTTCCACTAAATTAAACGCGCACGGCTTGGCGGTGGGTATGCCCTCCGATGATGATATGGGCAACAGCGAAGTCGGACACAATGCCATCGGTTGCGGGCGGGTATTTGCCCAAGGCGCTAAACTGGTCGAAGATGCCATAAATTCTAAATCGGTTTTTAGCGGTGAAACCTGGAAAAAGGTTATTGCCAACTGCAAGAGCAATAACAGTACACTGCATTTTGTCGGGCTCTTTTCCGATGGCAATGTGCACAGTAACATCAATCATCTTAAAGCCATGCTGTTAGAGGCCAAGAAAGAGGGCGTCAAACGGGCTAGAATCCATGCATTGCTTGACGGCAGAGATGTCCCGGAAACCTCCGCACTGCTTTACATTGACCCGTTTGAACAATTTTTAGCAGAAATTAATCAAGATGGTTTTGATTACCGCATCGCCTCAGGCGGCGGTAGAATGGTTATTACTATGGACCGCTACGGCGCGGACTGGAATATGGTAAAAAAAGGCTGGGCAATCCACGTACACGGCGATGGTGAATATTTTCCTTCAGCGCACGCTGCCGTTGTGGAATTGCGTGCTAGAACCGGTGCAATTGACCAGGATTTACCGCCATTCGTCATTGCCGATGATGGCAAAAACCCAATTGGCGCGATTAAAGACGGCGACTCGGTTGTCTATTATAATTTCCGCGGCGACCGCGCTTTGGAGTTTACCGCCGCTTTTGAAGCCGATGAGTTTGATAAATTTGACCGCGGCATTCGTCCTAAAGTCGTGTATGCCGGAATGATGGAATATGACGGCGACCTGCATGCACCCAAGAATTATTTAGTGTCGCCGCCGGCGATTGACCAGACAGTTGGCGAATACCTTTGCCAAGCCGGTTTAAAACAACTCGCGATCAGTGAAACACAAAAATTTGGGCACGTTACCTATTTCTTTAACGGTAACCGTTCCGGCAAATTCAATGAAGCACTCGAAGATTATATCGAAATTAAGTCTGATATAGTCCCGTTTGAGCAGCGTCCGTGGATGAAGTGCGCCGAAATCACCGATGTGGTCTGTAACGCTATCGGTTCCGGAAAATACTCTTTTATCCGTCTCAATTTTGCCAATGGTGATATGGTTGGTCATACCGGAGTATTTCAAGCGGTGCTGGTTGCACTGGGCGCACTGGACATCTGCTTGAAACGCATCACCGACGCAGTAACCAAATCCGGCGGCGTTATGGTTATCTCCGCCGACCATGGCAACGCTGATGATATGCTCGAACACGACAAAAAAGGCAACGTCAAGTTTGATGAAAATAATGTACCGAGCCGCAAAACCAGCCATTCACTCAATCCAGTACCGTGCATTATTTTTGACCCGCAGTCAAAACAGGAATACAGTAATGAGTTGAAAACTGGTCTTGGTATCAGTTCACTGGCCGCCACCTGTATCGAACTGCTCGGTTATATTCCGCCAGCAGATTATGACCCGTCTGTGCTGAATTTTAAGTGAGATAATCTCAAATTCACACAAGTCTGACACGCTGCCGGCTGTTCCGTGGAGGGCGGTGCTCCGTCGCCGCCGGGCTG
>CAZITV010000090.1:5287-9451 GCA_964542255.1 uncultured Victivallaceae bacterium
GTGGAGGGCGGTGCTCCGTCGCCGCCGGGCTGCTTGGCTGCTGCAATTGATCTGATGATTCGTGCTTGGGAACGGTTGACACGGAGTTCAACCCTCCAATGTTTGCATTTTTAGAGCTAATTTCAAAACTCTTTTGCAGCTACATAAAATGGAAATGGAAACACGATGAGTGATTTTAAACAAGTAACGCTGCCCGAATTATTACAATTTAATAATGGCAATAAAGTATGCACCGCCACAGACTGGCAGTGCCGCCGGAGTGAACTGCGGAATAATATCGTTGAATTGGAATACGGCGGCATGCCGCCGATTCCAGAATCTATCAACGTGGAATTACTGCATCCGCATTTTGCCAATT
This sequence comes from uncultured Victivallaceae bacterium, assembly GCA_964542255.1. Taxonomy (GTDB): domain Bacteria; phylum Verrucomicrobiota; class Lentisphaeria; order Victivallales; family Victivallaceae; genus CAYMSF01. The sequence goes on from CAZITV010000090.1 coordinate 5,646, forward strand.
CGCTCGGTGTCCGCAACTATCATACCTTCCGGGTAATTATCGGCACTGAACGCCAATTGACCTTTACCATGAAATTACTCGCCCCGGAAGGCGAAGGACCATTTCCGGTAATTATTTACGGCGACGAGTGCTGGGAATTTCTCACCGAAGCGGTAATCGCGGAAACTATGCGGCGCCAATGCGCGCTGGTACTCTTCAACCGCGTCGAAATAGCCTCGGATATTTACCAGCCCGCGCTAAATTCCGGCATTTATAACTTGTATCCGAAGGGTAAATTCGGCACTATCGCGGCATGGGCATGGGGATTTCACCGCTGTGTGGATGCACTGCTGCAGCTCGACCAGGTAGATGACCCATACAAAGCCAAGCACCTGGCACCCATTGATGCCGGCAAAATCGCCATTATCGGTCATTCCCGCGGCGGTAAAGCCGCACTGCTCGCCGGGGCAACTGACGAACGCATCGCACTAACCTGCGCCAATAATTCCGGTGCCGGCGGTGCCGGCAGTTATATGTTCCAGGAAGCCGGTTCAGAAACGCTGAAGGATTCCTTGAGTACGGTGCCATACTGGTATAACAGCGATTTTCTCAGCAAATATAGCGGATGTCAAGCAGAGCTGCCTTTTGACCAGCATTTTCTCAAAGCGCTGGTGGCGCCGCGGGCACTGCTGACTACCGAGGCATTGGGCGATCATCATGCCAATCCTGCTGGAACATGGCTAACTCACCAGGCGGCGCGTGAAGCCTATCGCCTGCTGGGTCAGGAAGAACGGCTTGGCATCTACTACCGCGCGGGTGGTCACGAACACAATTTGGCGGACTGGCAGGTATTTTTGGATTTTCTGGATATGCAGTTTCGTGGAATTAAACCGGATAAACAGTTCAACATTAATCCATTTTAAATACCAATCTGCAATCAGTAGAGTTTTGAAATTAGCTCAGTAATAGACAATAACGAGTGAATAGTGAGGCAACTGATGAATGAATTAAATTGGTCGAAAGTCACCCGGAGTTTACCACGGCAGTGTTTTGCTTTAACAGAAATTCTGCTTGTTTTCGCTATTACGGCGATTACGGCCGTGCTGTTATTGCCGATATTCAACAGCACTAAAGATAAAGAGTGTTTAATTTCCTGCGGTATCAATGCCAAACCGATGGGCGCGCTGATTTGTACATATATTGCGGTACTGTTATTTGCCGCCATCTTCTTCTTGCCGTCATCCCTATTTGCCGCTGCCGGTAATACCGCCAAAACTGCACCAAACAGTGCAGCCGCGGAAAACCCGTCTCTTGACACTGCCACCGATGCCAGGCTGACTCCAGTAACCCTGGGCGATGCCGTCATTGAGCCGTTCTGGGATAAAACTTTAGGCGCGTGGAGCAAGTGGAAGATGACCGGGAATAATCTGTCAGTCAATGTGGATGAGCGCTGGTGCATGATAGAATTGGCGTGGAAAGCGGCAAAAACCGGCGACGGCCCCGTACTGCAGCGAAACTATGCCGGTACAGGAGTAACATTAGGAACATATTCGCACCTGGTGTTCAGTGCCGGTTTCCCGGTCGGTACCAAAATCACCTTGAAAGCACAAACCGACCAAGGCGAAGCAGTGCAGGATTTTATTTGCAAAGTATCCAATACTTCCCAATATGTTTTTCCCTTGCCCGCCGCTTCAAAACAGTTACGCCAGGTTAGTATCTCATTCAGCGCCGCCGCGCCGGGGCAAATTTCAGGAAATCTGCTTTGGTTGGGAGTACGCGATCCGCAGCAGGCAAAAATTGAGCAGGACAAGTGGAAACAGTTTTCCGCGCAGCCGTTAGACGTTTTTCTGCGTTCAGAGCCGGAACCGGCTACAGTTATGCCGCTTTACAACATTCTTTGTCCGGCGGCAGACTTTCAAAAAGAACGTCAAAACGCGCTCAGTAAGGGAACAAAACCACTGGGTTTGCAATCACAAGTCACACTAGCGCCTCATCTCGGCGGTGCCAACCATGGACTATTCGGCCGCGACAATAACCTGCACAACCGGGCATGGGCAACCTTTAGTCTCCCCAGCGGTAAAAGCGTCGGACTCCTCAGTGCAGCGCAGGCAGCGGCACTGGCAAATGACCTGCCGTCATTGCGCGAAGTGGCCAAAGCCGCGGTGCAGCTCGCGCTCATTCCGCATTGGGACGTGGATTTTATCACGGCATTTCCTGATAGTTCATGGGAACAACGTTCGTTTGCTCAGGCGGAGATTAGTTTTGCGCTGACGATTGCGTTTGATTTAGCTGGTTCGTGGTTGACTCCAGCGGGCAAGATTTTGATACTTCGCCGTTTAGCGGAGGACGGGCTGGGTAATATCAATTATACAATGATGCGTTACCCTTATATGTTCACCTGCAACCAGGCCGGGATATTTTCCGTAGGACGTTTGGCCATTTACGCGTTGCTGGAAAAACAAACTGATTGGGGACATGTGGCGCCGCATACGGATTTGGCTTTTGCCGAACTGAATGAAAATATCGGCAATATTTTTGTTGCGGATGGCGGTTTTCCCGAAGGCTCCGGCTATCTGGTGTACACGCTGGACAGTATTCTGCCGGCATTCGCCATCTATGGCAATGCCCGCAATAAGCCGTTAAATACTTTATTGCCGCCGTTAATGGCCAAAATTGATGATTATCTGGAGGTACTGCGCAGCACCGAAAAAACTAATTCACTCATTCTGGTCGCCGATGCTCAAGGCGGACCGTTTGCCCCAATTACCCCATCGGTACTTAGTGTGTTGTCCAAAATTCGGCCAGGTGGTGCGGCCGAGCGGCTGCTCGCTGCGGTGCCCAAAAGCAGTTTTGCGCTCTGGGCGCTCCCGGCACCTGAACTTTCCAATATAGATGCAAATTATTTTGTGCCATTTGTCCGGTTGCCCGAGAGCGGGTTTGCCGCGTCGAGCCGCAAACTTGACGACAAATGGGTAAAGCTGGTGGTCGTAGGCGGACCTGCCAATGCTGGTCATAATCATCAGGACCGCGGCAGTTTTGTGCTGGAGTTTGCCGGTGAGACCTTCGCCGCTGACCCGGGCGGTTTGAATTACGCTGTCACTCCCTATACGATGAAATTCGCTCAAAACCACAATATGCTGGTACCCATCGCTTCCGGAACAACGCTGCCAAGTGCTCAGAATCCGGCACCACTGGCAGTGATTCCCGATGCCAAAGGCGATGCAATTTCATTTGATGCATCTATCAATCCCGGTGTGCTGTGGCCGGAACATTACAAAATCTGGCGCCGCGCATTTGCATCGCCGTCACCGGCAGAATTGACGATTACCGATGAGTATGAACTTATTAAAGGTGATGGCGTTGAATTCCTTTGGCATACTCCGTTACCGGTTACACAGGCAAATGGGCAGGTCATCATTCAAGGCGCGCGCGGCAAGGCGGTCATCACTCCGCCGGCAGGTACAACCATTGAAATTATACCGCACCGCGACTTAGGTTGCCGCAAACTTGCCACTATCATATTTCGGTATAACGGAAGTAAAGGGAAGTTGTCCACTCAGGTGCTATTAAAGAAATAATACCCAATCGTTCACATTGATAGACGCCTGACGATACTCCGGTATCGAAAAAACTCGAAGAGTGTGAGTCCAAACTAATACCATTTTGCAATCCCGCAACTGCGGGACGAGCATCTTGTGTCTCTATTTTTACATTCCTCATTCGGGCGAGGTGGGTATCGCCATTCAATCGGAACGACAAAATCCAATTCATATTACAAAAAAGTAATAATTACAAAAATGTAATACATTTTTGTATTGCGCCTTATT
>CAZITV010000091.1:0-9313 GCA_964542255.1 uncultured Victivallaceae bacterium
CTATTTTGAGATTTTGGTATAATTTCTTCCACCAAAAATGTTCACTTTATTTTAAAGCGAAAATCCCGGCAACGATTCTACTGGCATTTTCTCCCGCATCATCTGCTGTATTGCTTCATCCTGAGATTCATGGATATTCATAATTGTATGAAAACTGCTGATTTCAAATACTTTTTTGACTTCAGTGTTAAGGCAGCAAAAATGTAGTGCGCACTGCTTACTTTTCATTTTTTTCGCTACAAAAAGAAAGATTCGCAGACCGGCGCTACCAACATAGCGTGTTTCATTCAGGTTAAAAATGATACCATTGGAGTTTTCAGTAATTTCCAAAATAGTTTTTTCTGCCTGTATTGTTCCGTTCGCGTCAAAATGTCCGCGCAGGTTAATAATATGACACTGGTCATCAATTTCGATGCAATCTACTTTCAGAAAAATTGTTTTCTTAAAAAACAGATCTTTAATTCCCATTCTATTTAGTCCTATTAATTTGGATAGCGACGGTTTTGCCATATTGCAGGACACCAAATTTTTCAATTTTAACAGTTATTGCGAGAGCCCCCGGAATATTCAAGCATTGCGCAGCAATGGATTCAGCCAGTTTTTCCAGTAAGAAAAACTGTGACTGCCCGCATAACTGGACAATACCGCGTTCAAGTTCAGTATAATCAATACTATGTTCCAGCTTATCACTATGCCCTGGGATTCTTAAGTCGCAGTCCAATTCAATACTGCAGCGCAGTTCCTGGCGGCGGGTACGCTCTTCCGGGCGTGTACCGATTATGGTTGATATTTTCAAATCAGTGAGGATAATTTTGTCCATTGCCGAATTCTCCTATTTGATTAAGAAGTCGAGTGATACTACCACTTTAATCACTTTTTGCGGTGATTCGGTGTCAAATATGCCGTAATCGGAATTGTTAGCTGAATCTGGTGCGGTTATTTGAATAACGCCTTGGCGGGCAGAGAGCAAACGCACAATTTTAGCGCCACAGTTTCGCGTCATAATGCTGGCGCGTTCAGTTGCATTAATTGTAGCGCCGGAGATTAATTCCTGCTTATATTTTTCCAGATTGCCAATAAAATATAATGGTGGCTCGACCATTACCTCAATCCCCTGCGCCAGCAATGAAAATAGTTCTTTGTGTTTGCTGCTGACTAATTCGATATTAGCGGAACGCACCGTAAGCAACTGCGACAAAATATAGTGCTGCAGCTCGTTGGTTTCTTTACCATTAACTTTGACAAAAATTTTATTTACTCTAATATTATTAAGATTAATTTCACTATCAGCAAAACCGCATTCTTTAATTTTATCCCTTACTTTGCCGGTATCAATTTTCAATTTATTATAGCCAGAAGCTAAATCTTGACATTGCACATTTGCTGTAACAGTAAAAACACCGATATCAGACTTAATCTGTTTTTCAGCATAGCCTTTGACTGAAAGCTTGCTTTCAAGTTGGTTTTCATGCTGTACTTTCAGAAAAAACCGTGATAAAACATATGAAGACACGATCATGCCGCCGGCGAATATGGTGCATGCCACCAGCATACCTATAACATTTTTAGTATTCATACCTTCTCTATAGAATTATTAAAGCCAATATCGTCATTATGCTACGATATTTGCTTGTGTTGTAATAACCGCCGAACAAATTAAAGATATTATTTTGTATCAGTATTTGCCAATCCGGTATATTGTATTTTAGTTGAACGACAATATGGGCATTGCGGGAGTTTCATTTTCTGAAGCATTTCGTTTCTAGATTTTGTATTATCAGCAGCAGTTTCGATAAAAGCGAAATACTTTCCGCATGCCGCGCACTTCCATGCAAAACCACATTTATCACCACATTTAGTGCATTTTGCCTCACTAATTTCATAAAATGATTGTTCAGCGCGATTATTGCATTTAAAACATTGAGTAGCATATTCGCACGGCTGCGGAGCATTAGGGGAAACCTTGTCACTAAATGCATAAACGAGCAGAAATAGCAGCAAAATTACTGCTGTTACCGCTCCCATAACCGCTTCGCTGCGGGAACGATTATTAAAAATACTAAACTGACGAAGCCAGTCATAAATCACAATAATCCAGGCAAAAAACCAATTATGCTCAGGCAGTTCAACCACATATCTGACCATAAGCCTTACGGTTTTGGTCATTTCTATGAAAGTTTGCGTCCTCTCACTTGCGCGCTCTGCCGGGCTGACCGTTCCGGCAGAGCTTGATAATTGGCGGTTTTCAGAAAGTTCACGCGGTGGAACATTCTGAGACGCTACAGGAATGACAAATGCTTTTTTACATTTGCTACACTCTGCCTGCTGTCCTGCCAATTCCGGTGACAACCGATATTTTTGTCCGCAAAATTCGCACCAAAAAGTTATGTCGGCGGCATCTGTTTTTTTTACCGCGGGCTTGATGATTTCTTCGGACAATAGCGGGACAAGCATATTCCGTTTACATTTTCCGCACTCAGCAACTTGGCCAGCCAAGTCCACTGGCAAACGGTACTTTTGGCTACAGATTTTACAGCGGAACACAATATCATTATCAGATGCTTTCGGATCAAAGCCATTGATATTCTTTACTTTTTTTACCTTACGCGGATGGAAAATATCAATTAAAGGGACAGTTTTTTCAAGTTTACTCGGTGATGACGCACCCGTTGTTTCAGGTGCGAATTGTTCTGATGATGAGGGGATAGGCAAAATCACCCCGCACTTGACGCATTCGGCTACTTCTCCAAGCCAGTCATCATCAAGTTCGTACTTCTGACTGCAATTTTTGCATCTGAATCTTATACTCATGATACCCCTTTAACAATTAGGTCAGAGAGTTTCTGCCCCCATTTTGTAGTGCCCCATAACTTCAGTATCTTGTAACGCCCGTTTATACATGATAAACTCATCAATTCTACCTTGAAAGTAATTAGCAATCCTCCCATCCAGTGTCGGGTTTCCATTCCGGTCGTCAACGCGGAAACGCAACGCACCTATGATTAATTTAGCGGCACATTTTGTTTCAGTAGAGACATAATTGTTTGTTGCCCGAGCCAGCAATCTGCGGCCATTATAAAAAACATCAACTTGATTTTTGCCGTTCGGGAGAACTTTGTTTCGCAGGACGATATGGAACCAATTAATGGTATCCAAAGTAATATTAGGAGTTTTGACATCTTTATCATCAATGGTAACGTTATCAAATCCAATGCAGGTTTTGCAAACATCAACCTCAAATTGACCTTGAGCGCTTTTACTAGTATAAACTGTCCCGTCATAATAGAGGTCATACTGCCCATAACCCCACGGTGGAATTGCCTGATAACACTTGCCATACAAACCGTCCCAGCGTCTAAAACGGTCGAATTTTACCCAAATCAAAATAGTAAAACTATCGTCTTCACCGAAATCGATAGCTTCGCTCAGCGGGAATTCGATCATGGTATTAACACCGTTAAACTGTAATGCTTTTTTGCCTTTCCACCAACGACCGCGAGTCCACTTATAATTACCTTTGACAATGCCGCTGTACTCTTTAGCGTTGAAGCGACTATTTTCGTGGCCTGCTGCGGTGTTTGTAACAGTACTGCCGGTACCATCTTGGAAATTAAGATTAATGACGCATGCTGGATCACTGCTGCACTGCCGGTTGAATCCAAGCCAGCGCGTAAATCTTGCCTTGGCCCTGGCTTCGGCAAAAGCCGGCATTAGCATTTTCATGATGATTGCAACGCAAACAACCACGAACAGCAGTTCAAGCACGGTATAATTGTTTCGTCTGATTTTCATTGTTGATGCTTATAATTATAAATTAATATTTCCCGGCGAAAACAAATGCCAAAGTAAATTAAGTTTACTACAAAAACTCATGCACAACTAAATTTGTTAAGCTAAATTATTGAAATCAGCTACTGCTTCTTGATGCCATTTAAATTAGTCTATGTAACAATATTTACCAGCCTGCCCGGCACGACAACCACCTTCTTAATAATTTTGTCAACAAGCAGCGCTTTAACTCTTTCATCATTAAGCGCGATTTTTTCAATCATTTCCGGTGCGGCCTCAGCCGGAACCATTAACTTGACACGCGGTCTCCCCATCCATTGTACCGCTATTTCAATTTCATCGGTTTTGATTAATTCCTGGTTGTACTTTGGCCAAGCCTCATAAGCGATGGTATTATTATGTCCGGTCACTTGCCACATCTCCTCACATACATGCGGGGCGAATGGTGCAAGCAGTTTGATTAACGCCTCGGCAGCTTCACGCGGTATTCTGGCAGCGCTGCCAAACTCGTTGACAAAAATCATCATCTGACTGATTGCTGTATTAAACGCAAAATTATCAAGATCATCGGTAACTTTTTTTATGGTATAATGTAGCACCCGCGCCTGCTCTCTGGTGCATGGCTCATCAGAAATTTCAGTTTCGGTTATTATGCGCCACACCCGTTTAAGAAAGCGGTAAACACCTTCAACGCCTTTAGTGCTCCAAGGCTTAGTTGCTTCCAGCGGCCCCATAAACATTTCGTATAATCTCATACTGTCTGCGCCGTATTCACTGATAACGTCATCTGGATTAACTACATTTTTCAGTGATTTTGACATTTTTGCAGCAAATTCAGTGAGTAATTCTCCAGAGACTTTGCTGATTGGACCATTAGCGGTATGCTCCACTTGATCATTCGGTATAAGTGCACCGCGGCTATCTTTGTAAGATAATCCCAGTATCATACCTTGATTAATTAACTTCTGGAATGGTTCTTTAGTTGAGACATAGCCTAAATCATAAAGAACTTTATGCCAAAATCTGGCGTAAAGCAGATGCAGCACTGCGTGTTCTGCCCCGCCGACATATAAATCCACCGGCATCCAGTATTTTTCTTTAGCCGGATCAAATATCATTTTATCATTGACCGGGTCAATATAACGCAGGTAATACCAGCATGACCCTGCCCATTGCGGCATAGTATTAGTTTCGCGTTTGCCTTTCATTCCCGTCACTGGATCTGTATATTCAAGCCACAGTCCTGCTTTAGACAATGGTGACTCGCCGTTGCCTGACGGTTTAAAATCTTCAAGTTCCGGCAAACATAACGGCAAACTACTCTCTTCAACAAGACGAATTGAGCCGTCTTCCATATGAATCACCGGGAAAGGTTCTCCCCAGTAGCGCTGCCGGCTGAACAACCAGTCACGTAATTTATAATTAACCGTAAACTTGCCGATTCCTTTTGATTCAAGCCATTCAGTTGTAATGCGTTTAGAATCATCAACCTTCATCCCGTTAATATCAAGACCGTTGTTGTTGGCTGAATTTATCATTTTGCCATTACCAGTCCAACAGATTTTTCCGGCGATAACTTCACTGACATTAATATTGGCGGCATCGGCTTCATGAGCATCTGGTTCAATAATACAGTGTATCGGTAGATTGAATTTTGAGGCAAATTCAAAGTCCCGGGTATCGTGGGCAGGTACCGCCATAATCGCCCCGGTACCATAACTGATTAAAACATAATCCGCTATCCAAATTGGAATTTTTGCACCATTGACAGGATTTACGGCGAATGCACCGGTAAAAACACCAGTTTTCACGGTGCTTAATTCAGTACGGGTCAGATCACTCTTTCCTGATGCCTCAGCTTGATATGCGGCAACAGCGCTGAGTTGTTCAGGTGCAGTTATTTTCGCCACCAGTTCATGTTCAGGCGACAGCACCATATATGTAGCACCGAACAATGTGTCAGGGCGGGTGGTGTAAACCGTGATTGTTTCAATGCTTCCTGCAATCTGAAATTGCACTTCAGCTCCGGTTGATTTACCAATCCAGTTCCGCTGCATTTCCTTGATACCATCAGACCAGTCCAAGTCGTCTAAATCCTGGAGAAGGCGCTCAGCATACTCAGTAATTTTCAGCATCCACTGCTTCATCGGCTTGCGGACGACAGGATGGTCACCGCGTTCGCTGCGGCCGTTGATGACTTCTTCATTTGCCAAGACCGTACCGAGAGCCGGGCACCAATTCACCGGGACTTCGCCAATATAAGCCAATCCCTTGTTATAAAGCTGCAAGAATATCCATTGCGTCCATTTAAAATAAATTGGCTCTGTTGTATTTACTTCCCGGTCCCAATCATAACTAAATCCCAGCGCCTTAATTTGGCGGCGAAACATATCTATATTTTTTGCAGTGGTTATACTTGGGTGAGTACCGGTCTCGACCGCATATTGTTCGGCGGGAAGACCAAAAGCGTCCCAGCCCATTGGATGCAATACGTTAAAACCGCACATTCTTTTGTAACGGCAAATAATGTCTGTTGCGGTATAACCTTCTGGGTGTCCAACGTGCAATCCGGCACCGCTGGGATATGGGAACATATCCAGCACGTAGTATTTGGGTTTATCAACAAAATCTTCCACTTTAAAGGTTTTATTATTTTCCCAAAATTGCTGCCACTTTTGTTCTATCCCGGTAAAACTGTATTCTTTTATGCTCATTTATTATACTCTATCAATTCTGTCAATGGATGCTGTTATTAACAATATAATTTTGAAGGATTTCAGGAACATACCTATGCGGCCGTACCCAAATAACTTTATAGCTGCGTTTGAAAAGCTTCCAAATATCTTATCTGCTTTGCAGATGAAACACAAAACTACCACGGAAAATTTCGCAAAACTTGTTTAAGTTAATTATTTAAGCCCAGCCCAAACAATATATGGGAAAATATACACCGCAAAACGCGTTATGCAATAACCGTCAAGTATGATATTCCGCATTGATCTTGACATATTCGTATGAAATATCACAAGTCCAAACGTTATAATCAAAGTTGCCGGCATTCAGATTAACAGTAATTGTAAATTCTCTGGATTTCATCAGTTCTGCCAAAACTGCTTCTGGGGTTCCGGCATCCTGACCATCACGAACTACTGGTTTATCGTTATAATCAATGGTTACGCGTTCTGGCAAAAAAATTGCTTTAGAATATCCGATGGCGGCGATGATTCTGCCCCAATTGGGGTCACATCCGAACCAGGCAGTTTTACAAAGCAATGAATTAGCGATGGCATTGGCGGCGAGCTTGGCATCGCTGCGGCTGGCGGCGTTATTCACCACAACATTGACCAGTTTTGTTGCCCCTTCGCCATCCATAACCATCATTTTTGCCAAGGATGTCATCACAAATTTCAAAGCAAAATAGAATATTTCAGCTTCGCGTGACTCAGCATTAATCGTAACTCCAGACACACCATTAGCCATAATTATGGTAGTGTCGTTAGTGCTCATGTCACCATCAATGGTAATGCGGTTAAATGAATCCTCTACGCCTCTGCCCAGAAAATCACTTAGCAGACTATTGTCGATCACCGCATCGGTAGTAATGTAACAAAGCATTGTTGCGTGGGGGACACTCATATTGGGATCAATCATCCCTGCCCCCTTCGTCATCGCGCCAATAGTTACAATTTTACCATTAATACTCAACTGCACTGCCATAGATTTAGGGCATGTGTCAGTCGTCATAATTGCGTCGGCGGCAACAAGCCCGCCGTCGTCGTTAAGAGCCTGAACAGCCTTAGCGATGCCGGCATTGATGACATCCATAGGCATTTGCACACCAATACGGCCGGTTGACGAAACCATCACAGATGCGGCATTGATGCCAAGACATGTCCCAGCAGCGAGGCACATTATTTCAGCATTTTTTATTCCGGGTATTCCGGTGCAGGCATTTGCATTACCGCTGTTTATAATGACAGCTTGGATTTTTTCTTGAGTTTTAACTCTTTCCCGGCAAACCAGAACCGGAGCCGCTGCAAAAGTGCAGGAGGTGAAAGCGCCGGAAAAATTTGCCGGAATTTTAGAAAAGATTAACGCCATATCGGGCTTGCCGCTGCGTTTCAGCCCGGCTGTGATACCGGCAGCCTGAAATCCAGCGGGTGAAGTTACTGAACCTCCATCAATTACTGTAAAAAAATCACTCATCAATTTTACCTCCAAAAGTTGCTTTTACGTGAATAGCGATACCGCCGCGCGGTCTGAAGACTCCGATAACTTCAGCTTTTCTCGGGCTGCATTTTGCCACCAATTCATCGAGAATCATATTTACAGCTTCTTCATGAAATGTATTATGATTTCTAAAGCTATAAAGATACAACTTTAACGACTTACTTTCAACGCAAGATTTATCAGGAATATACCGAATAGTAATGATGCCAAAATCCGGTTGCCCGGTTACCGGGCACAATGCGGTAAACTCCTGGCAGTCAAATGTAACGATGTAATCACGGTCTGCATAGACATTGCCGAATGTCTCTAATTGTGAATATTCCGGTGATTCAGCATAACGGGTTTCAGATGCCTTCAGCAGTGATAAATTATCAAGCCGGCGAGAAAAGTCTCTTTGCTTAGCTTTATTTGCCATTTTTAACCAATCTTATTTGACGTTTAATAAACTCTTATGTATTTTATAAGAATTTCCTTGATTTTTTGCAATATTCAAGTTATATTTCAGAAATTTATATATTTTATTTTACGAAAACAGTTATAACAACATTTTAATCAGGATGTAATTTAATGAATTTATTAAAAAAAATTGTGTGCGCCGGACTGATATTTGCAACAGTTGCGGTGTCTGTCAATGTTTGTGCCGAGAGCAGCGGACCATTGGAAAAACTCGGACGCGGCGTAGCTAATGTATGCTTCGGACCTTTAGAAATTTTAATTCGTCCATATGATGTAAACCAGGATAAGGGGGCTATCGCAGCGCTGACTTATGGTGTATTCAAGGGAATTGCATTCGTTGTTGCTCGTGAAGTTGTCGGCGTTGTTGATATCATCACCTTCCCGATGCCATTACCAGGTGCAACAGATGATCCTGAAGATACCGGCTGGGGTTATGGTCCGCTGATGCGTCCGCCCTGGGTGATTGACATGGAACATAACGCATTCAACTTCTTCTATCAAGATGAGGCAATCGCCAGATAGTTTGTAGTTTATATACAAAGCCCGCCAACACCAGGCGGGCTTTTTTTATTTTTATAACGATTAAGGTTTTTACTAAAACTTATTGCAAAACTTGATTGAGCATTTTGCGAATTTTGTGTGTCGCACTAATTTTAATGTAGCGGCGCTACGCTTTGGTCGTCTTCTAACGGCAATAATTTCTGTGAACTTCTGTAAAAAATACCCAAAAGATACTTTAAAAATCAGCTCGACAATGTTGTTGAAACCGGCTGGTATTGTCGTATTATACCAATGAGCGATCAGTCATAGACAATAACGATTAGGAATTTGGCGATGG
>CAZITV010000092.1:0-5465 GCA_964542255.1 uncultured Victivallaceae bacterium
CACCACGCCGGACAAGTATGACTAGGGAAGTTGAGTTCATGCGTTTGACTTTTGCTGTTTTTGTAATACTTTTAGCTAGTGTTAAAATTAAAAGTGGTTATCTACTATCAAAATCAGTGAATAAGGCAGCAAATGAGCAATAAACCATTGTGGGCGCCGTGGCGCATCGAATTTATCCGCGCGCCGAAAGACGAGCGCTGTTTTCTCTGCGGATTAGAGACGGAACAGACAGATTCGGTCGAGGAAGGGCTGATTGTTTACCGGAGCAAAACTGCTTTTGTAATTTTAAACCGTTTTCCCTATAATTCCGGGCATTTGCTGGTGGCGCCCTACCGGCATTGCGGTGATATTGCGGAATTGACTACTGCGGAACAACACGAGATTATGGATTTGTGTGTATATGGCAAGACGGTGCTCCAGCGTTTGCTCTATCCGCACGGATTTAATATTGGTTTTAATCTTGGTGCGGCGGCTGGAGCCGGGCTGGAAGATCACCTGCATCTGCATATTGTGCCGCGCTGGAACGGTGACACCAACTTCATGCCGGTAATCAGTGATACGCGCTGTGTTCCAGAAGCGCTCAATGCCACTGCCGACTTAATCCGCAGCAACTGGGGCAAGGTCGAACAACGGCAAACTAAGAACTAGGCGGCATTTATGGAATTTATCATCAAAGACTATACTGGTACCGAACATGGTCCGGTGGATGTAGATACACTGAAGAAGTGGATTGACGAAGACCGCGTCACCAAAGATACGCCGGTGCGGCAGAAATTAATCGCACTGTGGAAGACTGCCGCCGATTTTGAGGCACTGCGCGAAAATCTGGCGACACAAGCAGAACGTTTGGATGCCAAAGACGGCGTGGCTAAATCAATATCGGCGTTATCCTCAGTAAAGTCAATCTTTCATCACAAACCTCACAAAGAAAAAACTTCTTTTGTCCACAAACATATCGCCGAAAATGCTGAATCTGGTTCACGCATTTGGGCATTTGTATTTGACCTGGTGCTGTTATCCATTGTCCTATTTCTGCCGATTTTTGCTATCTGTAACAATTCCGCGCTAAAGATTGCCGCGGCGGCAACTGACAGCAGTCTGACGGAACTGCCGTTATCGGATAATCTTTACCCGGATGCTGGCAAAGTTACCATTAAGGAGGCACCGCCGGAAACTGCCGCCAACACTCAATCACTGCCGCCGGGTGCCGCGCCGGGCAAGGATAATGTAAAACCAGCGGCGGATGCGGTTAAAACTGAAACCAAGCCTGAGGTAAAAAAAAGAGCGGCGCCGCCAACTATTAATAATTTGAAGGCAACCACACCGCCGTCAACTGTGGCAGATGAAACCGCCGGTTACCGGCGCGGTTCGGTTTGGCAGAATCAGCATAGCGCCATCAAATATGTTTGTTTAGATGCTGCTGAAAAGGCGGCGAAATGGATTGAAGTTAAACGGCTGAAACGCGTTTACACCTTTGGTGCGATGGTGGCGATTCCAATATTCATGGTCTATTTTGGTGTAACGCTGGGTTACTTCGCGCAAACATTTGGTATGTGGTTTTGGGGTATTTTCATTATCCGCCGGGATTTGATGGAGGTCTATTTTTTCCGTGCGTTTGCATTTACGGTATTGATGATGGTGTTCGGTATTCTTTCGCCGCTGCTGGTCTATATTTGCGGCCGCAGTCTGCACGATTTGCTCGCCGGAGTCAGAATCATCAATGTGGCCGGCAAGACCCCGGATTAAACATGGTTTAATTATTTTGCGGTCGGTGGTACAGAAATTAATTTAAGGAAATGCTAATGCTAACAAGCAATAATATTAATATTGAGAGTAAATCTCCGCTAGTTTCGCCCGGCGAGATAAAGTCGGAATTACCAATGGCGCTGGATGCGGTCGTCAAAGTCATCGCCGCACGGCAGGAAATTTGTGATATTCTTGACCGAAAAAACCGCAAATTAATGCTGATTGTCGGTCCCTGTTCAATTCATGACGCCGACGCCGCCGTGGAATATGCACAGCGGTTAAAAAAAGTCAGCGATGAAGTCAGCGATGCAATTATGCTGATAATGCGGGTATATTTTGAAAAACCTCGCACCACCGTCGGCTGGAAAGGGCTCATTTACGACCCGGGACTAAATAATACTTACAACATCGAAGAAGGAATATTCCTGGCGCGGCGGCTGCTGTTAAAAATTGTGGATATCGGTCTGCCGGTGGCATCAGAAATGCTTGACCCGATTTTGCCGCAATACATTGCCGATGCGGTATCATGGGCGGCAATCGGCGCGCGTACTTCAGAATCACAAACACACCGCCAGTTGGCCAGCGGTCTCTCAATGCCGGTCGGATTTAAAAACGCCACTGACGGCAGTTGTCAGGCGGCGATTGACGCAATCAAAACAGCCTGCTCATCGCACAGCTTTATCGGCATCACCGAAGAAGGGCGCACCGGGGTATTCCGCACCAGAGGAAATCCATACGGTCATATGGTAATGCGCGGCGGCGACCGGCCAAATTTCGGCGCCGAGTACATCGCATTCGCCAAAGTTGCCATGACCCGCAGCAAATTAACCCCAAATATCATCGTTGACTGCAGTCACGCCAATTCCAATAAAGATTACCAAAAACAAAAAGTGGCATTGTTCGATGTACTGCAGCAGATCAGTGAAGGCGAAGACGCGATTGTCGGCGCAATGCTCGAAAGCAGCTTAATCGAAGGACGGCAGGATATTGTAATCGGGCAAAAACCTGTTCCAGGTCAATCAGTTACCGATGCCTGTATCGGCTGGGAAGAGACTGAACTGCTGATCCGTAACGCCTACAGACATTTAAAAACAATTCGCGGCAGCTGATACCATAATTTTATTGGCAGCGCCATTATTAAAAATATTGCAGCAGAACAGGGTATTAATTATGGAAAATTGTTATTTGGCTTTTGACCTCGGCGCTTCCAGCGGACGCGGCATTGTCGGAAAACTCCGTGACGGTAAACTGGAACTTGAGGAAATTCACCGTTTCAGCAATGGTCCGGTCGAACGCGATGGCGCGCTGTATTGGGACTTTGAACAGCTCTGCTGTGAAATCCGCACCGGCATCGGTAAAGCCACGGCCAAACACCGCATCTCCAGTATCGCGATTGATACCTGGGGCGTCGATTATGTGTTGTTCCGCAACGGCAAACCGGTACGGATGCCATATCACTACCGCGACAGCCGTACCGATGCCGCCGTGCCGGCAGTTTATAAAATAATTAATAAAGATGAACTTTATTCCCGCACCGGAATACAGTTTATGCAGCTCAACACTTTGTATCAGCTCTATGCGCACCGGCAGGCACATCCGGAAGATTTTGACGGCAGCGTGCTGTTATTGATGCCGGACGCGCTCACCTATATGCTGAACGGCGATTTGCGCAGTGAATACAGCATTGCCTCCACCAGTAATTTATTAAATCCGTTCACCGCAAACTGGGATTTTGAACTGATTGACCAGCTCGGCTTGCCGCGCTCAATTTTCCCGGAAATTGTCCCGCCATGCTCAAAATCACTGCCGTTATCAGCGGCGGTACAGCAGGAAACCGGCTGCGGCGCGGTCAATGTGGTTAAGGTTGGCGGACACGATACGGCTTCGGCAGTTGGCGCGGTGCCGGCGCCGCTGCACCGCACCTGGGCATACATCAGCTGCGGCACCTGGGCACTGCTCGGGGCGGAAATTGACCATCCGATTGTTTCACCTGAGGCAGGAGCAGTGCCGTTCACCAATGAAGGCGGCTTAAACCAAAAAATCCGTTTTCTCAATAACATCATGGGCACCTGGTTGTTCCAGGAAACCCGCCGGGTCTGGAATGAAGCCGGCAGAAATATTGGATTCGCGGAGATGGGCAAGTTAGCCCAATCAGCGCCGGCCTGGCAATACTTTATTGACCCCAACGATAAAGTATTCCTTGCCCCCGGCGATATGCCGGCACGGGTTGAAGAATACTGCCTCAAACACCATCAAGGCAAGCTTAGCGGCGATGCCGCGGTACTCCGCTGTATTTATGACTCGCTGGTAATATATTTCCGTATCAAACTGCAGCAGCTGGAACAAATACTTGGGGTAAAATATGAGTGTTTAAACGTGGTCGGCGGCGGCACGCAGGATTGTATGCTGATGCAGCTTACCGCAGATTGTTTGGGCATTCCGGTACTGGCCGGCCCGGTCGAAGCCACCGCCATCGGCAACATCATGGCACAGGCTATAACCGACGGCGATGTAAGCAATTTGGCGGCAGCCAGAGAAATTATAAAAACTTCATTTGACGTCCAGGAATATCAACCTGTAACCGCAGACAAAGCCGGCTGGGATAACGCAGTTGAACGATTCCAATCGCTCTGCATATAACAAATAATGAACTGGTCAACCGCAAAAATCGCTGTTTTCGGTGGTAACGGCTTTCTCGGCAGTAATATCATCCGCCAGTTAATTCAACTTAACTGCGGGCAAATCATTTCCTTCAGCCGCAGTCCGGCGCCGGAATTGGAGCGGTTAGGCGTTGAAGTCAAGCGCGGCGACATCCGCAGCAGCGCCGCGGTAACCGCCGCCTGCCGTGGCTGCAGCGCGGTCATTCACACTTCCGCCAAAGCCGGAGTTTGGGGCAGTTGGCGCGAATATTATTCCATTAACGTCGAAGGCACTTTAAATGTGCTGTCCGCCTGCCGGACCAATGCCATTCACCAGTTGGTTTATACAAGTTCGCCGAGTGTGGCCTATTCCCCTACCCTGGACAGTATCAATATTGATGAATCCGCGCTATATCCCGACCGTTATTTGGCATTTTACCCTGAATCCAAAGCCATCGCGGAAAAAAATGTTTTAGGTGTGTTAAATAAAGAATTGGCGGCTGTCGCATTGCGCCCGCATCTGCTCTGGGGTGCCGGCGACCCGCATCTGCTGCCGCGAATTGTCCGCAAGGCTGCCGCCGGGAAATTAACCCGCATCGGTGATGGTGAAAATATCGTTGATTTAACCCACGTCGTGAATGCCGCGGCGGCGCATATTAAGGCGTTGGAATATTTAGCTCAATGCAGCCAGCCGCGCCGCAAAGTTTATTTCATTAGCGACAATGCGCCGGTAAAAATTTGGCATTGGCTGGACGAACTGCTGGCACAGTTGGGTTTGCCGCCGGTAAAACGTTCGATTGAATTTCGCCGTGCTGAAAATATTGGTCTGGTGCTTGAAGTTATCTATAAGCTGCTGCCGTTTCTGGGTGAACCGCCGCTAACCCGTTTTATTGCCGGTCAACTGTCATTTTCGCACTATTTCAATATCAGCGCGGCGATAAATGAGCTGGGCTATCAGCCGGTAATCAGCCAGGAGCAAGCGCTGCGGGAAACGGTAAGATGGCTAAAAACGGAAATAATACGGTAAAACAATTTTAACCACGGAACACACTGAATACACTGAAATATAATTAAAACCAG
>CAZITV010000092.1:5565-8043 GCA_964542255.1 uncultured Victivallaceae bacterium
TTTAAGATATGGGTTCACTGATTTATTTCCGTGTTTTCGGTGTGGTCAGTGGTAAGATAGGAAAACAATTTTAACCACGGAACACACTGAATACACTGAAATATAATTAAAACCAGGAACAAAAATTAATTTTATAATTTTTAAGATATGGGTTCACTGATTTATTTCCGTGTTTTCGGTGTGGTCAGTGGTAAAAAAGGATTTATGAACGAACTTTTTTTTGAGAATGAAACTTTTGCAATTCGCGGTGCTGTATTTGAGGTTTACAAGGAAATTGGTTGTGGATTTCTTGAAGCCGTCTATCAGGAATGCCTAGCCAAAGAGTTTTGCATTAGAAATATTCCTTGTGTAGCTCAACATGAACTTAGTTTATTTTACAAAGGCGAAAAACTTGAACAGAAATATAAACCGGACTTCATTTGCTACGACAAAATTATTGTAGAATTAAAAGTTGCAAAGGAAATATCCACTGAACATGAAGCGCAGGTTTTTAATTACCTAAAGACAACAGGTCTAAAGCTTGGACTGCTGATAAACTTTGGACATTACCCAAAAGCAGAAATAAAAAGAATTGTTTTATAAACCACTGAATAGACTGAACTATAATTAAAACCGGGAACAAAAATTAATTTTATAATTTTTAAGATATGGGTTCACTGATTTATTTCCGTGTTTTCGGTGTGGTCAGTGGTTAAAAAAAGGATTTATGAATAAATTTTATTATTTGATGATGGCGGTGGTGGTTATTGTCGCCGGATGCGGCAAAGCGCCGGAAAATGCCAACAGCCGCACAATGTACATCAGCGCCGGCGGTCAGGTAAAAACGATGGATCCGGCGCTGGCATCTGACTTGGCAAGCCGCAATATTGTCGCGGCATTTTACGATACCCTGCTGCAGTATAATTACACCGCGCGACCATATCAGCTGGAACCGGCAATGCTGGCAAAAATGCCGGAACATTCACCTGACTTCACCACCTACACATTTACACTGCGCGATGATCTTTATTTTCAAAATGACCCATGTTTTGTGGAAATGAATAAAATGCAGCGCAAAATTACCGCGCGCGATGTGATTTTTTCGTATTTGCGCATTGCTGACGGCAGGCTGCACAGTCCGGTATTCTGGATGTTTCGCGGTAAGATTAAGGGAATTGATACATTTATGGAAAAAACCGCATTGGCAAAACCCGGGGATTTTTCATTTTACGACACCGGGATTGCCGGTTTGGAATTGGTGAATGACACGACATTTAAAATTCATCTCAACAATCCTGACCCGCGTTTTTTATATTCGCTGGCCATTCCGTACGCGTCAATCGTGTCACGGCGCGCCGCTGAATTTTATGGTGATGCACTGGCGGAACACCCGGTGGGCTCCGGTCCATTCCGGCTGATCCGCTGGATACGCGAATACCGTATCACACTGGAGCGTAACCCGGAATTCCGCCGCGAATTGTTTGAACATGCACAAAACCCGGCAGACCGGGTTAAACCACTACCGCTGCTGGACAAAATCGTCTGTTACCAAATCAGGCAACCGCTTTCGGCCTGGTTAATGTTTCTGCAGGGCAATCTAGATATGAGCGCGCTGGACAAAAACAACCTGGATGCGGTGGTTGACGCCAAACAGCAATTAATTTCAGCGCTGGCACAGCGCGGCATTCAACTCTTCGCGATTCCGGCATTTGAAATCAGATATGTCGGTTTTAATTTTACGGATCCGGTTTTGGCATCCAATCTGGAACTGCGCCGCGCACTAAGCCTGGCATACGACATTGGCAGCCGGGTACGGCATTTTAATTATCAGCTGATTCCGGCACAAGGACCAATTCCGCCCGGTGTTTCAGGCTATGACCGTGAATTTAAAAATCCCTGGGTGCAGTTTAATGTGGAGCTGGCCAAAGAACACCTGCGCCGCGCCGGCTACCCCGATGGGATTGACCCGCAGACCAATCAACCGCTGACATTGACTTTTGACCTGAGCGGCAACAGTTCATCATACCGGCAGCTGGCGGAACTGATGGAACGCGATATGCGCCGCATCGGTATCAAAATTATTCCGGCGCTGAATAGCCAGCCGCGATTTTTCCAAAAAATGCGTCAGGGTAAATTTCAACTATTTCTGCTCTCCTGGATCGGCGATTACCCGGATGCGGAAAACTTTTTGCAGTTATTCTACGGCCGCAATGCGGGTAGTTCAAACCGCGCATTTTTTCAGAATAACGAATTTGACGTTATGTATGAAAAAATCCTCAATATGCCGGATTCGCCAGAACGCAGCCGGCTTTACCGCGAAATGGTGGTCTTGCTAACAGGACATTGTCCATGGATTTTTGAAGGCTACCCGATTTCATTTCAACTCACTCACAGCTGGCTGCAAAACTTTATTCCGCATGATTTTGCATTTGCGCAATGGAAATACTTAAGTATCGACATTAATCAGCGCGGCGCCGCGAAAGCCGCATTCAAGCCCAT
>CAZITV010000092.1:8143-9294 GCA_964542255.1 uncultured Victivallaceae bacterium
GTACGACGGAGGGCGATATACCGCTATGCGGTGGCGGCAAACCAATGCTTTTTTATGCAATGCCGCCTTGAAATATACCTATAACAATCTAATTTATAATAGTGCTGTTTGGTGTAAACTATTTTTTAATCTCAAAATAAAGCTGGTGTCCTCATGACAAAAGTAACAAACCTCAACCGTCCGGATTGGGATAACTATTTTATGGAAATTGCCAAAGTGGCAGCCAGCCGCGGTAATTGCTGCCGCCGGCAGGTCGCGGCTGTAATTGTGAAAGACCACCGCGTTATCGCCACCGGTTATAACGGCACCCCGCGCGGAATCAAAAATTGCTATGAAGGCGGTTGTCCGCGCTGCAATTCCGATTCACCATCCGGTGCTAATTTAGACCAGTGTCTATGCAGTCATGCAGAAGAAAATGCGATTACCCAGTCAGCCTATCACGGCATCAGCGTGAATAAATCCACACTCTACACTACCTACAGTCCCTGCCTGTTGTGTGCCAAAATGATTATCAACGCCGGCATTATTGAGGTGGTTTATCACCAACGCTACACTATTGATGAGGTCGCATTAAAATTATTGCACGATGGCGGCGTCCAGGTCCGCTGCCTGCTGACAGAAACCAGAAAGAAAGAATTGGGAATTAACTAATCTGCAGCTATGACAAATACCGACAAAATCATAATGAATCTCGCCGATGCGGTCGAATGGCGCCGGCAATTAAAAAGTAACGGCTTGAAATTGGTGATTACCAATGGCTGCTTCGATATTCTCCACCGCGGTCACGCCGCCTACCTCGCACAAAGCCGCGCCTGTGGCGACGCCCAGTTGATACTGCTCAATTCCGATGCTTCAATCCGCGAATTGAAAGGCGCATCACGTCCAGTTATTGATGAATACAGCCGCGCCTATCTGCTCGCATCGCTCAAATCGGTTGACGCTGTCGTGATATTCTCCACGCCGCGCTGCACCGAACAATTTCTCGCGCTGCGTCCGGATATCTACGTAAAAGGCGGCGATTACACCCTGGAAACACTCAATAGTGAAGAACGCACTGCACTGCAAAGTGTCGGCGCTGACATTCGCTTCATCAAATTTATTGACGGATTTTCCACCACCGACATCATTAATAAAATTACCTGCACCGAAAA
>CAZITV010000093.1:0-9127 GCA_964542255.1 uncultured Victivallaceae bacterium
AACTATTGGTGTATTGACAAAATACCTCTCATAGGAGTTTTGAAATTAGCTCTTAAAAGTACTGTCAAAAGAAGGCAGGATTACTGGTCCAGTGCTGCGTCGTTAAGCATTTTTTCATATTGGAGCGAATCTAATTCACGTTTAATCCGCCGCCGTGCTTTGGCAGAACCAGTTTTTTTGCCGGATATTTCCGGGTTCAAAATCATCGTAGCGTGGTTTAGATGCCGCATATATTTGATAAGTTGTTCGGCAGGTAAAAAAACCATTTTAAACCCCTGTGCGGCAAGTTTACGGTGCAGCACCCTTCCCGCGGTATCGCCTTCATCATGGAAACCATTAGAATATTGCTGAATCAGCGCGGTACGGTAAAGCGCACAATGACTGCGCAAGTAGTAAAAATTGTCTGCTGTACCGGTAATCTTGCTCTTCTTGCCTACTAGCGGGAACCATATCCTGGTTTGAAAAAATGATTCAAGCCGCTTAGCATATTGCTTGAACGCGGATTGCTGTTCTAATTTCCAGCTGCCAACTCCGGCAATGCGATCATCAGGTTCAATAATGCTCAGCAAATAGTCCAGCCAATCAGGCGAAGAAACAATCGTATCAGTATGCATTGACAACACGTATTCGGTGTCAACCCGCGCCAATCCTTCATCTAAAGCCCTCGCATGCATCGCCGCGGGTTCTTCGCCGGCAATATCTTTGCGTTCAATCAGTGTAATCCATTTAACCGAACGCAGATAGTCAAGCGAGTCATCATTGGAATCATTATCTATTACAATTACTTTGACCCGGTTAATATCAGTATATTTTCTGATTGAATGCAGACACAATTTGGTCAAATTCAACGTTTTGTAGTTCGGCAATAATATCGTCAGTTTTTTTTCAGCATTAGTTCCGGCAGTCATAGTAAAATTCTTAACCCTTTAAATATAATTTAGCGCTGCTCCAAAGTCATTCTGAAATAAACTCTTTGGATAAAGCAATTCAATATATTAACCGCTTTTTTACCAAAGCGCAAATTCGCCGAATAGTAATTTTATCATTTTTTACCACTGCGCTGCATTATAATGTTGCATTCACCATAATATTGTGCTATAATTATAGCAGACAGGGAGTGAGGCGCTTATAATTTTACCATTGTATCTGTTACTCTCTTCCGAAGTCCTAAAGTTACGGCATTTCCCTGTACTGTTTTAATGGGGGTGTTCAGGATTCGCCTGGATAAGTTATGTGCCGATGGCATGCCGAGGATGATCGTTGGCCTCGTAAAACACCGGTCAAATTCATAATTGCGAACGAAAATTACGCATTAGCTGCTTAAGTTCAGCTACGTCTCTACTCTGACGGACGCTAAGGGATAGAGGCGAAATCAGCGCCCTGGCGGTATGTTTCACCATCCGGCTTACCGTAAGATAATAGAATGGCCAGTCTAAATGCATGCCTGTCCGGCGGCAAAGCAAATGGACGATAAACAATATAGACGGAATACGCATGTAGATGTCGTCGCTGCGCTGATTCAGCACGGGGGTTCAATTCCCCCCACCTCCACCATTTTTTTGATATCAACTACTTGCGACTCGATTATTTTATAAATATCGGTAAGCCGCTCAGTAGTGTGTTACTTGTTTATCCCAACGCATTTACTGTATTTCCTCACTAATTAAACCACCTCAATTTAACGCTTTTTAGGGGGATGTATAAGTCAACACGTTTATACATTTTTATCGCCATATAAATATATAGACATACCAAATTTATCGCATTATTAATGTACTTGAAGACATTTTTATGGCAATAAAATTGTATTTATTATTATTTTACCTTGATTTGATATTCGAATTGCCTGCGAGGCGCGAATAGCATTCAAGAGAACGTCACAAAAACGTAGTTTATTTTGTGACAGTTCCTAATCCTAAATTATCCGATGGCGACGTAACCGGTTTCACGGGTACGGATCCGGACACATTCAGCCATATTCATAATGAATATTTTACCGTCACCGATTTCACCGGTTTGTGCGCCGGCAATAATAGCATTGATAGTCGGTGTGACATATTCATCATTTACGGCGATTTCCAGTTTCGTTTTCTTGAGCAGGCTGCCGGCCTCTTTATGACTGCGGTAAACGGCCGGAATACCTTTTTGCCTGCCGCGTCCCATAACGCTGGAAACTGTAACCAGATGGATTTCGTTTTCTTCTAATTTCTGCAGGACGTCATCTAGTCTGTCCGGCTGAATGATTGCAATAATGTACTTCATAATAGACCTCCGTTATTCAAGTATCGTGTATGCGGTTTCGCGGTGTTCACTCAAATCAAGCCCGACCCGTTCTTCGTGGTCAGATACTCTTAATCCCATCACTGCATCAACCAGTTTTAACAGGATAAATGAGGCAATGAAAGAAAATACTATTGTTATGACGGCAGCTTTGCATTGAATCATAAACTGAGCGGGATTGCCGTAGAAAAACCCGTTCGCCCCGCCGGCATTGACACTGGTCGTCGCATATAATCCGGTGGCAATTATTCCCCAGATACCGCCAATTCCGTGAACGCCAAAAACATCGAGCGAATCATCGTAATTATATTTTGGCTTAAGAAAAGCCACCACCGGATAGCATAAAATTCCGGCACCAAAGCCAACGCCTAAAGCGCCGCGCAAATTGACGAACCCGCAGGCTGGGGTGATTGCCACCAATCCTGCCACAGCTCCGGTAATTATGCCGAGTACAGTGGGACGTTTATTGTAGATACAATCCATAAACGCCCATGCCAGCGCCGCGGTAGCACCGGCAATATGAGTGGTAACAAAGGCATTAGCGGCAATGCTGTTCGCCGCCAGTGCGCTGCCGGCATTGAATCCGAACCATCCGAACCAGAGCAGACCAGCTCCGAGAACCGCAAACGGTAAATTATGCGGCGGGGAAATTTTATCCGGATAGCCCTTTCTTTTGCCGATAACAATGGCGGCGGCGAGCGCGGCCATACCAGAATTGATTTCTATAACGGTGCCTCCGGCAAAATCCAGTACTCCCATACCGCCGCTGGTACTGAGAATGCCACCGTTAGACCAGACCCAATGCGCCAACGGGTCATAGACGCAAGTCGCCCATAACACGATAAATACACAAAGGCTGGAGAATTTAATTCTTTCAGCGAAAGCGCCGATAATCAACGCCGGAGTAATTACCGCAAACATACATTGAAAAATCATGAACACCTGATGCGGGATGGTGGTACCGTAAAAGCTGTGCGGCTCCAGCCCCACCCCTTCAAGGAATGCCCACTCGATTCCACCGATCAAGCCTTTACCTGCGAGATCTGGACCAAATGCCAGACTGTAGCCGATAAATACCCAATGAAGACTGAGAATACACATAATGGCAAAACACTGCATCAAAACAGAAAGCACATTCTTCTTTCGTACTAGTCCGCAGTAAAAAAAAGCCAATCCCGGCACCGTCATCAACATCACCATCGCAGTTGCCACCATCACCCAGGCAGTATCGCCTGGATTAATTTTGGAAACGGCGGCGGCAACTGGGGTTGAGGCCGCAGTGGCTAACTGACTCACGGATAATTGAACTGATGACGCGGCGGCGCTATCTGTGATAAATGGCTCTCTTACAACAATCAGAGCAGCGCCCAGCATAAACAGCAATGCCGGCAACAGCATTTTGTATTCACAAAGCATTTTTTTCATTATTACCTCCCTGTTAGTATGATTAATTATTCATTGTTGACAGCACAAAATTCCGTCCGCTTTTTTACGAAAAAGCGGGCGGAAAAGTGTGTTTAGTTGTTTAAAATTATCCGATTGCGGGCATGCCGGTTTCACGGGTACGAATCCGGACACATTCATCCATATTCATAATGAATATTTTTCCGTCCCCGATTTCGCCGGTTTGCGCACCGCCGATGATGGCATCGATCGTATTCTTGACATATTCGTCATTTACGGCAATTTCCAGTTTCGTTTTCTTAAGCAGACTGCCGGCCTCTTTATGGCTGCGGTAAACCGCCGGAATGCCTTTTTGTCTGCCGCGTCCCATAACGCTGGAAACTGTAACCAGGTGGATCTCTTTTTCTTCTAGTTTCTGCAGGACATCGTCTAGTCTGTCCGGCTGAATGACTGCAATAATGTACTTCATAATAAACCTCTGTTATTCAAGAATTGTGTAAGCGGCTTCACGATGTTCACTCAAATCCAAACCAATGCGTTCAGCGTGGTCAGAAACTCTCAGTCCAATTACCACATCAACCAGTTTTAACAGAATGAATGATACTACGAATGAGAAAACCATAGTAATTACTGTCACTTTGATTTGAATCCACAACAAACCGGGATTGCCGTAGAGCAAACCGTTCGCACCGGCACTGTTAACACTGGTGGTAGCAAAAATACCCGTAGCAATAGCACCCCATATCCCGCCGATGCCGTGAACACCAAAAGCGTCCAGCGAATCATCATAATTAAATTTCGGTTTGAGATAGGCTACCGACATATAACAAATAACGCCAACGCTAATGCCGATGCCGAAGGCTCCGGTAATATTGACAAATCCCGATGCCGGTGTAATCGCCACCAATCCAGCTACTGCTCCGGTGATAATCCCAAGCACCGTAGGACGTTTGTTATAAATGCAATCCATCACTGCCCAGGTAATGCCGGCAACAGCTGCGCAAATATGAGTAACCACAAACGCGCTTGCCGCTAAACCATTCGCCGCCAGCGCACTGCCTGCATTAAAGCCAAACCACCCGAACCAAAGCATTCCCGCGCCAAGCACCGCAAACGGCAGATTATGCGGCGGTGAAATTTTATTCGGATAGCCTTTTCTTTTACCCAATACCAGCACTGCCGCTAATGCCGCCATACCAGCATTGATATGTACAACTGTGCCACCGGCAAAATCCAGTGCACCCATGCCGCCGGCAGTGCCGAGAATACCGCCATTAGCCCAAACCCAATGCGCCAACGGGTCATAAACAAATGTAGCCCAAAGCAATGTAAACACGCAGAAACTTGAAAACTTCAAGCGTTCAGCAAAAGCTCCAATAATCAATGCCGGAGTAATTACGGCGAACATGCACTGGAAAATCATAAATGCCTGATGCGGAATTGTCGTTGCGTAAAAATCGTGCGGTTCCAGCCCTACCCCATTGAGAAATGCCCAGCTTAAACTGCCGATTAAACCTTTTCCGGCGACGTCGGGACCAAATGATAAACTGTAGCCCAATACCACCCAGTGAACGCTGACTAAACACATAATCGCAAAACACTGCATCAATATTGACAACACGTTCTTCTTTCTAACCAGACCACCGTAGAAAAATGCCAATCCTGGGACAGTCATGAACATTACTAGTGCCGCGGACATTAACACCCAGGCGGTATCCCCGCCATTCACTTTGGAAACCGCGGCGGCAACCGGAGCCGCTGCGGCAGTTGCTGCTGCCGGCACCTCTGTACCAAACAGTAATGAGCCGCCGGCCATAAACAGCAGCGCGGTCATTACTACCTGATATCTTTTTAAACCCAATAATCGTTTCATTTTATTTACCTTTATTCTTAGTCTTAATCGTTATCGTATTTTTTTTAAAAATTTAAGGTTATTATTAACAGTTCCTAACAAATTGCAACCGGTATCGCCCGCATTGTCGCCATTTACTGTCCTTGATTGTGAGCTTGATTTCCTGAAAAATAACTTCCACTATTGTTTCTTCATTTCTCATCTTGACATCCTCCTTAATTCTAAGTAGAGCTAATTTAAAAACATTTTAGGATTATTTCCAAAACCGCTATTCACATCAGCTTTGGCACCTGCAAATTTGCAATAATTGTGCAAATTTATAAATTGATTTAGCAAATACCGTGCCAATATTTATCTAATATTTTAAAATTATTCATTATCAACATCTTATAATTATTATTTACATAATTAACCAATTATCATTATTACATAAATGAAACACATACCATTTATGTTTACATTATTGTATCGTGCCTGTCATCGCGTAACAATTTTGTCATCAACACTCTTTTTCGTGGTGAACATATTTAAATTGCATTGCATCGCGTAAATTGGTGCGGGATTTTTTTGAATATTTATAGCGTAACAGTGGCGAGAGCAATAGCTTTCAGCGTCCAGTTGTGGTATATTATGTGCAGTAAAATTCGGTAACAGCTTAATTCAATAAAATTGGAGATTATATCATGTATATTGGCAGAATAGTGGCATTGGGCAAGACTCTTTCAGGCAATAATTGTGCGATGTACCGGGTTTCATCTCGTTCATTTCCGAATCGTCAGGCGGTTTTAAAAGATAAAACTGTAACTGTGGTGCCGCGTCCGGGGTTCGAACAGGATTTGCAGAAGAACCCATATATCACCTATAACTGTATTCGTTTGGAGCGTAATTGCGCCATCGTCAGCAATGGTTCTCATACCGACCCGATTGCCGAAAAAATTGCAATGGGAATGCCGGTGCGGGACGCGGTTTCACTTGGTTTGCTGGCAATGGATTATGAAAAAGATGCGTTTAACACTCCGCGGATAGTTGCCGTTGTTGCCGAAAACGGTGATGAGGGTTACCTTGGCATTATCCGCCATGATGCACTGCTGGTCAAATCATTCAAACTGCAGCCAGGAAAAATTAATTACATTGCCACCTACGAGCATATTTATCCGTGTGGTCACTATCAGGACGATAATTTCACGGCGGTGACTGCGGAATCAGCATGTCAATATGTAATTAACGGCGGGATCTTTGCCGGATTTGAACATCCGGTTACGGCTGCGTCGGCAATGGCGGCAGGAGACGGTTTCACACTGTCTGCGGTGGTAGTATAAACAGTTTAGCGGAATAATTACGGCAATGCCGCGTCCCTGCGGCGTTTTACCTCCAGAGGGGAATTTTATCAAATTTATGGAAAGTTCATTTAACGATATATTAAATCAATTGAATCCTGAACAGCGTCAGGCAGTCCGCCAGATAGATGGACCTGTTTTAGTGCTGGCCGGCGCCGGCACCGGCAAAACCAAAGTTATCACCTACCGTATTGCCTATATGCTTAACTGCGGCATCGCGCCGGAAAACATTCTTGGCATGACCTTCACCAATAAGGCGGCGGCAGAAATGAAAGAACGTTTGGCAGTGCTGATTGGCAAGGAGAAAGCTGACAGAGTTACCTTGGGCACCTTTCATTCATTCTGCATCCGGCTGCTCCGCAAAGAGATTACCAAGTTAAATTATTTACCGAGTTTTACCGTTGCCGATGATGGTGACCAAACCGGGCTGATTAAACAGGCTGCGTCATCACTGGGATTGGATAAAGAAGAATCTGTCGCTGATTTTGCCGCATACATTGGCAGAATGAAGAATAAATTGTTCAATCCGCAGGAAGCTGCCGCAGAAGCAGCGTTCGACATGGATAAAGTGCGCGCAGCAGTTTATGCGGAATACCAGACGCTGCTGGTCAATCAGAATATGATTGATTTTGATGATATGTTGTTTTTGACTTACCGGGTCTTTGATGAATTCCCGGAAACGCTAAAAAAATATCAGGAGATATATCGTTATCTGTTGATTGATGAATATCAAGACACGAATGACGTGCAGTTCACCATCCTTGACCAGATCTGCCGTGAACACCGCAATATTTGTGTTGTTGGTGATGATGATCAAAGTATTTACGGCTGGCGCGGCGCGAAAATTGAAAATATTCTTAATTTCCCAAAACTTTTCCCAAATGTCAAAGAGGTTAAACTGGAACAAAATTACCGCTCCACCAATACCATCCTCGCCGCAGCAAATGCAGTGATTGCAGCAAACAGTGTCAGATATGAAAAAAATCTCTGGTCGAGTAAAGGCAAAGGCAGCAATATTATTCAAGTAAGCGCTGAAAATGCTGAATCGGAAGCAGCCTTTATCGCAGACTACATCAAGCAGGAAATGGGCGAATGCAGCCAGCTCAGTTACAATGATTTTGCGGTTCTTTATCGTTCCAACCATCTTTCCCGGCAATTGGAGCAGTCATTGCGTGCAGCGGGAGTGCCGTACAAACTGGTCGGCGGCCAGGAATTTTATAAACGGAAAGAAATTAGAGACGCGGTGGCATATTTAAAATTACTGGTCAATCCGCGCGAGGATCAGAGCCTGCTGCGCGTCCTCAACCTGCCGCCGCGCGGCATGGGCGACAAAGCTGTCGAATCATTAAAAAGGATTAAAAATATCACCCGCGCACCGCTTTGCACGATTCTTGGTGGAGATGAATATCTCAAATCACTCTCCGGCAAAGCCGCCACCGCGGCGCAGACACTGGACTGCACCCTGAAAAAATACCGGGAAAGCTTTGCTGTACCAGGTCAAATTAGTATAAAAGTACGTGATTTCTTGGATGAATGCGAGTATCTGCCGGGCATGAAACGTATTTACAAAGACCACAATGATGCCGAAAAACGACTTGACAACGTCTATGAATTTATCAACGCCATCGCTCTTTTTGAAAGAAAAAACCCCAATCCGGTTACACTGCTGGAATATCTTGAAGCATATGCACTGTTGGAAGAAAACGACCGCACAGATGACAACAACGATGGTGACAGTGTTACCCTGACCACAGTTCATGCTGCCAAAGGTCTAGAGTTTAACCACGTTATTATCGTGGCAATGGAGAAAGATATTTTTCCGCACGAACGCAGCATTGAAGAGCGTTCCGTCGAAGAAGAATTACGGTTGTTTTACGTTGCACTGACGCGCGCCAGACACCAATTGGTTATCACTCATACTGAACGGCGTATGACCCGCGGTTTTGAAACCTACCGTTACCCGTCACCATTTCTAAATTTGCTGCCGGAAGAAGCAGTTGACCAGACTACCCCAAGTCAGTTAATTAGATTTCTGAGTGATGACGAAGCTCTGCGCGGCATAGATAGTATTTTGGCAAAAATACGCGGCAACAATAATGACTAAGGAGCCGTAAAGAAATAACCTTTACATCTTCGCGTTTCTACCGAATGCTTTTGCGTTTGCCGTTTCGTTACATACCCGCCACGGGCGGGTAACCTTCAGGTATGCGCCTCGCCGGAAATTCCCAAAATCTCTTCGGGATATTTCGCGAGA
>CAZITV010000094.1:0-8971 GCA_964542255.1 uncultured Victivallaceae bacterium
TTTTAAATGTATAAGGGCTCAATAGCATGCATCAGCTGTTGAGCCCTTCCCTTTTATGGGAAAATAGTGATTAACCGAACCGATCGCCGGCAACCATGCATACTTTAAAAAAATGGCATATATTATTTTCCACATCCGCTCAAAAACCTAGTAGTGAATCAGGAATTCTGACCTCATAGAGTATAAAATGTAAAATTCCAGCTTGCATTTTTTACCAAGGTGCAGCATATTTTAATAGCATTAGTATCGCCAGCAAAACATTTTTTTGAAAATAGATTTTAAAGCGCATTTTTGAGATATTATCTAATCTGTTTGGGCCGGCTCGGTAATCTTTGCAGTTCGGACAGGAGAAAATTATGATTGAACCTCAATTCGACCATGTCGGCCTAAATGTGGTCGACCTTGACGCTAGCATTGCATTTTTCACGGCAATGTTTGGATTTGAAGTGATCCAGAAATGGGACTCACCGCGGCAGGCCTTTGTCGGCAAAGGAGCGGTTGTGCTTGGATTGATGGAGAGGAAGGATTACGATTTCACGACACAGACAATGGCTCACGTCGCGTTCGCATGTAGCAGAGAGGAATTCCCGGCAGTAGTCGCGCAGGTCCGACTATTGGGGGCACCTATCGTTTCAGGACCAAAACAGCAGAGGGAGGGAGAAACTATTCTGTTCCGAGACCCTTCCGGCAATATCTTTGAGGTGTGCTATCCATCACTGAAAAAAAATTAGACATTCTAACCCCATCCAATGTGTGCATTACAGTTTATAGTAATACCAATGAGCGATCAGTCATAGACAATAACGATTAGGAATTTGGCGATGGATTTTGGTTATAAACCGCAGAGCGATATGGATATCGTACGAGGATTTATGGCAAAAATCGGCGCCAAAGACCAATCGTTTGTCAATCAATGAAAGCGAATTGGTGTAAAAATGTAAACGTTTTTATCTATGACTGAACGCTTATTGAGGTGAGGACGATTATTTGGATAAAAAGCGCAGCAGATTAAGTTTAGATTGTGAAAACGGCGGGTAACGCAGTGGAATATCAAACCAGAGCGATTTTTTCATAACTGGTTTTAGATGGGTAAAGGTGTCGAACGAATATTTGCCGTGATATGAACCCATACCGCTAGCGCCGACGCCGCCGAACGGCATTGATGCATTTGTTACTTGAAGAACGGTATCATTGATACAGACACTGCCGCTTGATGTCGAGCCCAATAATGAATCCAAGTTACTGCAACTGCGTGAAAAATAGTACAATGCCAACGGTTTATTGCGTGAATTGATAATATCTAAAACTTGATTAAAATCATCATATTCAATTACCGGTAACAATGGACCAAAAATTTCTTCTTCCATGGCCGGGTCGTTATGCGGTGGATTTAAAATGACTGTTGGCTCAATATAGCGTGTTGCCGGATTAACTCTGCCACCGCAGAAGACCAATTTTGGATTTATCAGCGAGACCAGTCTTGAGAAATGATGATGATTGATGATTCTGCCGTAATCCGGGCTGGTTTCAGGATTATTCCCGTAAAATTTCCAGATATAATATCTGATAGACTTAAGCAGTTTGCCAACGATGGAACTATGGACGAGCAGAAAATCCGGGGCAATACAGGTCTGTCCGGCATTTAAAAACTTGCCCCAGACGATTCTTTTTGCAGTCAGCTCAATAGACGCGTCAGCTTCAACAATACACGGACTTTTGCCGCCCAGTTCTAATGTCACCGGAGTCAAATGCGCTGCTGCCGCCTGCATTACGATTCGCCCAACCTCTTCACCGCCGGTGTAAAATATGTAGTCAAATTTTTCTGACAGTAACTTTCTGCTCAAATCTTTGTTGCCGTTCAAGACGGTTGCATACTGCTGGGGGAAAACATTGGCAATAATAGTGGAAATTACTTCGGCGGTTGCCGGTGCAAGTTCTGAAGGTTTGGCAATTACACAATTTCCGGCAGCAATAGCGCCAGCCAATGGCACCATTAGTAGTTGAAACGGATAATTCCATGCTGAAATAACCAGGACAACGCCATATGGCTCCGGTATTATTTTGCCGGAAGCGGGAAAGTTAAGGATCGAGGTGCTGACCCGGCGCGGCTTTGTCCAGCGGTACAAATTTTTTTTCAACAGTTTTAGCTCATTGAGGGTCGCCGCGATTTCAGAGGCATAAGATTCGAAAGGTGGTTTACCTAAATCCCGGTGCAGTGCCTCGATTATTTGCGGTTCTGCCAAGACAATTGCTTTAGTAAGCCGTTCCAGTGCTTCAAGCCGCGAAGCAATGTTGCGGGTAAATCCGTTGGTAAAATAACACTTTTGCAATGCAAAAAGATTTCTAACTTCTCCCGCACTAAGCATATTTTTACCACTCCTTTGCCAAAATCTTAAAGATATAAATCCCGCTTGCCGTTGATTTTTACTTCGGTAATCCGTTGTTTGATTTGTTCGCGTTTACCTGTATTATCGATTTTCATTAACTCCGCTTCAATCAGACGATATCCTGCGGCTTTGGTAGGTTCTGAAGCATAATCTTCAAGATATTCACTTAATGTTATTAATGCGTTCGGAGTACAGAACTGTTGAATAAATCCGGGAATGGCATACTCCATAAAATGTTCTCCGGTACGGCCAAGACGGTAGCATGAAGTGCAAAAACTGGGGATGTATCCGTCCTGCAGCAATTCCAGCATAATTTCATCCAGACTGCGGACATCGCCAAGTTGAAATTGTTCCCGCCGCAGTTCTTGCTTGTCACTTTTCTTTTCGCTGTATCCGCCCAGTTCGAGCCTGGTGCCGGCATCAATTTGTGATACGCCGAACTGCAGGACTTCGCGCCTGATTTCTGCGGTTTCTCTGGCAGTCAAAATTAGTCCGGTATATGGCACCGCCAACCGCAATATTGCGACCAGCCGTTTGAAATCTGCGTCGGAAACAAAAAATTTTGGGTCAAAATTAACACCGTGAGCAGGGCGCAGCCGCGGGAAACTGATGGTATGCGGTCCAACATTATAGCAGGCTTCCAAGTGGCGAGCATGAGTAATTAATCCCAGCACTTCAAAGCGCCAGTCATAAAGTCCAAATAAAGCGCCAATGCCCATGTCATCGCAGCCGGCTTCAAATGCGCGCGATAGGCCATCGAGCCGCCACAGATAATCGCCTTTGTGAGTTTGCGGCGGATGACATTTTGAATAAGTTTGGTGATGATATGTTTCCTGAAAAATTTGATAAGTGCCAATTCCTGAAGCTTTTACGGTTTTGAAGCCTTCTGCAGTCATAGGTGCGGCATTAATATTTACCCGTCTGATTTCGCCGTTGCCTTTGGTTACGCCATAGACGGTTTTAACCGTATTTGCAATAAATTCCGGGGTATAGTCATGATGTTCGCCGAAAACCAAAATCAATCTTTTGTGACCGGCATCTTCAAGAGCCTCAACCTGCTGGATAGTTTCAGTTTCATTAAGGGTTTTGCGTACGGTGGTCAGGAGACTGCGGCGGAAAGCACAATATTTGCAGTCATTGACGCAGAAGTTTCCAATATAGAGCGGGGCGAACAGTACGATTCGATTACCATAGACATCTTTTTTTAACTGTCTGGCGGCGGCGAAAATTTCTTCAATAAGTTCGGGTGAATTTGCGGCAATCAGCACGGCGGTTTCGGCAACAGAGAGTGGTTGTTTTGCCATGCTTTTGGCGATGATTTCGCGCACTTTGCCGTGGTCTTCGTGCGTATCATTGATAAGCGTTGAAATTTTCTCGTCATCGATAAAATCACGGCAAGTCTTTGACATTATTTTTTCCATAATTTTATCCTCAGACGAACTCAATAATTCGTTTATTTGTCTAACTAAACCATTCTGGGATAGCTGCCCAGTATCTTAAGAAAGCTGCACTGCGTCTCAACCTTTTCGGTTGCCCGCTTAATCTCAGCATCATCACGGTGTCCGAGCAAGTCAATAAAAAAACAATATTCCCAGTTATTGATTTTGGTAGGACGGCTTTCAATCATGGTCATACTGATGTTTTCATCTTTAAACGGCTTGATGCAGTCGTAAAGAGCACCAACTTTATCTCTAACGGCGAAACAAATAGAGGTTTTGTCATCACCGGTGCGCTCCGGATATTGATGCCCGATAATTAAAAAACGTGTGATGTTATTGCCGGAATCCTCGATATTATGTTCCAAAATATTAAGTTTAGCTAATTCCGCCGCGACACTGCTGCCGATGGCTGCAGCGCCGGTCTCACTGGCGGCAATAGCGGCGGCGCGGGTGGTGTTTTCTGCTTCTAGTATGGCTATGCCAGCCATTTTTTCTTGAAGATAGATGCGGCACTGTCCGAGCACTTGCGGATGGCTGTAAACCCGCTTAATCTCGGATCTTTCGCATTTAGCCATCAGGTTATGATGAATTCTCAGATTCATTTCTGCGCAAATATTAACGTTGGCCATAACGAGGGTGTCTAAGGTATAATTAACTGCGCCCTCAGTGGAGTTTTCTACCGGAACACAACCATAATCCGCGCGTCCGGTCTCAATGTCGCGAAATACTCCACCAATACTGCTGCAGGGCTGGTAGGATACGCTGTGCCCAAACTTATTGACAGCAGCCTGATGAGTAAAAGAGCCCTCTTGGCCAAAAAAGGTGATTTGCAAGGGATGTTCCAGCTCCAGAGCGCCGGACATAATTTCGCGGTAGATGGAGCGCAGGGTATCATTTTTCATTGGTCCCTGGTTTACTTTGGCTAATTTTTCCAGCAGCGATTTTTCCCGTTCCGGAACATAAATTGCCTTCGCGTTGTTTTTTTTCAAGCGCCCTATTTCCAAAACTTCCTGGTAACGGGCATTGATTAAATCAATAATTTGCTGGTCAATATTGTCTATTTTTGCTCTGCGTTGTTCAATACTCATTTTTTTGCTCAATCACTTAGTTAAATGGTTGCCGCCCTCATTACAACATAGTAATAATATAACGCTGCAATGAACAGTTGCAATGCAGATACAAATGAAAAAAGAGTGTCAGAGGTTATTTCCGCACCGCCATCCCGAACAGCACGGGTGCCGCATCAAGACGGAGCTATTCCTGAATCTGGATAATTTGCAGAGAATGTAAGCAATTCATACTTGATTTTTTAAGATTTTTGCGGTAGTGTATAGCACAGATGCAGCTTGCTGTTTTAGGTAATATAGCCTCTTTTTGTGTAATAAATTAAGACTAGCGACAGCAATAATAAAACTTGGAGTTTAAATGGAAAAGAAGCCGATTAGTTCGTTTTCAGTAGTGATACCGGTCTATAACGAACAGGAATGCCTGCAGGAAATGATTGACCGTTGCTT
Source organism: uncultured Victivallaceae bacterium (assembly GCA_964542255.1). Taxonomy (GTDB): domain Bacteria; phylum Verrucomicrobiota; class Lentisphaeria; order Victivallales; family Victivallaceae; genus CAYMSF01. The sequence goes on from CAZITV010000094.1 coordinate 5,341, forward strand.
AAAAGCCTGTGAATCAACGGGAAAAAAATTCGAAATTATTTTGGTTGATGACGGCAGCCGCGATAGTTCTCCTGATATTATGACAGCAGCGGCGCAGGCAAATGGGGGCAAAATCATTTCCTGCATTCTTAACCGCAATTACGGTCAGCATTCCGCGATCATGGCGGGATTTTCTCTCGTAAATTCAGATTTGATATTGACAATTGACGCGGATTTGCAGAATCCTCCGGAAGAAATTCCAAAATTGGTGGCCAAAGCCGAAGAAGGCTATGATGTGGTTGGTACCATTCGCGCCAACCGCCGTGATACAATGTTCCGGAAAACGGCCTCTTTTGTTGTAAATAAGGTGGCGCAAAAGGCGACCGGAGTAAAAATGAAAGATTATGGCTGTATGCTGCGGGCATACCGCCGCAATATTGTTGATGCGATGCTGGCGTGCAATGAACGCAGCACGTTTATTCCTGTGCTGGGTAACAGTTTCGCCCGTGAAACCTGTGAAGTTGTGGTGTCACACAACCAGCGTACCGCAGGCGACTCAAAATATTCGGTGTGGAAGCTGATTAACCTGCAGTTCAATCTGCTTACCTGTATGACGACATTTCCGCTGCGTCTTTTAAGTATTATCGGCGGCGGCATCTCAATGCTGGGCGTGCTGCTGGGGGCTTACATTGTATTAATGCGGATTCTTTATGGTGATGCCTATTCGCAAGGCGGGGTATTCACCCTGTTTGCGGTACTATTCTTTATTTGCGGGTTTCAGATGGTTGGTCTGGGTCTGCTGGGAGAATATATCGGCAGAATTTATTATGATGTCAGAGCAAGACCGCGGTACTTCATCGAAAAAATTATCGGGCGCTGATTGACTTGCAAGAATAGAAATTGTCGAGAAAATTATTTATTTTTCTTGAAATGATTTGCATTTGACTATAGCTGTGCTAACTTTTACCGTTTAAACGTTTCTTTGTTGAGCTTGAAGCCGTCTATAAAAATTAGGAGAAGGCGATGAAATTTTTGAATATTGGGTTAAGTGTTTTGATTCTTCTGCTTGCGATAGCGTCTGCGGTATTTTCCTATTTGTTGTTTGAAAAGCGCGACCAGATGGTTGACGGTTGGGGTAAGATGGCCGCCGCTTTAAATCAGACTTCTGCCGCGCTAGACAAGGGTAGTGGCACCAACGTTGCCAAATCACTTTCCACTGATGCGCTCACGCATGAAAAATATGCTGATTTGGAAAAAACACTGCCGGCGTTGACCCAGCAGGCGCAAAAAGTCATTGGCGAACGCGATGAGCTCAGTGCGGCGATTAAAAAGATTGCTGACACTACTGAAATGAAGGATGCGCCCAGTGCCGAAGATTTGGCGAAGATAGATGGCTATGCCGCTTCCAAAGATAAAGTGGTGGGCTGGATTGGCGAAGTGAAAGAACGGCAGGACAGCACGCTGAGCGCAGTTTGTGCATCTGCATCGAAAATTGGCGCATCGCTCAGCAAAGACGCACTCAAAGGCGCTGGTTATGCTGATGAAATCGGCAAACTAGACAGCAAAATTTCTGAAGTAAAAACCAAGGTTGACACTTATAACGATACATATAAAGAAATTGCTGATACATTAGGCAGTGGCTCGCCTGATTTAGGCGATAGCTCTTATAAGGATTCCGTCCAAAAAATAGCATCTAAAGCGAAAAGCGTAAAAAACGAATTAGCTTCGGCAAAAAATGAATTAGCCTCGGCAAAAAGCAAGTTAAGCAGTGCAGAAGCACAAATTGCCAGCAAGGCCAGTGACTTAGAAAAGAAAGAAATGGCGCTGAAAAAATCCGAAGGCGAAGTTAAGCGTCTCGCGAATATCATTAAGCCGGACGTTGACCCCAAAAAAATTATACCTTGGGAAGATGGCAGTCGTGAAGCCAGGCTGGCAGTACAAGGCAAAGTTATTGATATTAACCGCAAATATGGTTTCCTGGTAGTTGATCTTGGCACCGGGACAAAAGTTGAGCAGACTTTGGGCAGCAAACTGAATGCTGTTAATCCGAAGATTCCGGCGCAATGTGATATGGTTGTAGCACGCGGTTTAGATACTGACAACAGCCAGTATATTGGCAAAATTAAATTGGTTAAAGTTGAAGAGCATTGCTCAATTGCAAATATCATCCCCGGCTCAAATGGTGACCGCGAAGTTAAAATAGGCGATACAGTTTATTTTTCAGTTGATTCACTCGCGCAGTTAAAATAACCATTTGCCGTTAATCAAGGACTATTATGATGAATAAGCTTAACATGGTGATGATAATTGTTTCACTCGTTGCAATGATGGCTGTAGTCGCATTGCAGGTAATGGAAATTCAACGCTATAATCTCTTTAGCAGCCTTGGTTCGTCCGCTCCGGCAACCGTAGCCGCGGCTCCGGAAAAGAAAGCAGACAAGAAGGCGGAAACAAAAAAAGAAGAAGCGGCGAAACCGGTCGAAACCAATGCCGCAAAGTAATTTATACAATAAACTGCGCATTTGCTCTGTTTTGCTGCTGTTAGCACTGTTGTCAGCTTTGAGCGGGTGTATTACCGAACAAGAGCGCCGTGGTTACAGTGATCTTCCTCAAAATCGTCCAGCGGCGTGGGAATCACGTCCATACGGCGAAACCAGAATGTAGTACTTATTCATTGTTGTACCTTGTTTCTTGCTAAACTTCTTTATTGCCGGTAACGCTATGTGTTCATCGACACTGCAAATTTATCAACTTCGCGTTGGCGGATTTGACGATAATTTCTCATATTTGTTATTTGATTCCGCAAGCCGTGATGCAGCATTAATTGATCCATGCGGCGATATTGCCGTTATCGCTGAAAGTGTTCGCCGGATTGGCACATTTAATCCGAAATATATTCTATTAACCCACGGACATCGCGACCATACTTCCGGAGTAAATGCCGCCAAAACATTTTTTAATGCTGCGGTGCTGGCTCATCCCGAATGCGCGTTTGCACCACACCGCGACTTGTCAAACGGCGAAAGTTTGCCATTTGGTAAAATCTTTATAGAGGTATTGTTTACCCCGGGTCATTCGTCGGACAGTGTTTGTTATCATCTGAGTGATGATTCCGCAATTTTTACCGGTGATACGCTATTTATTGATTGCTGCGGTTATTGCAGCCCGGAAATATTGTTTAAAACTATGCGGGAAATACTCTATCCGCTCAACGATTCAAATATTATCTATTCCGGTCATGATTACGGGGCAGTCCCTTTCGCGGCGCTTGGCGAACAGAAAAGCCATAATCCATTTTTGCACATTGAAGATTTTGACCAGTTTGCTGCTGCGGTAAAGCAACTATAATTGGCGCATGGTGGTGTACCACATATTCACGGGGCAATGGGTAACACAACAGGTGCGTCTCATAACCGGTAAAAGTATCTTCAAAACGCCCTGCGGTAATGGCGATATTGCGGTTGGGGTCGGATGGTACATGGATGGAACCTGAGTTTACGAGTATGTTTTTTTGTAAACGGTCATAACGAAGTAAATTATAATATTTACTGAAAGAAAAATAGTTATGACCATTCGTAACGAGTTATTAGACGAGCTGTTAAGGAACTACAAAAATCCCAAAGATCTTATTGGCGAAAAAGGTATTCTTCGC
>CAZITV010000095.1:0-8855 GCA_964542255.1 uncultured Victivallaceae bacterium
GTAAAATTTCCAATTCCAGCAAGCGTAATTCGCGGTAGGTGATTATCAGAAAGTTGCCGCAACCGCAGGCGGGGTCGAGAAATTTCAGATTACTGATTTTCTGATGAAATTCCGGCAGTTTATTTTTATTGCCTTTGATGGATTCAAATTCAGCCCATAAGTCGTCGAGGAAAAGCGGTTTGATGAGTTTTAAAATATTCTTTTCGCTCGTATAGTGCGCGCCGAGGTTGCGGCGTTCAACTGGATTCATCACGCTTTGGAACATTGAGCCGAATATAGCGGGGGAGATTTTGCTCCAGTCAATATAGGTACATTCCAGCAGCGCCTGACGCATCTTGGCATCAAAGCTGGCCATAGGTAAATTTTCTTCAAATAGCTTTCCGTTTACATAAGGAAAATCCGCGAGTTGTTCGTCAATGTTTTTAAACCGCTTCTCTTGGGGAGTATTCAGTACTTGAAATAATTCTTGCAGTTTTGCCGCTATATCACTGCCATCCTCTGAGGTACGCTGTTCAATATAGTCTTGGAACTGCTGCTTATCAAAAATAGTAGTGTCCTCGGCAAACAGACAAAACAAAACTCGCACCAGATAAACTTCCAGCGGATGTCCGGCATAACCGATTTCTTTCAGGCGGTCGTGCAACTTTCCCATTAACTCCGCGGCTTTGATATTGGCGGGGTCTTGTTCCTGGTAAATTTTCTTCTGATAGCCGAGTATGTAGCCGAAATGTTGAACATTATTTACCAGTTCTTTCAGCTTGAATTCAACCGTTTTTGCTTCCTCAAGGTCGTACAGGATAAATGTCTCAAAATCTGAAACAAGGATATATTTCGGCAATTCGTGTTGTTTAAGTCCGGGCAAATAATCTTTTGCCTGCTGGTAGGCTTTATCAAGGCTTTTGCCGCGACTTTTCATCTCGATTAAAATAGTGCCTTTCCACAGCAAGTCTATATAACCATCGGCATCATCAAGTTTTTTAACTTTATGCTCAAAGGTTGCGACTTTGCGACGACTAATGCCAAAGACGTTGAAAAACTCAATTAAGAAAGGTTTTGCGTCAGCATCTTCGTTGCAGGCATCTACCCACTCTTTCGAAAAAACTACCGCACGTTCTTTGATTTCATTCCAGCTTAATGTCATAATTAATTACACATGATAGAGATGTTTGATTTTTGTATTCTTTAAAAATACCGGATATGAACTAAAAATCAAGAAGGTTAGTCCATAAATATAAGAATAAGCATTTAAGCACTGCGTCTGGAGTCTACTTGGTCATCTGATTTTTTCCAATCCATTCATAATTGCTCGGCAACTATACAGGTGCCTTTCGTAAGGCATATCTTCAGTTATGCCGACAATTAATCCGTTATGATTAACCAAATTACCAAACATATTTAGAGTTATTTGCTCAATTTCCTCATCATTTTTCAAATGAAGCGAGGATGGAAAGTTGAGCCATAGCACTTTATTGTCCCATACTGTTCTGGCTTTTTCAAGCGTCATGTCAGTATCCGGTGCCGGAGTAAATGCTTCAATATAATCAAGTTTTGTTTTCGCGATACTGTCCGCAATTAATCCGCAATCACCATCAAAATGAGAGCCGATTAATTTACCTTTGGCATGAAGTATATCCGCACATTCGTCATAAGACGGGACGTAATAATTATCGAATATCTCTTTGCTAATTATGGAAGTGATGACGTTGCCGCCATAGTTTACGTGTGAGGCTGGAGAGTCAGCTACGGCACAAGCTGCGTTAATGCGATTTTGCCTGATTATTGCGGCGATTTGCAAAATTTCATCGCGATTGTCAAACCATTCCAAACAAAATACCGCCGCGTCCATAATGATCCCGGATATAAAACTTTGTATCGGCTCCAGGCCGAGACTGGCGCGAAAAATAATGTCATTGCCGGCACGTTTCTCAGCTTCGGCAAAGAGTTCATAACAAGTCTCAATTTTTTCATCTTGCGCCATAAATTTAATAATTTTGTAATCTTCTTCAGTTTTGAATAGTTTTTCGTGGTACCACGAAGTCATTCTACCTGCTTCCGTCAGGGTTGTTGCTGTTCCAACAGGTGTTTCGTAATAAGTTCTGGTAAAATTACTACCGTTTTCAGAATAGTTAAAACTGGTGATTTTGACATTAGGCATAATTGTTTTATATGCCGGTGTCATGCGATTTACGATGCACAATCCGCGATTGCGCAGTTCGCGCTCCAATTCGCTTTGTTCAAGCATACATTCATAAATTGTAAAAGGTAGGTATCCGGCGTAACCGCCGCGCAAAGCTATCTCAACATTCTGTCTTGGACTAATTGCACTCATAATCATTCTCCTAAGGAAAAATTGAATTGTTGTAAATGTTAAACAAGTGCAGGAACAGCTTTTGGAATGCTGCCATTGCGCATTGACTCGGTGGCGCAAACCGCCGCAGCGGCACTACAGCGGGATGCCTGTGATTTTAATTGGGATTTTCTTCGGTTTTTGCATCCTTGCCGGATTTTACCTGAGCTTCTTTTTTTTCGTTTTTTTCCATTTCCTGGTGATATTTTTCGCATTCATCATGGCTGAGTTGACCGTCGCCGTTTTTATCGATTTTTTTGAAAGTGTCATCGTCCACGGCAATGCCATGCGATTTTTTTGCGGAATCAATTTCTTGTTTGTTCAAGCTGCCATCTTTATTTTGGTCGGCGCCGCTAAAATGCTCCTGTTCACGCAATTTTTTTAGTTTTTTTGCCGCCAGACGTGCGGCGAAAAAGCCGCCGCGCGGGGCAAAATCATCAGCGCTCGCAGGGAGATAAAGTGAACTGAAAATTGTCAATGCCGTTATCACTGCCAGTGTTTTTTTCATGGATTGCCTCATAAAGTTGAAGAGATGTTAGATGGACACACTTTCAATCGCAAAAGATGATTTTTGAGGTTGAGGTAAGCAGCTCTGTTGAAATGACGGAGAGGTACGCCGCCTGCCACTGTTGCGGTAATGCTGCGGTGATGCCGTCGCCATTAATTACCGCGGGGATGGTGAGCCATTCGCGTTCCGGCCAGTCACCGGAATCGGCTGTGAAGCAAAGATTGGCTGCCAATATCGTTTTGCTGGAAACTTTACCAGTGATGGCCTGGAGCCCGCGTTTGATATTGGTAATGCGGATTCGCGGCTGCATTCCGCGCAAATGCTGATTGAAGAAGGCCAGAATTTCTTTGGGCTTTTCACCCGGTTGATGGGCGTGCGGCCACAGTACTTTCATGCAGTAATCATTTAATCCGCGCGTTTTATCGGCGGATTTCTGCCAGGATGAAGGAAAGAATGCAAAATCGTTGGTGCCGTTAAACCATAACACCGGCGCGGTGATGGCGGACAGGAAGTTTGCCGGATCCCACTGGTTTTTCCACCATCTGAACTGTTTGGGCGTCATTTGGCTGAATTGCGGTACCCAGCAACTCTCTTCGGTGAGGTAACCGCAGCCATAGACCGGACAAACGGCTTTGAACCGCGGGTCAAGCCCGGCGGCGATACAGGTCAAGACTCCGCCCCAACTGATGCCGGTGATACCAATACGCGCCGAATCTACTTCCGGCAGCGCGGAGAGAACTGTTGCGGCGTTGATAATTGCGGTAACTGCATGCGGGAACCATTGCTGTTCCGGCGGCCGGTTTAATTGTTCGTCAAAGGCACCCCAGCCGGCGGGACTGGAATAGCTATGCCGCGGCCAGTTGTTATATAGATTTCTGGTATCCGGCATTGCACCGCAGGTGTCCATTGCAATAACGGCGTAGCCTTGTTTGGTCCAGTAATCTGCCCAATTCGCAAATGCTGAACCACCGCCGCCGTGCACGAGTACCATTCCTGGCACTTTATTCTTACAAGAGGCATTTTCAGGCAATCCTATCCATGCGAAATTTCGGAAATTATCCAGTCCTGAATAAAAAATGGCGCGTTTGCCTAATTGGTTGAATTCCGGCGCTTCCCAAATTACGGGTTGCGTTTTTATGATTTGTTGTACTGTTTGTTCAAGAAATTTCATTTCTTATATCCCTGTAAGCTGCCGTAACAATTTATTTTAAAGATACTTTTTAACTCAGTATAAGTTAGCATAATCTTCATAAAATGGCAACCAGACCGCCTGGAACATTTTCTCTCACGAAAGCGCGGGGAATACAGAAAAAACAAAAACAATTTTACCACGAAACACACTAATTTACACGAAATAATACCAAAATGCGGCGGATTTCTTTTCCCTGTAGAAAAATCATTCGCCGCAAGGGGTGTTCATGCCGCAGGCGCGAAAACAAACAGCCATTTTCACCACTGAGAACACGGTGAACACAGAGTAAAATGAAAACCATTTTCTACCACGGAAGGATATGAATACACGGAAAAATAGACCAATAATTAATGCAGGTCAGCCGATTATTGCGCGATGCGCGGCAATCAGCTGACTGATCTTATTCAGTAAAATACCGCACCACTAACTCACACTAACCAAAACAATGCAGTGAATTTGTTTTAGCGCCTGCGGCCGGAACACCCTCCTGCGGTGTATGATATTGCACAAGCAATGAAATCCACCGCATTAGGTTTTATTTCCGTGTATTCCGAACATTCCGTGGTAGAAAACGGCTGTTGTTTTTTTGCTTTATTTCGTGTTTGTTTGTGTTTTTCGTGGTAGAAAAGTTTTAGTTTTCCTCCGTGGTGAAACACCGGAGGTTTAAGCCAATTGACGTTTGAGTTCGCTAATTTTTGCGGCGATGCCGTCAGCGTCATATTGATAGGCGTGTGCTTCAATATGGTAACCAAAACGTTTATCTGCCTGTACCAGCGGCAGTACTTTCAGCAGGTTGTCCATTTCATCGCTGATGATCGCGCGGTATTCCGGCAGCAGTTTGTCATTCCATTGGCGGCGCAGCCGGAACACTTTGCAGAAGTTGGCGGCGCTGCGGAATGCGCGGCAGCAGACAGTGGCAGTATTCAACTCTTCTGTTATATGCGGATGAGTGCATCCAGCCAGTGCTTCCCGCAGCATTGTTAGTCCGTCTGTCCAGGTTTTAGTCAGCTGCTCAAGGCAGGCAATAATTTCCTCAATGGTATAACCGGAGATGGCACTGCTCATATTGTCGCCGCGTTCATCATCAAGCCAGGAACGTCCGACTGTTTTTTCGGTCAACGGCGCCGGCTGCATGGGCAGGATAAAGGCGAAATTGGGCGGACCTGAATAAAGGAACGGAGTGGAAAACGGGTATGAATCCATCGCGGTACCAAAGGTCAACCAGGCAGTCGTAACCTGCGCCGCGTTGCAGCCGGGAAAATATTCCGCGGCAAATGCCTGTAACGCCTCATCGCGTTCTTCCGGCAGTCTGCCGGCGAGGAATGCATTGAAGCCGGCGGTGTTGGCGGTAATCATATTGCCAAAATTCCAGCACCCCATAAACCCGCTGAGCTGTAATTGCCGCACGGCGGTTGCTTTGGCGTAAACATTGCCCAAAACTGGAATATTTGGAACTGTCGCCATTTCGTGAGTAGTGCCAAACTGTAATTTAGCCATCACCGGGATATGATTATCGCGGGCAACTTCAAGCGAGCGCATAAATTGTTCAGACGGCCCGGCAAACCCCAATGAATATTCATCCATAACACGTTCTTTGCCGGCAATAATTTTGCGGCCGCCGCGTTCAAAGTCCACCATCAACGTGACATCTTTGGGCAGCGCTGCGATAATATCCGTACACGGTGGCGGCAGATAAAAAGACCATGACCAGTTCCAGGCAATAATTTTCCAGGCCGCGCTTACCGAGCGAATGCCATCGCGCATCAGTTGAATAACTTCATTGACGACTGCTTCCGGCTTGCGCTGCGCACAGCGGGGACATTCCATCGCGGCATAGGCGAAATTACCGTCGGCGAGCATAATGTTGCCACGGCGGCCCCAACAATGTGATGGCAGCTCTGAGGCGGTAATCATGATAATGCCGCCCAATTTTGGGACTTTGCCGGCCAGTTCCGCCGCCGCCTGATAAAGATATTTTTTTACTTTTTCAGTTGAAGTGCAGAGCGAGTAGAGGTGAATATCCTCGCCGGTACAACCTTGAAGGGTTTCGCGTTGGCCGGCAACATCCGGATGGTGCTGCCAAAACTCATTTTGACAGGGGATAGCGCGTCCCGGCTGGCAAAACAGTATCACTTTGAGATTATGCGGCTGAGCGCGTTCAATCAGTGCGTTAATGCGTTGTTGATGCAGTTCCGCGTCTTTGCCCAGTTCAGGAAAAACCCGGGTGCGTACTACCTGGTTTAAATTGGCGTGTACCCAGATGGCGTTAAAACCGGATTTAGCGATTTTCGCCAGCTCCTCATCGGAATAGGCATCGAGCGCAGTTACGGTTTCTTCCTGCGATGAGTTTAAAACTGCGGTAAAATGACCGAATGCGCTCTTCGGCGAACGCCAGATGCGGAGAGTATCTTGCATATTTTCCTTATTAATACTGAGCATAATGTACTGCTGCGCTGTTATAAAATAACCGGAACTATCGTGAATATACTGCCTGATGCGTACATCCGGTCGGGATGTAACACATCAGCAGTGTGCCTGGCAGCGGTATTCAAGCAGTGGTTATAGTGTAACCGTGCCGACTTATTACAGCTGTACAATTTTCATATATTTGCTGGAAAGTCTTTCAACGCCGCCTTTTTTAACTGCGACGCCATTTCCGCCATCCGCAACTGCCTGCAAATTATGATGCGCGGCAATATCCCGCCGGTCGAAACCGTCATCAATACCACGCTAGTGGTGCGCGGCAGTTGCTCCGTCCCGGCAATATCACCCAATTGATTTTATAATTGGGTTCAATGCTGACAGCAGGGGCTCACTTCTATTACTTCATCTGCTCTATCATCGTCGCTGATCGATAATCTTTGGTCAATGACGTTGCTGTAACCGCGTTCCACCCGGCACATGATCCAGACACAGATAATTTCCAGAAAATTGGAGATAATCGTGGCGGCAGTAAAAACAATCGCCGCTAATTCCATTTGATGATTAACTGAAATTACTACCTGAAATACCCATAAACCTAAAAGTAATAAAAATTTCGAACCAACTATAATCAGCATCCCGTGATGCGGAATGCCGTTGCGCGGCTTCTCACCGGCACGTACCCGCGCTATATCACGCCAAATACCGCGTTCCAAAATTATCCATGCACACCACGATGCAATCGCCAGCGGCAGCATCAAGACAGCATGCCAATAAAATGCGGTATTGGCGCCATGCCGGAACATCCACCACATCAATATTGCAACGCCAATCGCTGTCAGCGCCATCGTCGCGTGAAATATCCAGAATGACCAGCGCAGCCACCGGCTGCTGGGACCTTGAATTGTGACAATCGGCAACTCTTCGGTGCCATGTTCACTCCACGGCGCCGGCGGATGGTAGTTGGCATCACCGCCAAGCTGATACCATTTGCGGTACAGCAAAATCACAAATACCGTAGCCGCAAGAGCGCTTAGCGTTGCCCAAACAAAAATATAACGGTAACCAAAATCACTGTTGCCGCTGAACCAGCGGGCAAAATCCAAAAACAAACCCGCCACCGCTCCGGCACAGAGCGAACCAAATGACCGTACCAGCGCCGCGGCTGAACAAAACTGACCATAACGCGATCTTGGCAATAACCGCATGAACAGCGGCAGACCATAGCCGCCGGACATGGCAACTTGGAACGTTGTAACCAAACCGATACCTAAACTCAAATAGAAGAAATAGATGGCCGGCAGATTAACAAATAACCAGACCCAATTCATTAATGCGGCAATCACTGAGAAGAGCGTCAAATAGACTGCCACTCGAATCGGATGCCAACGGTCAATGAATATCGCCGACAGATACATCGCGAACAACGACGCAATCGCCAGCACCCCGTTCAAATCGCCAATCTGTGCCAGGGTCAGTCCCATATTTTTATAGAAAAATACCTGGAAGCCCATAATTGCCCAGCCAACCGCCAGTAACATATTAAAAATAAAAAATATCCAATAAAATTTATTGGTGAACGATTCTTTTAAAAATGATTTTAGTCCTTCAATCCCCTTGCTGCTGGATCCCGGCGCTTCTTCTTCAACCGGCGGATATTGACCCTCGCGCACAAAGTAGCACATCAAACCGAAACCAACCAGGTACAGCACTGAACCACCTAGAATAATTTCACGCATGTTCGTTTCTGCATACTTAAATATGAAGAAATTATAACCCGCTCCCGCCGCCGTTCCCACAATTCGGAACAACCCGACAAAACGGCCAAGAAACTGCGCCGGAACCACATCGTTAAACAAGTACCAGAATACCGACCCCACAAACATATTGAAAAAAGTAAACATAATCATAAATACCCCAATCAGCGCAATCGTCAATGACGCCGGCGCAATTTCCCGGAAATAGGCAATATGATTCTGCAAAAATACCGTAATGTCGCCACTGAAACCCAACAACGCCAGACAACCACACAAAAACGGCATCGTCCAGACAATAAACGGTATCCGCCGCCCCCATTTACTGCGGTAACGATCACTCTTAAAACTCACATACGGACACACCGTCATATTCAAAATACACGGCCCCGTCGTCATAATCAGACCCATCAACCAATTCGGACAACCCAAAATCTTCAAATTCAGCGGCAACACCGTCGGTACCACCGTCTCCATTAGTGTATAGCAGAAATCTCCCCACAGCAGCCAGGCAAACAGCGCCGTCAATCCTGCTTTGGTATAAGTTAATGTGCCGCAATGAAAGCTCTTATGATGCTTGGCCGTGCTAACTGTTTCAGACGCTATTTCATTCATCGTCTTAATCTGCCTTAT
>CAZITV010000096.1:0-8796 GCA_964542255.1 uncultured Victivallaceae bacterium
ATCCAAATTGCTACGACAAAATTATCTTAATAATATTAGGAATATATTTTCTGCAAATAAATGTCCTCCCGTTAATTCAAATGTTTCATAAATAGTTAACTTCAGAAATCTATCGCAAGTATTATACAACAAATGAATTTAAATATAAAATAATCTCTTCTGGAGTCATAATGCATTTTTCTGCATTAAGTTTGTGCGCCTCACCCGGCATACCATAAATGGTGGATGATGCTTTGTCTTGAATGATTGTTTGAGCACCGGAGTCTTTTAATTTTTTCAGCGCAATCGCACCATCTCTGCCCATGCCGGTCATTAAAATTGCGATACTTGATCTCCCATAAAATTGGTTTATCGAATTAAAAAAAGTATCAATCGACGGGTTCGGTTGTTCATTCAAGATGTTAGGACTAACAGCAAAAATTCCTTTACCTGCGAAAGATGAGAGATAGCCGCCTGGCGCGATGTATATGTTCCCCGGCAGGGTATCGGCATTATTTTGCATGATATTAACCGGCATTTTACTGAATTCTTGCAGCCAGTTGGTAAAAGATTCGGAAAAACCACTTGCAATATGCAGAATAATACACAAGGGGAAGGGGAGTGGTTTGAGATGCACAAGCATTTTGGAAAGTAATGGCGGTCCGCCAGTTGAAATGCCAACTGCCGCAATTTGCGGAATAAAAGCATGCGTTGATGTTACGGAACTTTTTTTAAGCATATTATATTTAATTTTAGTGTGGCGAATGATTTTTACTTCGGACATATTTCTAACAGTTGAAATTAAATATTCAGCTTTATTATTAAATGACGGATCTTTAATGAAGCCCGGTTTTTCTACCGCGGCAACCGCTCCGGCCTGCATTGTACGAAATACTGTATCGTGGTTGTTGAAAAATGTTGATACAATTACAATTGGCACTGGCATAAACGATAATATTTCCTCAGTTGTTTGATAACCATTTAACCCGGGCATCTGTATATCCATGGTAATTACATCGGGTCGGAGGTTTTTTGCCATTTCAATCGCATCTTTGCCGTTACTCGCGGTTCCTATTACAATGATATCTGGAGCCTTTAAAAAAATACCGCAAAGTACCTCGCGGGCAGTCAGAGAGTCATCAACAATTAATAAACGTATTTTTTTATGAGTATCCATCGATTTTATAACAGCCTTTCCACTGTATCTAAAAGATGTGACTGACTAAAGTCACCCTTCGTTATATATGCATTTGCACCCAAGTTGATACCGCGTTCCCTGTCTTCTTGTTTCGAAAGTGAAGTTACCAGTACTATGGGTAGTGTCGTCAATCGTGGAAAGTTGCGAACTTTCTCTGTTAGTTCAAATCCATCCATCCGCGGCATTTCTATATCGGACACCAAAAGGTCGATTTTGACCCGTTGCAGTTGCTGCCAGGCAGCTTCGCCGTCAACCGCAGTAATTACCTCATACCCGGCTGCTTCTAATATGTTGGCAAGCAGGGTTCTGGATGTAATGGAATCTTCTGCCAGCATAATTGTTGGCTTTTCAACTTTATCACTGCTGCGGCGTAACGGCGTGGTGGTTCCTAAGCTGTTCATTGCATTTTGTAACACGTCACGGGAATTCAGCACCGGTACGACTTCTCCACTGCTGGTTACTGTTATTCCACTTACATTGCTTACGCTTGGCATTAATGATCCTAATGGCTTTACTAGCATTTCTCGTTCTCTTAAAACATTATCTACAATGAACCCGGCATTAATTCCTGATAATGAAATTAAAATTATGGTAATTTTTTCTTTAGAATTGAAATCGCTGGATAGACCTAGAATTGGCGCCATATCGAAAACTGGCAGAGTTTTACCGTATAGCGTTAGTGATTGAATGCCTTTGATTGTTTGAATATCACTTTGTTTGATTCTGGTGAATGCCTCAATCCCATTTGTCGGCATTGCGAAAGTTCTGCCGCTAACACAAAAGAGAATTCCGCGTTGTGATGATAATGCTGCTGGTAGGCTAAGAATAAATGCCACGCCGGCGCCAGGATGATTATCAATGTGAATTGAACCTCCTAAAGCTTCGATTTTGTCTCTGACGATAGCCATACCTAAACCACGCCCGGAAATTGTTGTTATTATACTGCTTGTGGTAAAGCCGGAATCAAAAATATGATTAACAATTTTATCCTCAGTCATTTCAGCTACAACTGATTCAGGCATATGCATTTCATCAATTAGTTTGCGGCGAATTCTACCTGTGTCGATCCCATTCCCGTCATCACTGACACTTATTTCAATTTTTTTATCAGCCGAGATGCCGATGCTCAGTTCCACTCGTCCTATCGTTTTTTTGCCTGATTTTGCGCGTCTATCTTTTGACTCTATGCCATGATCAGCCGCATTACGCAGTAAATGTATGAGCGGGTCGCGTAATTCATCCAAAACACGCCGGTCAATTTCAATATTTGAACCTGTAATAATAAACTCAAACTCGTGACCTATTTCAGCTGATATTTCACGCATCATCCTGGGAAATGTGCCCGTAAGTGATGAAAATGGCATTAACGCGATCATTTTCAGCTTATCCCTGAACCCGTCAACCATTTTAGCCGAGCTTCTTACATCATCAGCTAAACGTGAAGACATTGAGTTAATTTGCTCGCCCATGTGGTCAATACGGCCACAAAGATTTTCAAAGTTATTTTCAATTCTGCGACAGAGATTGGTCAGGCTTTGAGTTTCTGGATATTTGCTTAGGATGGTTTCCATTTGGCGGCGAAATGCATGTAGCGTAGTGTTGATGCTGCCGGATAATTGTACCGTATCTAGTAAATCATGCTGCAAATCTTTAATTTTTTCCAAATTGTCAGGAAATAATTGTTTTAACATGATTAGCTCATCGGACTGCTGCAATAATGAGTCTAACTTTTCTTTATTAATGCGCATGAAGCTTGCCGCAGCTAGTTTTGACCGCTCGATAACTTTAGCACTTAAATCATCGGTATCGTTGTGCCAGTCGGGTTCAGATGTGATATTTGCCGGCGCGGGTGCTGCTGTTGTTGTCGTTACAGTTGCCGTGGTAACGGTATTGCCAAATTGTATATCTGCCATTTTTTCTGTTGTAACCGGTAACAGAGCATCAATTCGATTTTCAGACAGGTAAACTTTGATTTTCTTCGTATAGGCGTGAATTTGCGCCGTATAGGTTTGATTTTCAGGCGAAGATAAATATTGTTCAACAGCTTCAATAGAATGCTGCAGCAGATGGATAATATCGGCAGAAAATTTAACCGTCTTTTTTTTGAAACCACTGAACACATCTTCTGCCACTTGAAAAAATGGTTCGATAGTTACTAATCCGACTGAACGGGATGCTCCCTTTAGGCTATGAGCGTCTCTGAAAATAATCTCCAGCGCATCTTGAAACTCTTGTGGCGAACGATTCAGTTCCAGAACTGATAATTGTCCGTCTATAGACAAAAAACGTTCTGTCGCTTCCTCTTTAAATGCCAGTTGTAATTTTTTGAGTAATTCTTGTTCGTCAATCATCAGGGATTCCCCTAAAATATTATATCAAAACACGCTGTACCACATCATTTAGCTTATGCCAGATGCATATAATTATTTTTATCGTATCCCAGATTATATTTTGAATAATTCGGCGACTGATCTTAGTTTTTCGCTCAACGTTTTCATGCCGGAAGCAGCTTCTTCAAGTTGCTGAATACCATGCAGGTTCTGCTGTGTGGCTTCCCTGATGCTGTCTAGCGCAATGGCAAGCTGGTCAATGCCAATAAGCTGCTGATGACCCGACGCGGCAATTTGGCTGCTTGCGTCAGCGGAATCAGCAATACTGGCAGAAAGCGCAGTTATGGCCTCACCGGCAGTTTCTGATAGTTTGACACCAGATTCAACCGCTTTACTGCCGCGCTCGGTTGCCATTACAGAGCTGCTGGTCGCCTGTTGAATTTCGTTAAGAATTGCTGCTACTTGTCTGGTAGATGTTTTAGACTGGTCTGCCAGTGATTTGATTTCTTGTGCCACGACAGCGAAACCTTTGCCAAATTCACCTGCTTTAGCTGCTTCTATTGCGGCATTAACTGCAAGCAGATTAGATTGTTCTGCCAAATCTCCAACTGTATTGATAATTTCGCTGATACGCTGAGTTTGGCCGCTTAGCTTTACAATACTTTCAGCCAATGCTCCCATTTCATCCTTAATTTTGCTCATACCACTCACTGCGTCACGGGTGGCTTTTTCGCCTTCTTGGGAAACTTCGCGAACCTGAATGGCATTTTCTGATACATAAGTGGCTCTTTCAGAGGCAACATGGGTTGTCTGTTTTACCTCTTCCATCGTGGTGGATATTTCGGTTACGGAGGTTGACGTTTCGGCAGAATTTGCTGCCAATTCAGAAACTGCGGCACTGATTTGCACAATTGAACTGGCTAATGCTATTGTTGTTTCATGTACTTTTTGGGTTTGTTCCCTTATTGCTTTAAGCATTCGGTTGAACGATAAAATTAAAATGCCGAGTTCATCACCACGTTTGGTGTTTTCTTCGTCAACAGCTAAATTGCCGGAAGAGAGTTTTGACATCTTGTTGCTTAGGGTTATCAGCGGCTTGGAGATGGATTTTGCAACAAAGAATCCAAAGAGGCAGGCTGCAAAACCAAACAATAGGCTTGTAAACACAATATTCCATATTAATTTTACAACAGGAATCATGATTTCATTGATTTCATGCTCGGCAAAAATTGCCCATTCAAAATCAGCACCGTGTGTTTTTAGTTCCAAACGTTTACAACTAACTATGGCTCCGTCACCATGAGAATCGTTCATTGATTCAGTCGCTTCAGAAAAATCATTAGAAAAAACGTTGCGGAGGAAACTGGTATTAAGACGCTGTTTTAAAATGCTAACTTTGCCGTTATTCTTCATTTTTCTGCAGCTGCTGCGCAAATAACCATCTTCGCCAACCAGAAAAGTCTCACCTTTCTGCTCGAGCCCGGTAGCATCAAGCATAATCGAATCAATATCGTTAACATTGAGCATCATCAGTAACGCGCCGACAATAACGCCTTTCTCTTTAACTGGTGAACCCACAAACATCGCCGGCGCTGAAATTGGATTGTAGTCAATGATATCTGAAATAATGGTTTTGTCGCTATTAATGATTTTTTTGCATAAACTTTCAAGTTTTGAATTAGCAAAGTCAGCGGCTATTTCTTTATCTTTATTTTTAATTAAATTACCAACTGTCATTGTTGGTATATTTGACGCTGCAGAATAAAGCAAAATGCCTGGACAGTGTTGATCAATATTCATGACAAGGTATTCCCTCGCCGATATCTCAGCTTTTTCGGCTTCAGCTTTTTTTACAGGGTCAGTTGAATTTTGGTATGCAAGGAATGCTGCAATTCGAATTAAACTTGCAAAAACTTTACTGTCATGTCCGGCATTATCAAACATTTCAATAATTGCCCGCTCCTTATTCACACGTAGTGCGTCAAGCTTGCTGGCGACATTTTTCTTGCGCATATCAATAATCTTGTAAACACTTATTGTTGTGACTGAAAATAACGGGATAAGTGTGACGGCTAGAACTAACGCAATCAATTTCCGGTTAATACTTTTAGAAATGAACCACATATTAAGATCCTCCGGTTTCTGGGTTGATATTATAATTTCTGAAAATTACTATAACTATGACTAATCAATATATTTTATGCTTGTCAAAATACAAACAATTAAAGAGTTAAGATTATTCTTTTCTTGGCACATCATTTACCTGAATGCATTTATCATTACGCATTGCTTCACAGTCCAAAATGATTAATCCGTCTCTTGTTATCGCTTTTAACCATTTTGGCGGGGTGTTGAGTATTTCTGTAACCTCAGCAGTTTGAAGTTCGTCTTCAAACACTTGCCGCTGTCCAATAATCGCTTCAGATAAAATACCAAACTCAAAATCATCAATTTGGATGATAATGATATGGCTATTCGGCTTTTCCTCAGGGTTCTTGAATAATTTTCTAAAATCAATTAATCCAACAATTTTGCCGTGGCGGTTGACTACTCCGGCAAGCCATTCCGGAGTGCACGGGATAGGGGTTATGCGGGACGATATGCACACTTCTTTAACATATATTTCATCTATTGCATAATTTTCTCCGCCAACGGAAAAGCATATTACTTGGAATACTGTAACCCGGTCTGAACGTGCTGGCTGGGCTGCCAGGGTTGCAGCACGTTCACGTAAAATATCTTGTTTGCTTTTCATCATCTATCCTTTCGATATTGCGCGAACTTCAAAATTAAATTTGGCAATCATTTTTATTGCTCTGATATAATATTTTTTATTGCCGCTAAAAGCATGCCGGCGGATACTCCGTCACAGTCCTGAATTTCAGTTGTCTTAGGTAGTTTTAACAATAGTTTTTCTGCATTTTTCAAATTACGTTTTGCATCCTGCTGCTTACCAATATTGCGATAAATCATACCAAGATTAAAATATGCCGCAATATTTTCCTGGTCGAGAAATAAGGTTTGGGTCAAAGCTTTGCAGGCAGCATTAGTGTCACCTGAATCTTGTAAAATTTGTGCTTGTAATAGATAATATTTGGGATTAAATTTATCCTTGTCGATTGCCACATTACTCCAGTAAAAGGCATCATCTTTGTTAGCGCAGTCAGCGCAAACTCTGGCGATAGCTGCAGCAATCTGTGCTGAAACATTAGCGTGACGATCCCGGGATAATAAAATCAGTTCCTCTTTATTTAAAGAGATTTCAGTATTATCTGTAAAATTTGTTTCAGTTGGTATTATTGGGGTAGGGAATGGGGTGGTTTTTTTACGACAATTGACATCTTTTTTAGGTTTAGTTAGAGGCAGCAGTATGTTTTTTCTTTTTAATGTCACTGCTGGCTGGACCATGTCTGGCAAGGCTGTCTGGCGATGTAAAAAATAGCATTTGTTTATCATTGCCGGTTTAAATAAAATATTTTGAATTCCACCAATTTCTGCAGGCGATGTCAATATCCAGCCGCCTTCAACAAGGCACTTATCAAATGTAGTCATCGTTAACTCTTTTTGAGCATCATTAAAATAAATTAATACATTACGGCAAAGTATTAAATCAAACTTTTTTACTGGTAGATGCTGATGTTTAGAGGCGAGTAGATTATTTTTAAAAAAAAATACTTTATTCTTAATCGCAGGAGATAATTCATAATGGCTTGAGTCAACTTGAGAGAAATATTGTTGTTGTAATTCTTTAGGAAAATCTCTGAACGACCAATCGGAGTAAATACCCGCTTTTGCTTGCCTTAAAAATGATGAGTTAATGTCAGAAGCATAAATTTTAATGTTTATTCCCGGCGGCAATATCGTTTTATCAAAAAGTATTGCAAGCGAATATGGTTCTTCACCATTTGCGCAGGCCGCGGACCAAATGTTTATATCACGATGTTCTTTAACCGCGGCATCAATCATTTTTGGCAGCAATACCGATGAAATTACATCAAAACTCTCCTTATGACGAAAAAAATAACTTTCGCCAATAGTCAGATGGTCAGTGAGTAAATCAAGGCATCTATCGTTGCCTGCGAGGATACTTTTAGCTAATATTTCGGGAGATTCTAATTTAAGTTGATTCGCCGCCAGCTCAACTTTTTTGATGAAATCTTTTCTTTTGATATTTGCGATACCTTCGCCAAGAAGATGTGTTATTGAACTCATCAGTTCTTCATAAATATCATCTTTTAGCGGTTCAGGCATAATGACTCGGACCTTTATCAATTAATTTAATTCGGAAAATGATTCCAGCTTAATTTGCGTAAGAAGTGCTGCCGGATTGAATATCGGAATAAGTTTACCTTCTATGTTTGCCACGTCATCAAGTAGCTTATCATAGATTTCGTAATTGTTCGGGCTATCTTTATAGTTAATGTTAACATATTTAATTTGTGGAGTTGTTTCACTGCGGATGACAAAGCGACCGCCACAATAGTTTACAATTATTAAAAAATCACTCAGTTCAATTTCCTTCATCGGCATTCCGAACTTATTGCGCAATGAAATTACCGGCAGCGCATCGCCATTTAGATTGAGTAACCCTTCAATTTTTTCGGACATGTCAGGTAGTATCACTAGTTCAACTGCACGAAATACTCTTTCCACCGTTTGCAAAGGAAGTGCTCCAGATTTTTCTCCAACAGTAAAAACGAGCATACCTTGAGCATTTGAACATGTATTTTTCTCAATGATTTCGTCCATATCTTCTAGCCTTTCTCAAATCAGTTTTTTTACTTGCAACGTTGACAATTCTTACACACGTTGCTTTAAAACTTATATTGCTCAAATATGAAAATAATATCTGGCATAAACAAAAGCTAATCAAATATGCCGTAACTCTAAAAAATATTAGCATATTTGTCATAAAGAATATAATACTGCCAAGAAGCAATGCCAGAAGCAAAAATACATTTCAGGTAATTTTTCATATAAATCATTTGATAAAATCGTGAAATATAACGTAAAAACATTGGCGTAAATTGGAAATCAAACACCAGATTTAAATGCAATGCCAGATTTTTTTAAATTTTGCTGCATTGTGCTGTCGTACTAAATAATTGACTAAAAGTAACTCTGGCAGGTTTTGCGAAAAATTCTGTGATGATTTTATGTTCTGCCGGAGCAGGGCATGCCTGGGTTTAAGCGAAACAAAATCCACAATAGTAATATGGAAGAAACGTTCACAAGGTTATTTTCTAACAATTTCCTGATTATCATACTATAGAGATAATTTCAAAACTC
>CAZITV010000097.1:0-8695 GCA_964542255.1 uncultured Victivallaceae bacterium
ATCCCCCGCTCGATTCAGGTATTACTCCGTGATCTCCGCGGCTCTGTGAGAGAATGGGCTGCTTGTTTTAGCATCAGAGCAGTCAGGCAGCCTGGTTGCGGCATTTTGCGGTGTAAAAATTTGGATATTGAACTTTTTTTAATATTTTTTTAGTTTTAATGTTTACTTTTTCAATAAAGATAGTATATTATAGTTAAAGCAAAAGCAATTAAGCACGAACAACAACTGACAAATAAATATAGTTTATATATTTAGTAGTATATTAAAGAAGGGAATATCGAGATGAATCAAGAACTTGGCGAAAAACTGGAAAAGGAGTTGCGAGGAGCTGGAGCCGAGGTAATATTATCACGGATTGCGGAAACATTTGGTGGCAAACTGGTATTTGCTTCTGCGCTGGGTGCGGAAGATCAGGTAATCACCGATATGATATTCCGTGGCGGCTTAAAGATTGAAATAATTACTCTGGATACGGGACGCTGGTTTAACGAGACTTATGACCTGCTGGCGGAAACCGAAAAACGCTACAATACCAGATTTAAACTGTATTTTCCCGAATCTGCAAAAGTAGAGGCGATGGTGCATCAAAATGGAATTAATCTATTTTTAGAAAGTGTGGAAAACCGTAAACTATGCTGCCGGGTGCGTAAAGTCGAGCCGTTAGGGCGGGCGCTTTCGGGATATTCAGCGTGGATATGCGGATTAAGGCGTGAACAGTCGGTAACGCGCGGGGAGATAAAAGCGGTGGAGTTTGACGATGCACATCAGATGATTAAGATTAATCCGCTGGCGGCGTGGAGTGAGGCTGAAGTCTGGGAATACATTAGACGGTTCTCGGTGCCTTATAACCGGCTGCACGATGAGGGTTTTCCAAGCATTGGCTGCGCCTGCTGTACCAGGGCGGTAAAGCGTACGGAAGATGTCCGTGCGGGGCGCTGGTGGTGGGAAACGCCGGAACAAAAAGAGTGCGGGCTGCATCTGGTTAATGGCAAACTGACAAGAACAAGCTAGAATTAATAAACTGGAGATTATAGATAATGGAACAATACAAATTAAGTCAATTAAAACAGTTGGAAGCGGAGAGTATTCATATTTTTCGCGATGCGGTTGGGCAATTTGAACGTCCGATACTGCTATATTCGATAGGCAAGGATTCTTCGGTGCTGGTGCGTTTGGCGCAAAAGGCATTTTATCCGGGCCGGCTGCCATTTAAACTGCTGCACATCAATTCGACGTGGAAATTTCGGGAGATGATTGAATTCCGGGATAAATTTTGCAGTGACAACGGTTTGGATTTGATAGAACATTATAATGCGGAAGGCAAAGCGGCAAATGTCAATCCATTCGATTACGGCAGCCGAAAATATACCGACATTATGAAAACCAAAGCACTGCTGCAGGCATTGGAACTTGGCAAATTTGATGTGGCATTTGGCGGCGCGCGGCGCGATGAAGAGAAATCTCGGGCAAAAGAACGCATCTACTCATTTCGCGACGAGCATCATCAATGGGATCCCAAAAATCAGCGCCCGGAGTTATGGAATCTCTATAACGGAAAAATCAATCCGGGCGAAAGCGTCCGGATATTTCCGCTCTCCAACTGGACAGAAGTTGATATCTGGCAATATATCCGTCTGGAAAACATTCCGATTGTACCGCTTTATTTTGCCAAACCGCGTCCAGTGGTGGAACGCGACGGGGTATTGATTATGGTGGATGATAACAGAATGCGGCTTAACCCCGGCGAAAAACCGGTGGAAAAGATGGTGCGGTTCCGGACTCTGGGCTGCTATCCGCTAACCGGCGCGATTGAATCTACCGCGACCACGATTGAAGAAATCGTCGCGGAAATGCTTCAGGTTCGCGTCAGCGAACGTTCGACCCGGGTAATTGACCACGATGGTGATTCATCAATGGAACAAAAAAAACGTGAAGGATACTTTTAATTATGGATATCGACAAATTTTTAAATGAGCATGAAGAAAAAGACTTACTGCGTTTTTTGACATGCGGGTCGGTTGATGACGGCAAATCTACACTCATTGGCAGACTGCTGTATGACAGCAAATTAATCTACGATGACCAGCTCAGCGCCTTGCGCCGCGACAGCGAAAAGTGCGGTACCACTGGTACCGGGGAAATAGACTACGCGCTGCTGCTCGACGGATTAAAAGCGGAACGGGAACAGGGTATCACCATTGACGTGGCATACCGTTATTTTTCCACGCCTAACCGCAAATTTATCATTGCCGATACGCCGGGACACGAACAATATACGCGGAACATGGCAACCGGGGCTTCGACAGCGAATTTGGCGATTATTTTGATTGACGCGCGTTATGGTGTAGTAACTCAAACCCGGCGGCACGCGTTTATCATTTCACTGCTGGGCATCAAACATCTGTTTGTCGCGGTCAACAAGATGGATTTAAATAACTATTCGCAGGAAGTGTTTGATAATATCCGGCAGGAGTTTTCAGCATTTGTCGAACCGTTAAAAATTCCGGATGTGCGCTTTATTCCACTTTCAGCACTGGCTGGTGAAAACGTGGTGGAAAAATCCGCAAAAATGCCTTGGTACAACGGTGATTCGCTGCTAACCATGCTGGAAAATGTTGATATTGCCAATGACCGCAACTTCAACGATTTCCGTTTTCCAGTACAAACAGTAATTCGCCCGCATCTCAATTTCCGCGGGTTTGCCGGTTCGGTTGCTTCCGGAGTGGTCAAGGTGGGCGACAAAGTAAAAACGCTGCCGTCCGGCAAAGAATCGCGCGTTAAACGGATTGTGACAGCGGACGGGGATTTGGAATCGGCATTTTCACCGCAGGCGGTTACGCTGGAGCTGGAAGAAGAAATTGATATCAGCAGTGGTGATATGCTGGTGCATCCGAATAATGTTCCCAAGATTTCCAACCGTTTTGAGGCGGTGATAATTTGGATGACGGAAGCCGTTTTGAAGCCGGGCAATAATTATTTAATTCGTCATTCCGGGCGCAATGTCAAATCACGGATAGATACCATTGTTTACAACATTGATGTCAACACGCTGGCAAAAAGTAATGTAGAAAAGCTTAATCTCAATGAAATTGGCCGGGTGGCGATTGCCACGACTAAACCGCTCTATTTTGATGCCTACTCCAAAAATCATGAAACCGGCAGTTTTGTTTTGATTGACCCGTTGACCAATACTACCGCCGGTGCAGGAATGATTATCGACAGTGTTTCGTATGATGCCGGCGCTGATGATGGCGTTAGAGACCAGCAGACCAGATTGAAAGACCATGTTGAACGCCGTGAGTTTTTCTGGGAATCCGGCCTGGTGGACAACCGGGTCAGAATGATGCGCAACCGTCATAAGAGCAAAACAATTGTCATTACCGGCAGTAATGCCACGGTGATACCGGAACTGGCCAAGAAACTGGAGCAGCGTCTCTTCAACCTGCATATGAACTCATATTATCTCGGTATAGGCAGCATCAGCCACGGCCTGGATGCAGACATCAACAATAATCTGATTGACCGCGATGAGCATATCCGCCGGCTGGGAGAGCTGTCAAGAATTCTTACCGATGCCGGTTTGATACTGATAGCCGCGCTGCCGGATATTAGCGCCTACGAGCTGGATTTATTGAAAGTACTGAATTCTCCTTATGAATTATTAGTCATCAATTCGGGCGAAAGCAGTCTTGATAAAAATGCGGCTGATGTTAATTTAGATAGCGGTGATAATTTAGAAGACAAGCTTCAATCTATCATCAAACTGCTCTCTGAAAAAAGCATTATTCCGGAATATTGCATTTAAACAATCACAGGGAACCTTAATAATGAGCGGCGAAAACAACATTGAATTCAATGAACTCTACGTGCAGCTTAATGCCAAAATTGATGAATACCGCTCCGGCACAATTTCTGCCGATCAGCTAAAGCATTCCGCGGCAGTATTCGGCATCTATGAGCAGCGGAATCATTTATTTATGGTTCGTGTCCGGATTACCGGCGGCGCCATTGCCACCGCAACCATTAAAAAACTCACCAGCATTATTGATGCGAATAATGTTGGTTACATCCATCTTTCCTCAAGACAGGACATTCAACTGCAGGATGTCGCGCCAGATAAAATTTTCGCGTTATTGTGCAGCCTGGATATTGCCGGACTGCCGTTCAAAGGCGGCGGCGGCAACAGCTACCGCAATATCGCGGTTTCAGCAGACAGCGGTTTCGGCACCGACTCAATTTTTGACGTTCAGCCTTATGCCGCCGCGCTAAACCAGTTTTTAAAATATTATGATCACGCTTTCACCTTGCCGCGCAAATTTAAAATCGGTTTTTTCTCCAACTTCAATGAAACGTTAAACGCTGCCGTGCAGGATTTGGGTTTCGTTGCCGCTGTAAATGGCGGCAAACGCGGGTTCAGCGTATTCTGCGGCGGCGGCATGGGCAGGGAAAGCCAGCTTGGAGTCAAATTATTCGATTTTTTGCCGGAACAAGATTATATCCGGTGCACTGTAGCAATAACTGAGCTTTTTAATGAACACGGCGACCGCACCAACCGCAATCAGGCCAGGTTGCGGTTTGTCCTAAAAAAACTCGGTAATGAAGCATTTATTCGCCTTTGCCATGACTACTTCAACCGGACTGCTGAACATGCCGAACCAATACCAGCGGCAAACGGCACCATGCCAACCGGCCATGTCAAACTGCTGCCGATACCGGATAACTTTGACCAGGCAGGATTTGATATTTGGCGGCAACATGCGGTATTGCCAACCAGCCTCGGCGCTGAATATTGTTCAGTCAGGGTCTATGTACCGTACGGTGATTTGAACGTGGCACAATTAGGGGCGCTGATTGAGGTGGCAGAGGAATACGGCTGCACTGAACTGCGGTTGCTGCCTAGCCAGGATATTTTACTGCCGTTAATTCATATTAACAATCTGCCCGCGATTTATCACCGGTTGTCCGGATTTGCACCGGATTTGGATTTGACGGTAAAATCATTCCGCGGCCATATTCTCTCCTGTGTCGGCGCCGCAGTGTGTAAAATCGGCATTCTTAATTCACCGGATATCGCCGACATTATCGCGGACAAACTGGACACACTGCTGCCGGCAGACACTCCGAATAAAATCCGCCTGCTGAAAATAGTGACCAATGATTTGAGAATTTCCGGTTGTCCGAACGGCTGTTCCGGACATCATCTTGCCGCTATCGGCATTGAAGGACAGAAGAAACGCATTGATGAGATTCTCACTGACGTCGGGTTGATTTATAGTGGTTGCTCGGCTAATCCGGCCGCACCCCAGCTGGCTTCAACCGGAACAGAAAACCAATATATTAAAGTTTCAGAGCTGCCGGATTTTATTCTTTCCCGGTTAGTGCCGTTATCTGAATCCTGATTTGATTTTAGCGGCAGCGATAACCGCCTGCCCATAAGCTATCCCGCCATCGTTGGGCGGCAGCCGGCGGTGCAGCAAAACATTCAAACCCAGCGCACGAAGTTTTTGCAGGAGTATTTCCGTCAGCAGTAGATTTTGAAATACCCCGCCGCTTAACGCTATGGTACTAACCTTACTGTATTCAACTTGAGCTAGAGCAAATTCAACCATAACCACCGCGGCATCCGCTACGGCAACGTGAAAATTGTACGCCGCCACGGCAGCAGTTTCAGGGTTGAGCTGCAGCAGCGCTTCACCAGCAGCAAATAGCTGCATCCAATCCACCTGCATTAAACCACCAATTTCAGCAGCTTGAAAGATTTTTTCCGGCAAGACCAGTTGCTCTCCACGATAACGGCGGGCAGCAGCTTCGAGTCGGATTGCCGCCTGCCCTTCGTATGTAATCTTTTCCGGAGCAAGTTTCAGAAGCATCGCCGCCGCGTCAAACAATCTCCCGGCAGAATGTGTCAAAGGCGCATTGATTTTTTTATTGATTTGCAGTTGCCAGGCGGCAATCTGCTCCGGCGTAACATCAGGATAATGACGGCAAATGACATCCGGAACAATACCGGCGGCAATCAATCGTGCCGCCAACTGCCGGATAGGCTGCCGCACTGCGGCATCGCCGCCGGGCAGCGCACTGGCACGGAATGTCGCCAGCCGTATATAATCAGCATAGTCGGCATAGAGCAATTCCGCGCCCCAACTCGTTCCATCGGCGCCGTACCCTGCCCCGTCAAACACCAGCGCCAAGCCGGCAGTTACGCCATGTTCAGCCAGGCATGAAACCGCGTGAGCATGATGATGCTGTACCCGCTGCAGCGGTATCCGCAAATCCGCCGCAAACTTTTCACCGTACCGCACCGACAACATATCCGGATGTAAATCTACTGCTGCCACCTGCGGAATCAATCTGATAAAACTGCTGAGATTCGCAGCAGTTTTTACAAAAAAATCAAATACCGGCGGATTTTCCAGGTCGCCAATATAAGGCGAGACCAACACTTCAGCGCCGGAAGAAGCCGCAACACAGTTTTTCAAATCGGCTCCGAACGCAACAACGGCAGGAAGCTTATCCATGCCGGGTATATTCAGCGGCTGCGGGGCATAACCACGGGCGCGCCGCCAGAGCTGAGGCAGTGAATCTGTTATCACCGCGACTGAATCATCGTTGCGCAGCATAATTTCCCGGTTGTGAAATAGAAAATAATCAGCGATTCCACCCAGCGCGGTTACGGCTTCCTGATTTGACAAGGCAATCGGTTCACCACCGCGGTTCCCGCTCGTGGCAATCAGCACGGCATTGGAATCATATTCAAACAGCAGTTGATGCAGCGGCGTATAAGGCAGCATCCAGCCCAAAGTAGCCGTATCCGGACTGATTAAATCAATTGGCAAATCGCCGTATTCCGCCTGCACCGGCAGAATCACCGCCGGCGCCGCAGGTGATTTCAACAGTTGCTCTGCCGCAGCAGAAATATGACAATAACGGCTAATCACCGCAGTACTCACCGCCATCAACGCAAAGGGTTTATCCGGACGGCGTTTCCGACGGCGCAGTTCACTAACAGCAGCACAGTTGAAGGCGTTGGCGAGCAGTTGAAATCCGCCGATACCGCGCATGGCAATGACAGCGCCCTGCTGTAACGCCGCAGCAGCGGCCTGGAGCGGATTTTCAACCGGTAAAACGTTTCCGGAAATATCAGTGAACTGAATTTGCGGACCGCATTCCGGGCAGGCAATAGTTTCCGCGTGAAACCTGCGGTCGGCTGGATTGGAGTATTCATCCTGACAGTAGCGGCATAATGGAAACGCTGCCATGGTGGTGTTGGCTCGGTCATAAGGCAAATGTTTAATCACCGTATAGCGCGGGCCGCAATTAACGCAGGTGGCGAACGGGTGGTGATAACGGCGGTTTTCCGGATCGAGAATTTCACGGCGGCAATCCGGGCATAACGCCAAATCTGCAGGAATGGTTACGGTGCTGGTTTCACTGTTGACGCTGTAATAAATCTGAAAATCGGTCAAAGAGCACTGGGTGATGGCAATCTTTTCAATTACCACGATATTAGCGATTCTGGCGTTAGGCGGCGGTGCCAAACGCACTGCCGCAATAAATGCGTCCAGCTGAACCGACTCGCCTTCGAGGCAAAGCCAAACCCCGTCGCTGCGGTTGCTGACCCATCCGGAAAGCCGCTGTGCCGTTGCCAAGCGGTAAAGATAGGGACGGAAACCCACACCCTGGACAATTCCGGTAATCTGATAAATAATTTTGCAGAGCATGATGGTTCCCGGTAAAAATGCCGTGCAGATTACTTTGAAAAAACAATAGTACGGCAGCCGGAAGTGATAATACGGTGCTCCAAATGAGCTTTGACGGCACGGGTAAGCACCCGCCGTTCAATATCCTTGCCGATGCGTTTTAGTTCCGGCGGCTCGTCTTCGTGGGAGATGCGTTCAACATCCTGCTCAATAATCGGACCTTCGTCTAAATCTTCCGTCGCATAGTGCGCGGTGGCGCCGATCATTTTGACTCCCCTTTCCCAGGCGCGGCGGTATGGGTCTGCGCCCTTGAATCCGGGTAGAAACGCATGATGAATGTTGATAATTCTGCCGGGATATTTGGCAATGAAGCTGGTGGAAAGAATCTGCATATAACGTGCCAGCACAATCAAATCGATATGATGTTTATCCAGTAAATCAGCAGCGGTCTGTTCCTGCGCCTCGCGGGTGGCAGCGGTAACCGGAATGCAGTAAAACGGTACCCGGAACTTGTCTGCGACATATTCCAATTCGGGATGATTCCCGATAATAAGCGGAATTTCGCAATGCAGGTCGCCTTCATTGCGGTGCACCAGCAAATCATAGAGGCAGTGTGAAGCCTTGGAAACCATAACTGCAACTTTTTGAACGTAGTCTGAATAATGCGCTGCCCAGAATAGATTTAATTTTGCGGCGAACTCGGCAAATTCCTTTTCGAGCACCCGTTTGGTTATCGTGGTATCGGATAAATCCAGCTTAATCCGCATAAAATATTTGTTTTCAAAAACATCCGTATATTGCTGGCAATGCAGAATATTAAAACCATGTGAATAAAAAAAGGTGGTAATGCTGGAAAGTAACCCTTTCCGGTCCGGACATTGTATCAAAAAAATTGCATGTTTCATTTTTCGCTCCGTATTCTTAACCGTTCCAGAATCCGTAACCTGCCGATAATAAAAAATATTCTGATGTTATACCAATTTGCAATCATTGAT
>CAZITV010000098.1:0-8525 GCA_964542255.1 uncultured Victivallaceae bacterium
ATTTTTTGTGCTGTCACATAGTCGAATTTGCCGGTACCCAGCAGCAGGGCATCTTTCGTCGGCATGATGCGGCGCGGCACCCATAGTTCACTCAAACCATTATCACGAAAATATTTGAGTAAAGCCGCAGAGTCGGCACTAAGATTAGTCGTTATTAGAACCAGTTGTTCGCCCTTGCGCTGGTCCGGTATCGCAACCACTCCGTTAACTGCCTTCGGCCATAAGGCATTGATGGCGGATTCAACCGCGGTCAGCGAAACCATTTCACCGGCGATTTTGGCAAAACGCTTTATTCTGCCTTTTATTGAGACAAAACCTGCATTGTCCATCTCTACAATATCACCGGTATCGTACCAGCCGTCCGGTGGCGGCTGCAATATTCCGGGACGGTCGTGTCGCATATAGCCTAGCATGATGTTGTCGCCTTTAATCAGCAGTTTGCCACCGTTTTCAATGCCGGGCACTGGTTCGAGGCGGTGATTAATGCACGGCAGCAGCCGTCCGACAGTTCCGGACTTGTTATACATGAGAGTATCAATACAGATTACCGGCGCGGCTTCAGTAGCGCCATATCCCTCAAGAATTCTGACCCCGAATTTTTCCATCCACAGTTTCACGGTGGACTCCTTGAGTTTTTCGGCTCCAACTACTGCAAACCTGATGTTGAAAAAGTCATACGGATGCGCCACGCGCCCGTACCCTGCCAAAAACGTATCCGTACCGAATATTATCGTCGCCATTGAATCATAGCAAAGCTCTGAAATCAGCCGGTAATGCAGTGGCGACGGATAAAAAAAGGTTCTGATCCCAGTCAGCAGCGGCAGAACTGTCCCCATGCACAAACCAAACGAGTGAAACATCGGCAGGCAGTTCAAAATACGGTCCCGCGCATTGAGCGGAAGCACGCTTAAGACCTGAGTGCGGTTCGCCTGAATATTGCGGTGGCTTAGCAATACCGCTTTCGGAGTGCCTTCGGAACCGGAGGTAAAGAGCACTGCCGCGGTATCATCCGGTTTTGCTGCCGGCTTCAGACGCAGCAATGAACGGAACATCCCGACTCCTACCTCAAACGGCGAAATCCCCGCCTTTACATCCTCCAGGCAGATCACCCGCAGGCCGGTATCTTTCAGCGCCTTCTCCAGCACTTCCAGGCGCGCCATCTCAATAAATTTGCGCGAAGTGAAAATGGTTTTAATCCCGACAGCTTTGCAGCAGGCGGTAATTGAGTTAAAACCGGCGGTAAAGTTCATCATGCATGGCACTTTGTCATAGGCCAGCAGTCCCCAGAACGCAACGACATTCGGCAGTGAGTTAGGAAGCATCAGACCGATATATTTTTCGCCACCGCTGCGCCGGCTCAGAACATTACCCAGAATGTAGCTTTTACGAATTAACTGGCGGTAATTAAGCACTTTGCGTGAGGAATCCTCGGCAATCGTGCGGCGGCTGCCATAGATATTCGCAGCATTCAACAGTGAACGGAACAGGTGTTCATCTATCCGCGAAGTGTGATACATCATTTCGACCATCAGATCGTAAATTCCGGCGGAAATCTTTTGGCGGCGTTCCTTGCCCTTGAACTCCGGTCCCACCTCGAAACGGTGCGGCTCCAGAATAGTTAAGGTAATTTTTGGGAACCAGCGCGATTTGACTTTGTCTTTTATATAGGAGAATTTGGAATATTGCGCCCCGTCAATCCGGATTGGCAACACCATTGCTCCAGATTTTTCAGCGATCAAACCTGAGCCTTCATAGACTTTCATCAAAGCGCCGGTAACGGTGATCCGCCCCTCCGGAAAAATCATGCATTTGCGGTCTTTCCGGATTTCCTCAATCAGTGATCTGATGCCCATCGGTTTGGCGGGGTCCAGCGGGAAAGCATTGACCAGCAGCAGGCCAATTTTTACCCACCATTTTTTTGCCATTTGCGTATTTACGGCAAAGGTAATTTTTTCCGGCAGAAATGCCGCAATCAGCATCGCGTCCAGCAGCGAAGTATGGTTGGCGATAATCAGCACCCGCCCACCGGCTCTAGTATAATTCTCCAGATTCTTAACTTCAACCCGGAACAGCACGGAAAGCACCCCGCGGAACAGCGAACGGGAGAGCGCATCCGGCAGCAGACGGCAGATATAAATCCCCGCCAACAGATTGAGTACGGCAGTCAGCAAAAATATTTCCGGTATGGTCATGTTAAACCACAACAGTGCAACCACTGCCAGCGCGGCGGCAACCATGAACAGCGCATTGACGATATTATTACCGGCAATAATCCGCGCCGTCTCGCCCGGATTTGCCAGGTACTGCAGCACCGCATACAGCGGCACGATAAAGATTCCGCCGCAAGCAGCCAGCATAAACATATCTACTGCCAGCCGCCAGCACGTAAAATGGCTGACAAATTCCGGCAGCGTGATTAACACCGTTCCCGGCTTTAAGCCTTGGCTGGCGAAATAAAGGTCAGCGATAAACAGCGACATGCCCAGTGCGCCCAGCGGCACAAATGTCATCTGCACCAACCCGTTAAGCAGACGGTTGCACATCACGGAGCCGATACCAATGCCAAGCGTAAAAATAGTCAGAAAAAATGTAACAACATTTTCATCAGCGCCAATGACGTTTTTACAGAATACAGGAAGTTGCGACAGCAGCAGCATACCGATGGCCCAAAACCAGGAAATCCCCAGCACACAGAGAAAAATCGTCTTCTGACTTTTAACACATTTCAGAATAATTATGGTTTCATGGATAAAATTGTAGTTGACTTTCAGATTCGGCGATGGGGGTTGTGAAAACGGTATCCGGCGGCTCGCCAGATATCCGGTAACCGCGACGGCGACCAGCGCGCCGCCCACGATTAGCTCCCCATAGTGCTTCATAACTAGAACATTGCCCAGGATGGTTCCACCCAATATCGCCAGATAAGTTCCTGCCTCAACATAAGCATTGCCGGCAATCAGTTCATTCTCTTTGAGGTGCTGCGGCAGCAAAGCGTATTTAATCGGTCCGAAAAATGTAGAATGAGTACCCATCATAAACAGCAGAAACAGCAGCAGCGCTGGACTCTTAAATATTTGCGGAGCTCCGTCCCATGTAATCAGCATCATCGCCATTCCTGCCAGTACCATAATGATGATTTCGAAAATTTTAATAATCCTGGTAATTGCGGCACGGTCATATTTATCAGCAAGCTGTCCCGCGGTAGCCGAGAAAAGAAAGAACGGCAGCATAAAAATTCCCGCGGCTATATTGACCATTATGGCGGCATATTCGCTCGTGGATACCAGTTTGTAGGTAATCAGGATTAACAACGCATTCTTGAAGAAATTGTCGTTTAACGCTCCCATGAACTGGGTGATGAACAACGGTAGAAAACGGCGTGTTTTAAACAGTTCCAGTCCCACGGTCAGCTCCTTTCATTAAATGCGGTTGATTCTTCTGCGGCAACAGCTTTCTCCAGACGCGCCATATAACGGTTGATGTCATCAATTTCCTGCGCCGAGAATGTCGCCATAAGTTTTTTAACATAATTGCGATAGGGCTGTTCAACCTTTTCAAGAATCGCGCGGCCGGATTCGGTCAGATCAATGTGATAACAGCGGCGGTCTTCCGGCACACTCAACCGCCGGATCAGACCGACCTTTTCCATGCGGTCTAACAGACCGGTAATGTTGGACTTGTCCACCAGCAACTGTTCGCCGAGTTCGCTCTGGGTTAGTGGTTTTGCAGCATACTTCAGTACCATCATGATATTGAATTGCGCCTCAGAGGAAAGAAAATTGCTAAAAAATTGTTTTGCCTGCTTTTTTAATAATATCCCTGTCCACCAGACCCCCATCAATGCCTCATGGTCGCGGTCTTCAAAACTGACCAGCTCGTTATGACAGTATTTCTTTTCCATATAGCCCTTTTAAATTTTAGAATATATCAATAGTTTACATGCTGACTGTTTATATGTCAACTAATGTTTCAAAAAAACTTGATTTTAAATCTGGAATTTTCATGAATCCGGCAAGATTCGCGTATTATTAGCACTTTACGCTTTGCAATAACCTATGACCCTGCCAGTCAAGACAGCAGTTTTCCGATTTATAGAAATAGCAAAAATCTTTTAATTTTTTATTATCGGCATTATTGAAAAATCACAATTTAACATTAGATTACAAAATATATCAAATTTAATCGTTTTTTTTCAAATTTAATCATTTTCGCTTGGCGTTAATGGTTTTGTCGTTTAACTATATTAATAAAAAAGTATTAATATTAAAGGGTAGTGAGGTGATATTATGCCGTGTCAGGAACAGGACGAAGAGTTGGATTTGCTGGCGCTGTTTCCGGAGAAGAGCGCTGAACTGATTAAATATCTGGATGGGTTGGACGTTGGCAACAATCAGGAACAGAATAGAGGTTACCTGATTCAATCATTACATCAGGCGCAGCATATTTTTGGCTATTTGCCGAGGAATATACAGCAGTTGGTGGCGACGAAATTAAAGCTGCATTTATCCGAGGTTTACGGGGTAATCAGTTTTTATCATTATTTTACCGATAAGCCGGTGGGCAAATTTAAGATTAACGTCTGCACCGGTACGGCGTGTTTTGTGAAAGGTTCTGGCGCGGTACTGGATGAACTGAAGCGGTACCTGAATATTGAAGAGGGTGAAACCTCGCGCGACAAGAAATTTTCTTTGGGCGGGCTGCGTTGCGTTGGAGCGTGCAGCCTGGCTCCGGTGGTAATGGTGAATGAACGGGTTTACGGCAACGTTACTCCAAAAATGGTGCCGGAAATCATTAACGATTGCAAATAAACTACTATATTTATAGTTAAGGACTTGATATAATGATAACGTCAGTGGATAAATTGTTAGCGTTGACAAAACAGCTCAAGAAACAGCGGCGCGCCAACCTTCGTATTTGCGTTTCGATGGGAACATGTGGTGTTGCTGCCGGAGCGGCGCCATTACTTGGTTCTTTCCGCAATGAAGTGACAGAACGCAAACTTGATGGTGCGATTGAAGTCATTAGCACCGGCTGTATGGGGTTATGCCATTCGGAACCGAGTATTGAAGTGCTAGACCGCAAAAGCGGTGCCTGCACCTACTATGGCAATGTAACGGCTGATCAGGTTGGGGCAATTCTCGATGCCGCGGCTTCAGTGGCAAACGGCGTAAAACTGGTCAAACGGACATGGTATTATCCGGAAGACGAAGCCAATACCGAACAGGCCCTGCAGGCACGAATAGTTTTGCGCAACTGCGGTAGAATCAATCCGGAAGATTTAAATGACTACATCGCTAATTCCGGCTACTCAGCTCTGGCAAAAGTGCTGACTGAAATGAAACCGCACGAAGTTATCGATACTATCATTGCCTCAGGTTTGCGCGGGCGTGGCGGCGGCGGCTTTTCTACTGGAAAGAAATGGAGTTTTGCGGCGGCACAGGATGCGCCGGTAAAATACCTCATCTGCAACGCCGACGAAGGCGACCCGGGCGCATTCATGGACCGTGCGGTGCTGGAAGGCGACCCGCATTCAGTACTGGAAGCGATGGCAATTGGCGGCTATGCCATTGGCGCCAAAGAAGGCTATATTTACATTCGCGCCGAATATCCGCTCGCCATTGAACGTTTACGGATAGCTATTAAGCAGGCAGAGGAACAAGGACTGCTCGGAAAAAATATTTTTGGTACAGGATTTGATTTTAATATCGCGCTTAAATACGGTGCTGGCGCATTTGTTTGCGGAGAAGAGACCGCACTCATCCACTCGATAGAGGGAATGCGCGGAGAACCAACTTTCAAACCGCCTTTTCCTGCGGTTTCCGGATTGTGGAAAGCGCCGACCGTGGTGAACAATGTTGAAACTTATGCGAATGTCGGCGCAATTATCCGTAAAGGCGCGGACTGGTTCCGGCAAATCGGCACGCCAAATTCGCCCGGCACCAAAGTTTTTGCCCTCGCTGGCAAAGTTGACAACGTCGGATTGGTCGAAGTACCAATGGGTACAAAGCTGAAAGATATTATTTTTGTACTTGGCAATGGCATCAAATATGGCAAAGCATTTAAAGCGGTGCAAACCGGCGGTCCTTCCGGCGGCTGTATTCGCGCCGATAAACTTGATACTCTGATTGATTATGATACGCTGATTGCGCTTGGCTCAATGATGGGATCAGGCGGAATGATTGTCATGGACGAAGATGACTGCATGGTCAATGTAGCTAAATTTTTTCTCCAGTTCACGCTGGATGAGTCCTGCGGAAAATGCACACCCTGCCGAATCGGCAATAAACGGCTGCACGAAATGCTGCAGCTAATCTGCGATGGTCAGGCCACCGAAGATACTCTCGTTAAAATGCGTACTTTATCAAATATCATCAAGGATACCGCATTATGCGGACTCGGACAGACTTCGCCAAATCCGGTATTGTCAACCATGAACAACTTTCCGGAAGAGTACGCTGCGCACGTTAAAGAGCGCCATTGTCATGCCGGAGTCTGTACCAAGCTGCTGACTTATTCGATTAACGAGCATTGTGTCGGCTGCACCATGTGCGCCAGGAACTGTCCGGCGGCATGCATCAGCGGTGAACGCAAAGAGCATCACGTCATTGACCAAAGCAAGTGCGTCAAGTGCGGTATTTGTTATCAAACTTGCAAATTTCACGCGGTTGACCGCAACTAATCACGGAGATCTTACATTATGGTTAATATCACGATTAATAATATCCCGGTACGGGTAAAAAAAACTGCCACAATTCTTCACGCCGCCAATAAAATTGGTATCAAAATTCCAACTCTCTGCCATATGGAGCTCAGCTGCTTTCAGCTTGAACACCGTACCGGGTCGTGCCGGATTTGCGTAGTTGAGGTGAACGGCCGCCGCAATCTGGCACCGGCATGCTGCACCCCGGTAACTGAGGGAATGGTGGTTAAAACCAATACCATTCGCGCCATCAACGCCCGCCGCACCATGCTGGATTTACTGCTTTCTGACCATCCTAAAGATTGTCTTACCTGCGAAAAAAACGGTAATTGCGAACTGCAGTCGCTTGCCGGAGAAATGGATCTGCATCATATTTTGTATGAAGGCGAGCAGTCTAAATATCCATTAGACCTCTCCAGCAACGCCATTGTGCGCGATTCAAATAAGTGTATCATGTGCCGCCGCTGCGAAACCGCCTGTAATGTGGTACAGACCGTAGGCGTTCTCTCCGGGGTCGGTCGCGGTTTTTCCGCTGTCGTCGGCACCGCCGCGATGAGTCCGCTGAAAGATACGCAGTGCACTTTTTGCGGTCAATGCGTTAGCGCCTGCCCGGTAGGCGCGCTGACTGAAATGAGCTATAAATATGACGTATGGCGGGCACTGAATGATGACTCCAAAGTGGTGGTGGTTCAGACCGCTCCCGCCGTCAGAGTTGCCATTGGCGAAGAATTTGGCATGGCGCCTGGAACCATTGCCACTGGTCAAATGGTCACCGGGCTAAAATTGCTCGGCTTTGACAAAGTATTCGACACTGATTTCGCCGCTGATCTCACGATTATGGAGGAGACCACTGAAATCATTGAGCGTTTAACCACCAAAAAGAATTTGCCGATTCTCACTTCCTGCTGTCCTGGCTGGGTACAGTTTCTCGAACATCAGTTCCCGGATTTAGTCTATATGCCATCCACCGCTAAATCACCACAGCAAATGTTCGGTGCCATCGCCAAATCATATTTTGCGGAAAAAATCGGCAAAAAACCCGAAGACATCATCGTAGTATCGGTAATGCCATGCCTGGCAAAGAAATACGAGGCGTCGAGGGCGGAATTCTCACACAACGGAATTCGTGATGTAGATATCGTCATCACCACCCGCGAACTCGCGGATATGTTTAAAGAGGCAGGCATCCTGCTCAACAAACTTGAAGCTGCCGAATACGACAATCCGCTAGGTGAGTCCACCGGCGCGGGGGTAATCTTCGGCGCATCCGGTGGCGTACTTGAAGCTGCCTTGCGTACCGCCGCAGACTGGATTTCCGGCGAAGACCTCGAAGAAGTCAATTTCAGCGCGGTGCGCGGTCTTGAGGGTATTAAGGAAGCCACCGTCAATGTCGCCGGCATCAGCGTTAAAGCTGCCGTAACCTCAGGTCTCGGCAATGCTAGAAAAATTCTTGAAAAGATTCAACGCGGCGAGGCGCATTACGATGCGATTGAAATTATGGCTTGTCCTGGCGGCTGCCTTAACGGCGGCGGTCAGCCGTACATTCACGAAAATACCGCTATCCTCGAAAAACGGAAGGCGGCGATTTACACTGCTGATGAAAATCTATCCAAGCGGAAATCTCATCAAAATCCGCAGATTATAAAACTCTACAAGGAATTTCTTGGAAAACCCGGCAGCCACAAGGCGCACGAACTGCTCCATACCAAGTATTACGCCAAGAAAAGCTTTTAACAGTTTGGAACGGTTGCTTGACGTTTGATCAAGCAGCCGTCTGCATCTGCTGGCGGCGGTTTGTGCGCGGTACGTTTATTTTTATTGGTGG
>CAZITV010000099.1:0-8437 GCA_964542255.1 uncultured Victivallaceae bacterium
AGCAGTTATGTTACGGCATTTTGAGAGTTATCTGCCGGGAAAACTCACCGGTATGGCGGATGTGGATATGGATAGTGGTTTCAGGCAGAATCGTGCTGACGCGTTCCGGCCATTCCACCAGGGTATAGGCGTTCGGTTCAGCAAAATATTCATCTACTCCAAAAGCCAGCGCGGAGTCGGGGTTGTCAATCCGATAAAGATCCAGGTGAAAAAAAATTGTCCCGTTATCCAGCGGATACTCCTGCACAATAGTATAGGTTGGACTGGAAACCTGTTCAGTAACGCCAATACCTTTGGCGAAACTGCGGGCGAATACAGTTTTGCCGGCGCCAAGTTCGCCGTGCAGCGCAACAATACAGCCTGGCTTGAGAGTCCGTGCCAGTTCTATAGCGAATAATTCAGTATCGGCTTCAGAAAAACTTTCTTTAATTATTTTTGTGTTCATAGCCTTTAATGTCAGTAAATATTTTTCCGCTGCGGTCAGTAATTATACCGCACTGGTCATTAAAAACGCCAATATGGGTAACCGGAGTTTGCGGGAACGGCCAGTCGGCCTGTAATGCTGCAAATTTTTCCGGGTTTACGGCGAAAATCAACTCATAATCCTCACCGTCGTGCAGTGCGGCATCAAGATTCGCACCGCTGCGGCAAAGGATGGCATCAGTAAACAGCTGCAGTCCGCATTGTGAAGCACCGCAGACCCGGCTGGCATCAAGCAGCAGGCCGTCGCTGACATCAATCATCGCACGGGTATATTTTCCAGCCAGGAACAGACCTTCAGCCAAACGCGGAGTAAAATTCAGATGATGCCCGGATTTAAAGGAATTGCCGAAATATCCGGTGGCGCAAAGGAAATCGCCGGGTTTGGCATTGCCGCGCAGACAAATTTTATCGGGTTCAACTTGACCGAGAATGGTCAATGTGGTAACTTCCTTGACTTGCGCGCCGGCCGGCAAAAAAGATATATCACCGCCGCAGATGCCGGTATGATTTTTTTGGGCTTCGGCGTTCAAACCGGCGAAAAACCGCAAAAACCAACTTTCGTCGTCTCTTGAAGTTGCAATAGTGGTCAGGCATTCGCACGGGGTGCCGCCCATGGCGGCAATATCACTGAGGTTGCGTTTGAGCAATTTTGCACCAACCCGTTCCGGAGCTGTGGCATCGGATAAGTAATGCACATCGGCGACGACTTGATCGCAAGCTGCCAGCAAATAGCAGTTGCCGAATTTTATTACTGCGCAATCGTCGCCGGGGCCAACCACCACCGTGCTGCCGGATTGCAGAGTGGGTAAAATTTGCCGCAGTAGATTCAACTCATTCATCGTAATTATTTTCCGGTTACGCCGGACATTGCGGTCCGGCCGTTGAGCGCCGCGCCGAGGGTGGCGGCATCGGCATAGGCGATATCCGAACCGGCGGGCAAACCGCGCGCCAACCGGGTAATTTTAACCGGGTATTCCTGGAGCAAATCACTGAGATAAACCGCGGTTGCCTGCCCCTCAACATTCTGACTCAAAGCCAGGATAACTTCCCTGACACTGTTATTCTTCAATCGTTCGAGCAAGGGTTGAATTGATAATGAATCTGCCATCTGATTGTTCAGTGGCGCCAGTTTTCCGCCCAAAACGTGATATAGGCCATGATAAACCGCACTATTCTCAATGCTGTTAATTTGCGAAAAATCCTCCACCACGCAAATAATTCCAGTGTCACGGTTACGGGAAGAACAAATTCGGCACAGCTCTTTGGCAGTGGAAAGATTACCGCATTCCGGACAAAATCCGACTGCGGCAGGTAGATCACGGAGTATGGCACCAAATTTTTCGACTCGTTCCGGCTGCCACTTCAAAATGGCCATGGTGATGCGTTCTGCGGTTCTTTTGCCGATACCTGGGAGACCATTCAGCATCTCAATTAAGTTTTCAATTGCCGCGGGATAATGGTGTCCGTGTTTCATGGTTCACCTGGAAATTTTTAAAATAGTCCTGGGATGCTGATACCGCCGGTCATGGCTTTCATTTTTTCAGCCGCGGCGTTTTTAGCGCTGCCGATGGCCTCATTGACTGCGGCGAGAAGATTGATTTGCAAATCTTGAATATTGCCGGTGCATTCCGGACTGATATTAATGCTTTTAACCGAAAAATCTCCTGAAACCACGACGGAGATTTTTCCGGATGGGTCTTTGCCAAAATATTCGGCCTGAGCCATTTCCGCTTTGACATTTTGAATATTGGACTGAAACTCTTTTGCTTTTTTGAGCAAGCCGGCCATTTCACCGAGATTACCAAACATATTTACACCTTATTTTTTATTATCCGTGAATGTCAACGATTTCGCCATCAAAAAGGTCAACGATAACTTTCACTTGGGGATTATTTTTTACTTTATTAACAGTTTTTTCATTCATAATACTTTTTACCGATTTTTCCCCGCTGGCGGCGTGGATGCCCTGCTGCAGTTCAATTTTTACTTCAGCGTCAGGAACCGATAAAACCCGCTGCAGATAACGACACAAATGGGTGATATTTTTAGTTACTGCGGCAATGTGTTCCGGTTCAAATTCTTCATCATAAAAGACCGTCAACAGATTATCCGCCAATTTAACTTCAGCGGCCTCCCGCATATAACCATATATCACCGGATCAAGGCGGCGGTCACCTTCGGCGGCTTCAATCACCCGATGCCAGATTTCACGGGATTCTTTTGTATTATCAACATTCGCCGGCGAGGCGGCAACCGGTTTATCTTCCACCAGCACCATTGTTGAAACCGGCGCGGTAAAATCATCATCTTCCAGGTCAGCGCTATCAACCAAATCTTCTCGGTCCGCAGGAATTAACTCCGGAACAATTTCCTCAGGCTCCAGCTCAATCAAAGATGGCGATTCCGGCGCCAATGGCGGTAATGGTGAAACAGCCGGAGGAGGAGGCTCTACTGGAACAGCGGGCGCGGCTGGAACGGCTGGGGCGTGAACAACAGCCGGAGCCGGCGGCACGGCAAACACCGGAGCAGCGGCTTCATGTACTGTTGTCTGAACAGCAGGCGGCGGGTTCACCGCATACTTATAAGCTGGTTCAACCGCTGGGATTTTTTCGATTATTTCTAATTCTCCGCTTTTGCGGATAACGTTGAGCCGTTCAATGAGTTGTTCAATCTTGATGGCGTGTGCTTCGCGCATTGCCTTTAAAATAATGGTTTCGAGAAACACCTGCTTATTGAGTGCGTCATGGAGAATTCTGCCTACCGGCGAGAGTGTTTCGAGCAATGTTTGAACGATCTCCTGATTTGCTAAACTGCCAAAACTTTTAAACCGGGCAGAAGTTTCCTTATCAATTTCCAGGACATTTTCCGGATCATCGAGGAGTGCGCAAAGCTGAATTCCGCGCAGCCAGACGAGAGTATCATTAAACAGTGTTTCAAGGTTTTTGCCTTTTACCGCCAGCTGATGCACCGCATAGACTACTCCGCCGCGGTTGTTGGTCAGCATCGCTTTGATAAAATCCTGCAGCTCTGCCGCTGAAGTCAAACCAAACAACGACAATGCCTGCTCTTCAGTAATATCGCTATTACTGTCCGAACTAAAAAACGCAATCATCTGATCCAGCAGTGATTGGGCATCGCGCATACCGCCATCAGCGGCACGGGCAATCGCACTGATGGCTCCGTTAGAAATATTTACTTTTTCCGCCGCTGCGATTTTATGCAGCCGCTCCGCAATCATCGGGGTGGAGATACGCTGCAGGTCAAAACGCTGGCAGCGTGAAATAATCGTCGGCAGCACCATGTGAACTTCAGTGGTGGCGAAAATGAATTTGGCGTGAGCCGGAGGCTCCTCAATTGTTTTAAGCAGGGCATTCCACGCCTGCTTGGAGAGCATATGCACTTCATCAATGATGTAAATTTTATATTTACTGTTGACCGGGACGTGCATTACTTCATCCCGCAGGTCACGGATGTTATCCACTGAATTTTGGCTGGCAGCGTCAATTTCAATAATATCAATACTGTTCTCTGCGGCGATTGCCAAACATGATCGGCATTTGCAGCACGGTTCACCGTCATTGGGAGCTTCGCAATTCATCGCTTTTGCAAAAATGCGTGCGGTAGTGGTCTTGCCGATACCGCGCGGTCCGACAAAGAGATAGGCGTGAGCGGTACGTTTTTGCTTGATAGCGTTACGCAGTGTTTGTACAATATGTTCCTGCCCCACCACGTCACTGAAGCACTGTGGCCGCCATTTTCTCGCGATTACCTGGTATTCGCCCATATTTTCACCTTGAAGTATTAAATCTCAATCTCTTTAAGAGCATCACCCAAACTGCTGAGTCCTGCACCCGGCCGAATATTTTTTTTATCCTTGCGGTGCTGCTCCTTGTATGCGCTGATAATATCCCGCTGCAATGCGAAAAGCTGCCGGAGACCACCTTCTGCCAGGGTGAGCAGTTCATCCAGCTGTTTGCGGTCAAATGCCTGCCGTTCCGCTGTGCCCTGCACCTCAATAAATTTGCCGGATTCTGTCATAATCACATTCATATCAACTTCCGCGCTGGAGTCTTCGGAGTAACACAAATCCAACACTGGAATACCATTAACAATACCCACACTGACGGCGGCAACATTTTCGCGCATCGGTGATGCCTTGCCAAATTGTTCGCGCCACGCGGGGCTGCTGAATGCCAACTGCAGGGCGATACTGGCGCCGGTAATGCCGGCACAGCGGGTGCCGCCGTCGGCATCAATCACATCACAGTCGATATAGATAGTATTGGCGCCCAAAGCGTCAAGGTCCATTACGGTACGAAAACTGCGCCCGATCAGCCGCTGAATTTCCATAGTTCTGCCGCTCTGCTTGCCATTGGAGGCTTCCCGTTTAACCCGTTCGTGCGTCGAAGCCGGCAGCATTCCGTATTCGCATGTTACCCAGCCGCCGCTGATTTTTTGGGCTTTCATCCAGGGTGGTACTTTTTGTTCGAGTGAAACCGTGCTGAGCACCTTGGTACCGCCGGTTGCGAATAACACCGACCCGAGCGGATGCGCCAGATAGTCGGGAGTAGCCTTCAGTTCGCGCAGCTGGTTATATTTTCTGCCGTCAATTCGTTTCATCTTGCCTCAATGCAGTAATTTGGTTGGCGAATGCTATTTTTGAGCTAATTTCAAAACTCTTCCGAGATTTTTGCGTCTTTTTTGAGTTTTTGGCGACTTAAGCTCATCTTGCGTAACGCTGCTACGCTTGATTTCGCTTATAATCGTCAAAAACCTTCAAAAAAACCTGCAAAACATCAATTCTAAATAGTTTTGCAATTACCTCTTTGTTATAAAAAAGAGCATCGCCGGCTCAGATTTTCCTACAGCACCTGGGTCATTGCGTAGAGCTGCTTGGTTCCCCACCTGACTCGGTTGGCACGCACCAGCGCATAGGGTCCGAACCGGCGACGCAAAAATTTGACGCCGCGGGCAGTAACTTTCAATAATCCTCAGTTGAAAATTATCTGCCGGACTAAATCTACACTATTGCTGAAAATATTCAAGCAGCAGCTTCAATTCATCACGAAGATTTTTTCTTTCCACTACCCGGTCAATCAGACCTTTCACCATCAGGAATTCCGCCGTCTGAAAATCTTCCGGCAGTTTGGAATTGGTGGTTTCGCGAATCACCCGCGGCCCGGCAAAACCAATCATCGCGCCGGGTTCAGCCAAAATCACATCACCCAGCGTGGCAAAACTGGCGGTAACACCGCCATAAGTAGGATTAGTTAAAATAGCGATATAGGGCAGCCCTGCCTGCGAATGGCGAAATAACGCCCCGCATGTTTTGGGCATCTGCATCAAGCTGAGGATACCTTCCTGCATTCTCGCGCCGCCACTGGCGGTAACGATTACGAGCGGAATTTTTTCATCAGTGGCTTTTTCTATCAGTCTGGCGATTTTTTCGCCGACGACTGAGCCCATACTGGCGCCCATAAAACGAAAATCC
Organism: uncultured Victivallaceae bacterium; assembly: GCA_964542255.1. Classification (GTDB taxonomy): domain Bacteria; phylum Verrucomicrobiota; class Lentisphaeria; order Victivallales; family Victivallaceae; genus CAYMSF01. The sequence continues at coordinate 5,975 of CAZITV010000099.1, forward strand.
ATCACTCCAAGAGCATATTTTTTTGCTTCGAGCGTTGCTAAACCGCACAAAACCGCGTCGTTTAATCCGGATTTTGCCTTATTGGCCAGCAACCGTGATTTATAAGACTGTGTATCAGTAAAATTCAAGGCGTCAACAGATTCCATATTGGCATCCATTTCCACAAATGAATTTTCATCAGTCAACAGTTTAATCCGCTCCGCGCTGTCCAACGTAGTGTGGAAGGAGCAATACGGACAAACATTTAAATTTTCTTCTAATTGCTTTTTATAGACGGTGCGGCTGCAATCTTTGCACTTTAGCCACAGACCTTCCGGCAAATCTTTCTTTTTGACGGTTACTTCGCCATGTTTTACGCGCAATGTTGAATATTTTCCGCTACTGAATAGTGACATAATTTTTCCCATCCCAATTTCATTTTCAGAACAGTTTCCGATGCCAGCGACTTAATATTTCGTCAGCCGGAACGCACCATATACGGTTACAGCCAATCACTACGGCTGCGACAAAACGCTAATCATTAAGTTAGCACTAAAAACTATGAATTGCAATTACTGCCCGGGATTATTAGTTATTTTTTCTATTATCGCCGGTTTTCAAAGTATTTGCTGCTATATCTGAAAACTTCTGGTGTAAAACACCGGCAGATTGCGGGAAGTCTCAAGAGATGAACCCGCCAAAATTCAAAATCAGCATAATTGTCATTATTTTATACTATACAACAATAACTGTACTGCTTGATTAACGTTTTTTTTTGCATTCAATGATTCAGCGTTTATATTTATACTGAATGAAATACTAAACTTTACAGATTACTAGTACTCTGTTGTATAAATAAAAACATGGGGGTTATTTTGAATAAAACGCTGACTGCCGCAGTCATATTCGCCGCATCGCTGATAATTTTTTTGGCTGGACTGGAATGTGTAGAGTTTACCCGGATAAATGGCCGTTTCGCTCTGTTTATTGGTGAAATGAATCTATACGGCGCGGGCATATTTCCGACATTGTACAACAAACCCTATACCGATTATCCATCACTGCATACCTGGCTGATGTATTTGTGTTCCGGCAGCGGCAGTTACATCAATATGGTGACGGCTACCCTGCCCAGCGCACTCTCAGGAGCAGTTATTTTGGTATTTACCTATCTGATTGGCGCGCGGATTTCGCAGCGTCTGGGTATATATGCGGTGTTGTTATGTCTGTTGTCTTATGAATTTATCTCAATATGCAGGGCGCCGTCGATGGACTTAATCGTTGGTGCGCTGATGATTATCATATTTTACTTGATTTATACTGCGGATGCGGATAGAGGTTACCGGCGGCTATGGTGGATTCTGCCGGCGCTGATACTGGGTTTCGCCATTCGCGGGCCACTTGGACTGGTAACGCCGACCGCGGTCATTTGCGGCTACTACCTAATTAACCGGCAATGGTTAAAATTCATCATCAGCGGCGGCGCTGCCGGATTACTGTTAATTGCCTGTATGGCGGGATGGTTTTGGCTCTGCTATTTGCAGGGCGGCAAGGAACTGCTCGAATTGTTCCTCAATGACCAGATTGCCAGCCGTTTTGAGAAAATCAAACCGCCGTGGTATTTTCTAACCAATGCCATGGCATCTTATGCTATTGTCTATCCACTGGGTCTGCTGGCTGTCGCGGTTTACTGCAAGAAAGTGTTTAAAGCGCCGAATGCATCCGACAGCCGCGAACTGGCACTGATGCGCGCACTTACCGGCTGGATACTAATAGTAATCATCGGTCTCAGCATTCCCGGCACGAAACATTTACGCTATATCGTTGGCATAATTCCGGCGCTGGCGCTGGCCGCTGCGTGGATATGGATAAACTTTGACAAAATTCGTATATTTGAACAAATTAAAAAAATGCTGGAACTGCCGCTGCGGCTGCTGCCGTGGGTGGCGCTGGCGGCACTGGTTATCGCCGAAATAGTTATGCTCATCGGCAAATTTGATATCGGTCTGCCGTTTGTTATTCCACTGCTGATTTTTGCTTCACTCTGCTGGTGCAGCCGGCGGTTCTACCGTCAAGCTGATGCGGCAGAACAAAAAGATTTTGCGGCTTTGCTGCTGGCGGCGTTAACGATGGCGACAATTTTTATTATGATTATTCCGCGCATCGAGCAGAAATTAGAGAGTTCCAGCGAGTTTGTTGCCGCGACCGAACAAGTCCGCGGCGATGGCAAAATTTGCTTCTTTAATTTTGGGCCTGACGGCGACGATTTGAAATACATCATCAACTTACCGCTGTCAAAACGTTTCGTCGGCGAATATCTTAAAGTTGATTTTTATCAGGAGAAAACCAAAAGCAAAGCTGTGGAAAAGCAAAAGCCAGACTCCTTAGAGCGTTTGGCCTCAGTCTCAAGTAAAGCTGAGGAAAAGCAAAAGTCAGGCTCCTTAGAGCGTTTGGTCGCCGCCTTAAGTCAAGCGATTCTGGACA
>CAZITV010000100.1:0-8380 GCA_964542255.1 uncultured Victivallaceae bacterium
AGCAGAATCCCGGCATCTGGGATGGCTTCTGAATTGAACTTTTAGGATGCGTTAATAATGATCAAACCCGGAATATGCGGCGCGACGCTGGCAAAAAACAGTGTCAGTGAAGTAATCGCAATTGCCAAAGAGGCTGGACTCGAAGGCATTGAATGGTGGGGCAATGGCCATGTCCCGCACGGAGATACTGTTGTGGCTGCGAAAGTAAAAGCGCTTTCCCAATCAGCCGGCCTGGAAGTCACCTCTTATGGTTCCTACAACCGTGCCGGAGTCAGCGGTGCTGAAGGTTTGAGTTTTTCCTCCGTGCTCGATACGGCGATCGCGCTCGGTGCCCTGACCATCCGCACCTCTACTCAGTTCATCTAAGCTGAAGAATAACTGCCTGATTTTTTTGTCGACGGAGACAGAATCATGGCGACTATCTTAAACCGCCATTCACTATTTCCAACCAGAGCTAACCCGGCTATTTAATAATTTACGCGTTAAATACAACAGTTTTAACTAAAGATACAACTACAAGGGTTTGATTTTAAAGAATGACAGCCATATACTTAATACTAATGAGTTTGATACTGTAAATTATTATTATTATTTTGAAACTTAAATAGTTACATTATTAAGCTTGAACGGTATTGATTCCTCGAAAATTACGCTAAAAAAGCATCATAAAACAGGGAATTCAAATTATGCGCATTGACGCTCACGCTCACGGGCTCCACGCAGAACTCAATGAGAATAATAAACGCGTTCCTCCAGTCATGTCGGCATGGCGGAATACCGATATCACACCGGCTGAACATATCAAGCAACACAATGAACGCGGTATTGAAAAAGTATTACTACTCGATCCGCCTGAAATAGTGTTTGAATTGAAACAGACATTCGGCGATTTCGTACTCCCTTGTCCGCAGATTAAAATAGATGAGAGTTCCCCTGAAGAAGTTGCCTCAATTCTGGAGCGCGGCGCCTGCGGGATCAAATTCATTGCTCCGATGCGGCCTTATGGCGATGACAGTTATCTGCCGATATATGAAGTTATTCGTGACTGCGGGGGATTGGCGGTATTTCATACCGGTTTTCTCGTACATGAATGTTTTGATCCGGGTGGTATACTGCCGCGTCCATCGTGGATTAACATGAATTATATGCGTCCCTCAGAAATGGACCGTATCAATCGTGCATTCCCTGACCTTAAAATTCTTATCGCACATTTCGGTAATCCCTGGTGGGAAGAAGCCTGGTCGATGATTAAAAGTTGTAAAAGCATCTATGCGGATATGTCCGGCGGAACCGCTTACAAAAAATCGATGAACATGTGGAAAGAAATGTTCGCGCCAAACGGAATATTGGACACGAAGACTGTATCCAAATTATGTTACGGCGCCGATGACTCAATGTTCACCCCCGGCTATTTCGGCTACCAGAACTTCATAAAATTCTATGATGATCTATACGAAGCGCTTAAGTTGCCGGAAGAGATACGCCGTAAAATTGATCGGGAAAATGTATTGATGTTGACCGGAAGGAAATAAACCTGATGCAAAAGAAAAAGGCGATATGGTGGTTTTTTCCGGCTTTGTTAGAGCCTTGTGACGGACCGTGGGGCCGGTTGAGCGACTTCGGCCATGATCCGGTACTTACCTGGAAGGCCATCATTGACTGGGCAGCACAACTGAATGTTGACCGGTTGATTACCGGAATCGAGCCATATTCCAGCGACCGGGTGTACAATCAGTGGGGGTTCCACTATGTTTGTCACTTCCCGGACGATCCGTCCGCCCGCTGTTTTGATGACGAAACAATTCGACGGAATATTGCAACCGTACGGGCTATTTGCACTTACGGACGCGAAAAAAATGTCCGGATGATGTTTCACCACTACAATCTCATGGCGCCGGAACGATGGGTGCAGGCGCATCCTCAACTTCAGGCAAAATATGATGCCATTCATGACCCGGTGTGGGGACACAGGTTCCGCAATGACCGGATGGGAAACCTGGTGTCGAATGTCTGCTGGAGTGATCCGGTTTACAAGACTTTTCTGCAACGCTGCTGGCAGGAAGTTTTTTCCAATATTCCCGAACTGTCCGGCGCTATGATTACTGCCGGGGAATTCAACTATTGCGGGTGTGAGCAATGCACTGGCGGTATTGCTGCTCATATCTTCCAGAGTCAGGAGAGTACTGAAGAGGCCGCCGCCGCTGCGAAAAAACTGCGGGACGAGAAACGCGGCGATATGTGCGTCGATCTTATAAATACTTTCACCGGCACCATGAAAAAACTGGGCAAAGAACCCATCGTACGCACCTGGGTCATGAGCGGGTGGGTAAAGCGTCTGCCGATGGGAATTGACTATGTAACCAAATACTCGCTCTTTGATGCCTGCTGGGGCGGTCCAGACCCGGTCATCCATGAATGGCTGAATGCCGGGCATAAAATGTGGGAAAGCGTTGCCATTGAAGCAGAGAACTGCGGTCCGGTGTTGTGGCACGATGAAGAATGGTGCAAAATTACCGGAGAGCGCAACAATGCACTTGGAATTCAGGGGTGTATAATTCATATCAACACTCAGTGGGGGCATACCGGTCACATCGGTTCGTTTACCGCCTCACGCAATATCACCCGCCTGCTGGAAACATTATCGCCGGCAGTATCCGCCGGATCCTCTTTACATGAATTTTGTCAATTTTTCGGGATTGACGCCGGAACGCAAATTCATCATGCCGTCCGGCTTATCGCAACCTTTCCACTGCACATGACCAGTATTGTACATCTGAAGCGCGAAGGTTATTCCTACGGCATGCCGCCGTGGTTTGACGGAAACTGGCGCTGGCCTGGAGTGCTGGGTGGTCCGCGTTATGAGCCGGAACCATGGGCAAATCCGGATGGATTGACGACTATTTATGAACTTATTCAAGCGGTGACAGCCAATCCCGGTTCTTATTGTGAATTTATTGACACTCCGAAAGGAAGCGCAATCAGCCGTTGTGATGAGATTGCCGGCTGGTGCCGGGAGGCATGTGCAATTCTCAACGACTGTCCGGCTCCGCATTCAGCCTGTGCCAGAAGTGAACTTCGCGCCTTGCTCGCCGGTGCACGCATCGCAGAACAGGCAGCGCGTGAACATGCGGCGGTTCTGCGCGCCCGTGTCGCCTGGGAAGTAGTCAAAAATCCGGCGGTTTCAGCGTCAGAATCCGATGCCGCACGGGTCGTGGCGGTAAAATGGTATGAAAAGGCGGTTGAAGCGCTGAGATGTCAAATTTCCAGCGGACTGGAATTGTCCCGGATCTATCCTGATGTAATCAACCATGTGTCAGAATCCCACGAAACGTTCAACCGGCTTACCATGGCGACCAGATTGCGCATCCGCCGGGATGAACTTCACCGGATTCAGACCGTTGCGGGACCGGACTGGATGGAGAAAATGATGGTCAATTTTTGGGAACATTTGCCGCATACTATCGGCAGTGGCGGGCTGCACTGAAAAGTTATATTTAAACGGCAGGAACATTCATGGCTACTGGAATTTTAAATCTCAAAACAAATTGGGGACCTTTTTCTCCAATCTACCTGGGGATATCGCGTATTCTCAATCCGGAGCATGGAACAATGGCCGATATAGCGCTGTTTGTCGGGCGGCGCAACCCTGCGGCACTGATCATGCCCGACACAAATTTTGACTATGTGCAAAGCATGGCGGACGGGAAGCGCCAGACAACGGTCTGCGCGATGCCGGAAAATGTGTCTCCGGATTATTCATCGTATTCGCTGCGATATTTTCTCGATGGTAATGGTGATACGGCATTGGCCTGTTTTACGGTTGAATCAGACAAAAAGGTGCGTTGCGAGGTTACCTTTGATAACACCTCTGATGAGCAGCGGGAGTATCACTACGGTCTTGGTCTGCTCATAACCGATCCGCGAAAAAAGGTCAGGTTGCAAAAACAACTGCATCCGTGGTGGATTCCCGCACGAAACTATACCGCCATTGAAGCTTATCAGAAGACATTCGGGCTGGGTTGCCGGCAATGCCTGACAAGAGTGTTCTCCTGGGGGGTGGAAAGCGAAGTTTTGGCACAGGCATTCGGCGGTTGGAATGGTGACCGGGTCACCTACGGTACGACATTGCCGAGGCCGGTACAGAATGGATATATCTATTTTCGCTACATCAAATATGGAGTTCTCAACCACCATTGGCAACTTTTGATTAACGGACAGTCAACAACTTTCAGTTTTCCGCAAACATGGGCAATCCCTGGCGGCGGCTGGGGGAAAAATCGTGATGAGTACAACGAATGGCGTTTACTTAGAATTCCCATCGGACCGGTGACAGGATCGGATATCACGCTAGAACTCAGTCCTGTTGATGCGCCCGGTAACGATATGGCACGAATCTGGCTTGATGGGATGCTCCTGAGTGATGGACTGATTATTGGTGACGATGGCGCAGATAATCTGCTGCCCGCAACACTGATTGATGAACCGCTGCATGAGAATGGCAGGGTTGAACTGGAAGCAACAACTGGCACAACTTCAACATTCAAAATCGTCATCCAGGGCGGGCCGGCCTGCCGTGCCACAGTAATCATGGAGAACGAAACACGAACGCACGCACAAAACGGGGATGGTTCATTTCTGAGCAGTCTGCGTCAACGGTTCAGTTTGCCGGATGCCCGCATAGAACGCGATGCGAAGGTATTTCCGTGGGGTTCGGTGGACATCACTCCGGTTATTGTTCCTGCAAGGTCACAGCAAACTCTATGCTTCAAGGTAGTATTTGAAGATAAGATATCAAGTCACGCAATTGATTGTAACAAGAAATCCTATTCCATTCTACCGCCATGCGGACCGTATTCGGGTATGATTGCACATATTAGAGATATACTGCTGTATAACGTCAATTATCCGTTGAATCTGTCCGGAACCCTGTCGCCTTTCTATGTGCCGGCAAAATACTTTCCGATTCCATATTCCTGGGATGGCGGATTTATTGCCGTGGGAATGAGCACTTTTGTACCTGAACTTGCGGTGCAGCAGGCCTCTTATTTTATGGCAGATGAAGAGTATGACTTTCCATGTTTGTTGTGCGGTTCCCCGGTTCCTACGCCGCTCTACGCACTTTGGGACGTATATCAGGCAACTCAGGACTTGTCAATTCTTTCCCGCGCCTATGCCGGAGCGAAACGGATGTATGACTTCTATCTGGGACGCACGCCGGGAAGTGTAGTTAACGCTGCCGGCGACGGGATGCTGAGTACCTATCCTTATTGCTACAATCTGGGCATTGATGACCATCCAATCCAGCGGATGGCCGAAAAGGAACAGCTAACAAGCAAAGGCCTTTATTCAATCATTCTCATGGCGCAGATGTTACGCATCGCACGGATCTTGCGCAATATTGCCATACTGTTGAATCATACCGCGGATGCTGAACAGTACCGTCAGGATGCCGACTTGCTCAGCGGTATCATTGACAATCGCATGTGGGACGAAAAGAGCGGTCTTTACGGCTGGCTGTGCCGGACGGAGAACGGCGTGGAGCCGGTAATCATGGACGGCTGTGCCGGAGACCGTTCGGCATGCGCTTTTCTGCCGCTTTTTGCTGGGCAGACTGCGCACAAGGACAGGCTGATTCAACAGATGATTGATCCGTCACGTTTCCTTACACCGTTCGGAATATCGTCAGTGGATATGAGTGCGCCATCCTATAATCCGCATGGTTATTGGAATGGCGGAATCTGGCCGGTGATGCAATGGTACATTTGGCGGGGATTGCTGGAATCAGGAAAACCGTTTCTGGCAAGACAAGTTGCTGAAACAATTTTGCGGACATGGCAGATCTTTTTCGAAAAAGAGCACTATCTCGGCGAGCATTTCATGATTACACCGGAACAGATGAACGGCGCACCAAATTTTGGTGGTTTGAGTGCGGTATTACTTCCAATGCACGCGGCATATTTTACCGCATACCATGTTACCGCATGCTACGATGTCATCGTTCTGAAAAAGTCTGCTGATTGTGAAAAAGATACCTTGTCACTTCTAATCAGCTCACCGTTTCTGCAAATGGAATTTTATAATCTGTTAGTTAACATGGGTTGCGGTGATACCCGGTATGAGTGTATAGTTAATGGGAAACGGTACGGCGAGTTTACTGCTGACAGATACGGGCACCTGTCGTTACGGCTGCCGCGCCACGAATCTCCGGCCGAACTATTATTAAAACCAGCAATTAACAGCTCGTCATGAACTTAACTGATTTAAAATCATAGAAGGAATTTTCAATGGAAAATAGTCCATTAGCGCCACCCGCAGTTGCAAATACGGTTCATGCCAAAACTTATCATTGCGGGACAATTACCTATACAAAAATGGGGTTGTTTGCGATATTCGCCTGGCTGCTATGGGGGGATTTCTGTTTTACCCTGATGGAAGCGGTAGTGCCGAGCGTGCTACCGTTGAAGTTGAAAGATTTGGGATGTGCCAACTGGCTGATCGGGATGGTGATGACAACTGTTCCGGGCATTTTAAATATGACCGTTTGCCCCTATATCAGCTTTAAGAGCGACCGTTACCGCAGTCGCTGGGGGCGGCGTATTCCATTCATAATATGGACGATGCCTTTTCTCTGTATCACGCTGGCGCTGATCGGCTGGAGCGATGATATTTCCGGATTTCTGCGCGGTAATTCATTTTTTCTGCAGCAATATGCTCCTGCGACCGTGACCGTTGTCCTGATTGCCGTTTTTATTGCCATGTTCCAGTTTTTCAATATGTTTGTCGGCTCGGTCTTCTATTATCTTTTCAATGATGTTGTGCCGCCGCAGTTTCTCGCCAGATTCACCGGGGCGTTCCGGATAGTCGGCATCGCCGCTTCGGCCACCTACAACTATTTCATCTTTCAATATGCCGAATCCAATATGCGCGAGATTTTTATTGGCGCGGCAGTCCTTTATTTTCTGGGTTTTGGCATGATGTGTTTCATGGTAAAAGAGGGCAATTATCCGCCGGTGGAAGGAGAACCCGCAAAGCAGAAGAGCAGAATACAAGGACTCAGGGACTTCTTCAAGGAATCCTTCACCCATAAAATTTATTGGCTGATCTTCTTTTTTACCACATTCACCGCGGTAAACGGCGCCATTAATACTTTTAATGTATTTTTTTATAAGAATATGGGATTATCTTTACTCCAGATCGGCAAAATGTCCGCAATTACCGGCATTGCCGCACTGCTGGCAATGTATCTGGCATCCATTTACATTGACCGCTGGCATCCGTTGCGGGTGACGGTTTATGTCGTGGTTTTCGGCGTCGTTGGCAATTTAATGAACTGGAAATGGCTGTTTATCTCGCTTCCCGGTGAATACTTTTTCTGGTTAACGCTTGGCGTGGGTGTGATTACAGCTTTTGCCGGTGCAATTGGAGCTGCCGGCAACATGCCGCTGTTTTACCGGTTGTTTCCCAAATCCCGGTTCGGGCAATTCTGTTCGGCGCAATCCATTGTCAGATCGGTTTTCGGTTTATTCGCCGGTATTGCCGCGGGACTCTATATTGATTTTGTCAAATATTTAGCCGGCGGCTCTGATTTTGCCTATCGTTTTATCTTCGTATGGCAGACAATCGGAAGCGTTGTATGTTCAATTGTTATTATCATTGCTTATCGGGAATGGTACCGGCTGGGCGGTGATGCCCGTTTTCATCCGCCCGCTACCTGGAATCCGCAAGGCACTGAGGAGATGGCAATCGTCTCGACTGTCGGTCCGCAGTTGCGCTGGCTGAATATCTCTTTTAATTTATTCAACGCCATCATGGCAGTGTCAGTATTCGGAATACCAATATTGATGTGCTGGATGTATTATAAGCATGCCATGCTTGCGTTTGAATGGCATGCCTGGTTACTTCTGCCGATGGCGGTTGTCGCCTGGATTTACTGGTTAATTGTCGAGAAAGGCATCCGCCGCGATATGAATCGAGCCATTAACGGCGAACCGCTTCAAAACGGCATTCCGCATCACGGCGTTTTCATCTTTGTCGCGGGAAAGTTTCTGCTGGTGCTCGGGTTGTGGTTTGTACAGATAGTTGTAACAATCAACCTGAATATGGAATTGGGCGCAATCATTTTCACGACTGCCAATATTGTAACTGATTTCTTCTTAATCGGTGCAGTGCAATTGCTCAGCAGGATTGAACGCGGATTCTCGACCACAATTGATAAGAACCTCGCGGAAACAGAAGCATAATAGCAATGTGAGCTGTCAAGACTGATGGTGATTGCGATAGATGCTCGGAGTAACATTATAGTATTCTTTAAAACGATGAACCAGGTGGCTTTTGTCAGAAAATCCCCAGTCATCGGCTAGCGCATCCAGCGAATTTGTGT
>CAZITV010000101.1:0-8379 GCA_964542255.1 uncultured Victivallaceae bacterium
GCAAAATACTCGAATAAATCGCCATTTATCAGCTTGATTTTTCGTAAAAAAACCGCTATCTTATATCTTGATTTTTGAGTGTTACAACAATTTTTTTATAACCTTATTCTCAAAAAGGAAAAACAAATGAGTAAGATTTCCGCTCTGCAGAAGGCGCGTGCCGCCTATGTCCCCAAACTGCCGCCGGCATTGCGTGCCGGTGCCGCCGCCAAAGCTGTTGAAGGCAAACCTACCACCGCCGTTGCCGATGTAAAAAAAATTAAGGCGCTATTTCCCGCAACTTTTGGCAGCCCGGAAGTTACTTTCAAGAAGGCTTCCGGCAAGTCCACTGGCAAAGCAATTAACGTTGGGATGATTTTGTCCGGCGGTCAGGCGCCAGGCGGTCATAACGTTATTGCCGGAATTTATGACGGCATTAAGTCTATTAATAAAAAAAGTAAAATATTTGGATTCAAGAAGGGGCCGGATGGTCTTATCAAGAACGAATATATGGAATTGACCGACAAGATTATCAATGACCACCGCAATACCGGCGGGTTTGATATGATCGGTTCCGGAAGAACGAAGTTGGAAACGGTCGCGCATTTCGAAGCAGCACGAAAAAATTGCGAAGCCCTGAAAATCAGCGCGTTAGTAGTTATCGGCGGCGATGATTCCAATACTAATGCCTGTCTGCTTGCTGAATATTACAAATCTCATAAAATTCCAATTCAAGTTATCGGCTGCCCAAAAACCATTGACGGCGACCTGAAAAATGAGCACATCGAGGCTTCTTTCGGTTTTGACACCGCCTGCCGCGTTTACAGCGAATTAATCGGCAATATCTGCCGCGATGCTAATTCCGCTAAAAAATACTGGCACTTTATTAAATTAATGGGGCGTTCAGCCTCTCACATCGGGTTGGAATGCGCACTGCAGACTCAGCCAAACATTGCGGTTATCTCTGAAGAAGTTGCTGCTAAAAAGCAGACTATCGCCGATATCGTCAATTATATTTGCGGTGTTATTGTCAAACGCAGCGCCAACGGTGAAAATTTTGGCGTTGCCTTAATTCCTGAAGGCTTAATCGAATTTATCCCGGAAGTAAAAAAACTGATTAGTGAATTGAACGATATCCTGGCAAAGTCTGCCGCAGAGTTCCAAAAAATCAGCGAAGCCGACGAAAAAATCAAATTTGTCCAGAAACGTTTAGACAAAGACCTCGCTAAAGTATTCGTCTCGCTCCCGCAGGGCATCCAACTTCAGCTTTGCCTCGACCGCGACCCGCACGGCAACGTTCAGGTTTCACTCATCGAAACCGAAAAAATGCTCGCGGAAATGGTAAAAAAACAGCTTAATGAGCTGACCGCTAAAGGCAAATTCAAAGGTAAATTTAGCGCACAGACACATTTTATGGGCTACGAGGGCCGTTGTGCCGCGCCGTCAAACTATGACGCGGATTATTGCTACAGTCTCGGCTATACCGCCGCCGCGCTCATCGGTGCCGGCAGAACCGGCTATATGGCCTCTGTCCGTAAAACTACTAAATCATCAGACAAATGGATTTGCGGCGGTATTCCGATTACCATGATGATGAATATTGAAAAACGTCACGGCGAAGATAAACCGGTAATTCAAAAGGCGCTCGTTAAACTCGATGATGCACCGTTCCGCTATTTTGCAAAAAATCGTGAAGAATGGGAATTAAGCAGTAAATATGTTTACCCGGGTCCTATCCAGTATTTTGGACCATCAGAAGTCTGTGATTTGACTACTATCACTCTGACATTGGAACAGAAGAAAAAGTAACCGGTGTAATCGGGAAAATGGCGGCAGTTATGAAAGATTGTATGGATGTCGGTTATGTCGCTGCTCTGGCACGAATCGAATTGCCGGCAGCTGACATAGTTCGGCTGCAGCACGATATGGAGGCAATACTCGGCTACATCGAGCAGCTCAAAGAACTCGATGTAACCGGAATTGAACCCACCGCTCACGCCGTGCCGATGACCAATGTCTGGCGCGAAGATGCCGCCGGTACCCCGTTCCCGCGTGAAGTAATGCTGTCCAACGCTCCGGCAACTGTTGCCGATAACGAACTAATTAAGGTGCCGTCAGTATTGCCCGGCGACGGGATGGCGTGAGTTATGACTATTAATATCAAAAATCTGACTATACATCAAGCTGCCGAAATGCTTAGTAACCGGCAATGCACCGCAGTAGAACTGGCGCAGGCATACCTTGACCGCATTGCCCTGGTTGAGCCCGCTATTCAAGCTATGCTTAAATATGATGCCGCTCAACTGCTGCACGATGCCGCCGCTGCTGATGCACGGCGCGCCGGTGGACAGGAATTAAGCATTTACGACGGCATTCCCGTTGGTATCAAAGATTGTATCGTTACCAAAAACCAGACGTGCAGCTGTGCGTCAAAAATTTTGTCAACCGTAGTTTCACCCTATGACGCCACAGTGGTTGCCAGGTTGCGGGCACGCGGATTTATTCCTTTTGCCAGGCTCAATATGGATGAATTCGCAATGGGGTCTTCCTGCGAGAACAGCGCCTATCAGAAAACCCGTAATCCATGGTGCACTGAACGCGTTCCCGGCGGCTCCAGCGGCGGTTCCGCCGCAGCGGTGGCAGCATCGGAGGTTCCCGCTGCGCTCGGTTCTGATACCGGCGGCTCCATTCGCCAACCGGCGGCTTTTTGCGGTGTGGTTGGGCTCAAGCCAACCTACGGCAGAGTGTCGCGTTACGGACTGGTCGCCTTTGCGTCTTCGCTTGATCAAATCGGTCCGATGACTTTGGATGTGCAGGATGCGGCGATTTTACTGGATACTTTGGGCGGACAGGATCCGCTTGATTCCACGTCATTACCGGAACCGAGCGGCGGTTTTGCCGCGGCAGTCGCACAAACCGGTTTGTTAGCGCTGCGCGGTATGAAAATCGGCCTGCCTAAAGAGTATTGTCAAAATGATGGACTCGATTCCGCCGTAAAAGCGGTTTTGGATGAATCGATCGCGCGGCTGCGCGCTGCCGGCGCCGAGATGGTAGAGGTATCACTGCCGCATACCGCCTATGCCGTCGCCACCTATTATATAATTGCTACTGCTGAAGCCAGCGCTAATCTTGCCCGGTTTGACGGCATTCGTTATGGCTCAAGAGCCAATGCGCCGGATTTGCTGCAAACATATTTTGCCACCCGCGGTAATGGTTTTGGCGATGAGGTTAAACGGCGGATACTGCTGGGGACTTATGTATTGAGCAGCGGCTATTACGATGCTTATTATCTGCGGGCACAAAAAGTGCGCACCCTGATTCGCCGTGATTTTGAGCGTGCCGCACAGCAGTGCGATATTCTGCTGACTCCGGTAACTCCAACCGTGGCATTTAAATTTAATGAAAAATCCGACCCGCTGCAGATGTATTTGGCGGATATCTTTACTATCGCCCTTAATCTTTCCGGAAACTGCGGCATCAATGTCCCCGCAGGAATCTGCCCGCAGAGCGGCATGCCGGTGGGAATTCAATTTATTGCGCCGTCAATGCAGGAGGAAAAACTGCTTTGCACCGCAAGAATGTTTGAAATGCTGCGTCCGGTTACAACATTTACGCCGCCACTATGAACTATTTTAAATTCATCTTTTTCTGCTGCTGCTTTCTTATGCTGACGGCAGCTTATGCCGTTGAAATTGGTGAAGACGCTCCGGAACTGCGCATCGGCAAATGGTTGATGAATGGTCCGGTCAAGGTTGAATTTGACCCGAATGATAAAACGGCCGGGCAGAAACTCTTCGTCTATCTCTTTTGGGGCAGCTGGTCATCACCGTCGCGCGATGTCGTGCCGCTGCTCGCGCTGCTGCAAAAAAAATATAACGACAAGCAGCTTAAAATCATTTTAATTTCCCGCGAAGATGAAGCAGCAGTTAATAAATTTCTTGGAAAAAACAGTATCGGCGGTTGTGCCATGGCGCTTGATGAAAAAAGTGCCACCACGTTGATGTATATGGGCAATGACCGGATGTATCCCAAGGCGTTTGTCATCGGCAACGGCAACCAGCTCTTATGGAGCGGCGAGGCGGTTGATCTGCCGGATTTCTTCAGTCAGTTTTATTCAAATTCTTTTAATATTGGCAAACAGAAGGAAAAAAGCGCGTTAACGCTGGAACTTAAGGTGGCACTGCAGCAGCAATCTGCAGAATTAATTCGCAGCGTGTCGGATGCGATTTTTAAGTTGGATCCGGAGGACGGCTTCGCACTGCGCACCAGGCTTTTTTTATGTGAAAATGACGGCAATATCGCTGAAGCATTTCAACTGTTGAATAAGATGCTGAATAACAGCGCTGCGCCAAAACTTTTTTTTATAAAATTAGACTTAATTGCCCGGTATCCTGAATTTAGCGAAAATATGACACCTACAGCTCAATTGTGCCTGGAAAAATTTGCCGGCAACCAGGAAGCTTTAAATAATTTGGCGTGGATTTTACTGGAACGCTTCCCTTATACCCCGGGTACACTCGAAATTGCTGCCGCCGCAGTGGAGCGCGCCAACGCCTTAATGCAGCAAAATAGTGATAAAACTTTTGCCCCGGCTATTTACAACACCCAGGCGCTCGTTTATTACAAATCCGGTTTGCTGCAGCAGGCTGTCGCCAGCCAGCAGCGCGCTATTGAACTCAGCGCCGATAATCCTGCCGCAGTTAAAAGTGGCAATTTGTCTTTAGAATATTACCAAAACGCGCTAAAATTACAGCAGCGCGGCAATAACGCCGCTGTACCGGCACAATAGCCCCATTCGAGAACATTATCATGCTTCAGCATCTATTAGGCAATTTGGCGGATACACAGATAATCGTTTTGGGATTCTGTGCGCTGATGGTCGGTATCACCAAGACCGGATTACCAGGATTGGGGATACTGGCAGTGCCGGTAATGGCAATGGCTTTCCCGGCGCGGCTTTCCACTGGAATGCTGCTGCTGATGCTCGCCGCCGCCGATTTGTTTGCTGTGGCATATTACCGCCGTCACGCCAACTGGCACCATATTTTACGGCTGCTGCCGTGGGCGCTGTTCGGCATCGCTGCCGGCTCTGTAGTGATTCGTTATGTCAATGATGAAAATTTGCGCCCGGTGATTGGCATAATTATTCTGCTGCTGCTGGGGGTAAATTATTGGCGCAGCCGCAATCCGGATTTGTACAGTCATATTCCGCATCACTGGGGTTTTGCCGCAGTGCTCGGTTTTACTGCCGGACTGACGACTCAAATCGCCAACGCCGCAGGTCCGGTCATGGCAATTTATTTGCTGGCGATGCAGTTGCCGAAAAATGAATATATTGGCACCGGTGCCTGGTATTTTCTGATTTTAAACTGGCTGAAAATTGTTCTGTTTGTCTGGGACGGGCGGATTACTATGGCCGCAGTCAAGGCCGATGTGGCGATGCTGCCGCTGCTCTTGCTCGGTGCAGTCGCCGGCATTGTTATACTTAAAAAAATTCCGCAGCAGTGGTTTGAACGCATCGTCCAAATTTTGGCGCTGCTGGCCGCGCTAAAATTGACTTGGACAATAACTGAATTAATCTAGGAGGCAGAGCTTAGTATGAACACCGATACGATTGTGATGGCACACGGCGGCGGCGGCCGGCTCAGCGCCAAGTTGATTGATGAAGAAATTGTTACACGGTTCGGTTGTGCCGCATTGGATGGACTGCCGGATGCCGCATCGATTCAGATACCCGGTAATGATTTGGTTTTTTCCACTGACAGCTTCGTCATTTCACCTTATTTTTTCCCGGGCGGTGATATCGGCGAATTAGCGGTTTTTGGTACTGTCAATGATTTATGCGTTGCCGGCGGTAGGCCGCGCTGGCTCTCGCTGGCAATGATTCTTGAAGAGGGCTTTCCGCTGGCAGATTTACGCCGTATCCTTGACTCCGCCGCCCGCGCCGCGCAACTCTGCGGCATAAATATTGTTACCGGCGATACTAAAGTGGTTGAACGCGGTCATGGCGACGGCATCTTTTTGAATACCGCCGGAATCGGCATAAAAATACCTGTTCTTAACTTGAACAAACACCGCATTGAACCCGGCGACCAATTGCTGGTCAGCGGCAATATCGGCGAACACGGTTTCGCGGTACTGGCGGCGAGAAACGGTATTGATACCGCTCAAGGCATCCGCAGTGACTGCGCGCCTTTAACCGGATTTATGGAACTCGTTTCCAGCTGCGGCAGCGCGGTGAAATTTATGCGCGATCCAACCCGGGGCGGTGTCGCCGCGGTAACCCATGAAATTTGCCGAAATATGTCTTTCGGTATCGAATTAGATGAGGCAGCGGTGCCGTTATCCGGCGGCGCTCATGTCTTAAGTGAAATGTTTGGCATTGACCCGCTGCATGCCGCTTGCGAAGGGCGCTTATTGATGATTTGTTCCGGCAATGCCGCGGCGGATATCGCGGCGGCAATGCGTCTGCTTCCGGCTGGAAAGGATGCTGCCGTTATTGGCAGAGTAACCGCCGATTACCCGGGAAAAGTGCGGATGAACACCATCGCCGGATCTTCACGGTTGATTGCGGTGCCCGCGGGCGAAATTCTGCCAAGAATTTGCTAGCCGCACACCATTATTTTACATTAAAGCTTGGCGGTAAAGTTTTTGCCACCTGCTCAAGTCGGGCGGAAAAGTTATCCCGGCTGCGGTGAGACGTCCATTTGCGTAAAATATTCCAGCCAATAAAGCGCCAGACGTTATTTCGCCACGAATGGTACCACTTGCGCCAGCCGTCTTTAACGTTGAAGAACGGAAAGAGGATCATCGGAAACAAGAGGAAATCAAGTCCGATAGAGAAAACATAGCGGAACTGGTAAAAGCGGCTCATCAGTGCCTTGTTCGCCAGATGCATATCTTCAGCGGTAAGCGGATAATCCGGAGTGAACAACGGAAAGTTGCCATCGTAATATTTCCAGTCAATAATCTCTTTTGAGAAAATTCTGCCGTCATCGTCTAGGCGTTTAGTCAGTTCTGTGCCGGGCAGCGGCACCGGCAGCAGGATTTGAATCGTATCAATCCGTGCTTTACGGATAAATTTCCAGAACGCTTTAACCCGGTTTTCAGCCGACATAACAAAAGCCTGACCTTCGCGTGCCGGATAGCCGAAAATAAACATTCCGTGCACCATAAAGCCGGCTTTGTGAAAAATCTTGGTATTGGCAATCATTTCATCGGGGTGGAGTTTTTTGTTCATCGCCTTCAACTCTTCTGGAATGGGTGATTCATAACCGATGGCTACAACTCTGATTCCGGCGCCCTGCATCGCTTTGAGCAATTCGAAATCTCTGGCTTTATCCAGCCGGATTTGAACTGTTATGAAGAATTTGACCCCCATCTTTTCCTGATACTGTTTAATTCGTTCACAGAACTCCAGCGCCAGCAGCCGGTGCTGACCGAAAAGATCATCAACAATAAAAAAGTAGGTCGCATTATAGCGTTCAAATATTGATACAAACTGGTCCATTACATAATCCGGCGACGGGCAGCGCACCCGCCCTTTTACCGTACAAAACTCGCAGTGCATCCCGCAGCCGCGTTCCCAGCTGACCGGGAATAGCTTGATTCTCGCATAGCGCAGCAGGGAAAAGTCCGGCAGCGGCAGCAGACCGATATCTTTAATTTCTTCGCGCGGAGAAGTTTGAATTACTTTACCGTCGCGCATAAACGCGATTCCATCAATTTTATCAAATTCGCCACCGGCCGTCAACGTGTCAAACAGTTCACGGATGGTAATTTCGCCTTCGCCAATGATCAGATAGTCGATGCCGTTGCTAAGACCTTCATTCAGGTTTTCGTCAATAAAATGCTGTCCGCCCGCAAGAGTAACTGCACCCTGTTCTTTATAAAATCTGGAAAGCTCGTAAAGCCTGGTCGCGGTACTGGACAAGCCACCGTAGAATCCGGCAACATCGGCGCGGCGCAGCAACTGCAGTTCGCGATGGTCAGGACGACCGTTCTCATCTTTTAGTCCGCGGCCGTGATAGTTGTTCTCATCAATGATTTCAACTTCCCAGCCTGGAAGTTTGCTGATGATCGTCGCGACCATAACTGGTCCCAGCGCGGTAGTGTACCGGGCAACGCTCGAATAGATATTAAAGGTCGGAAAGCTTGGAATAATCAATCGAAATATTTTTTTTCGTACAGAAGGCGGCACATCAATTTTTGCAGCAGCAGTCATTTAATTCTCATTGTGTAAAGATTCTAAAAATAACATAGTAATCACTATGTCTGTCTGGATAATAATATATCATCAATTAGAAAAAATGCTAATCGGACAGGTCGGCTCTGTGCGACTGAGTGCGCTATCCCGCGACGCGGTTGTCAGACACGTCGGACAAAACACGGTTGACACAG
>CAZITV010000102.1:0-8354 GCA_964542255.1 uncultured Victivallaceae bacterium
ATGGAGAAAATCATGAAAAGAATCATGGTAATGTCGGCCGCACTCGCAGTAACGCTAAGTTTATCCGGTTGTCTTAGCCCCGATGGCGACACCATCGCGGCGAAAAAAGAAACAATGCGCGTAATGAGCGATGACAGCCTTCAAGAATTCTATGCCAAAAATCCCGGATTAAAGGAAAAGATCAGTAAATCTGCCGGATATGCAGTGTTTAAGGATTTCGGCCTTGATATCTTTATTGCATCGTCAGAGAAAGGTTGGGGCGTAGTACATAATAATGCCACTGGTGCAAAAACCTATATGAAAATGTTCTCTTTGGGACCCGGCATTGGTATGGGCGTTAGAGATTTCCGCGCCCTGTTCGTATTCAATGACCAAGGTAATATTCAAAACTTCATCAATTCCGGCTGGGGGCTTGGCGTTCAAGCCAACGCAGTATTCAGATTTGGCGATGTCGGCGACGGCATCGGTGGCGGCGCTGAGGTTGCACCCGGCATCATGCTTTACAAAATCACCCGCAACGGCATAGCGCTCCACGCTACAATTCAAGGCACAAAGATTTGGAATAATGAAGAAATGAACGCAAAGTAAACGCCCAAAATATTGGTATTAAATATGCGTTCGGGCTGATATCGTGCATTAGCCTGTATAGAGCATGGCCTTGGCAGCGGCACAAATGCGTCTCCCGCATTGATGCCGCTGTTCTTTTTTTGCTGAAACGTTTGAAAAAATAAAGGTGATTTGTAATTATTCAAAATTGCATTAAAGTCCGGAGTAAGTTATAATATTCTACCAATATATAAAATGTCGGCGCAATTTTGCGGTATTATTAAAAGATTTTTAGGTGAACAAATGAACACGATAGATATTCTTGAATTCGATGATGTCGCTTTACTGTATCATGCGGCGGCGCGGTTTTTTATTGAGTGCGCGGCGGCGGCGGTAGCCAAACACGGCTATTTTACCGCGGCGCTTTCGGGCGGCGAAGGACCAGAGCCGATTTTTGCGCTGCTGGCGGGCGAATGCCGTAATCTGGTACGCTGGGATTTGGGACATATTTTTTGGGTGGACGACCGCGATGTTCAGCCTGATTCGCCATTGAGTAATTACGGCAGAGCAAAACGGTTATTGCTGGACAATGTCCCGCTGCCAAAAGAAAATATTCACCGTTTTCAAACTGGAACGGCAGATGCTGCGGAGCAATACCAGCTGCTGCTGGAAAATTATCCCCATATGCAGCGCAATGCCAACGGCGTTCCGCAATTTGACGTCATGCAAATGGGACTGGGTATGGATGGTCACATTGCTTCACTGTTTCCTGGTTCAGACGGAATCCTGGAGCTAAAAAAACTGGTGATCGCCGTCCCACCGCCAACGACGGCAAAACCGGCGGTGCCGCGTTTAACGCTGACGCTGCCGGTAATCAATGCCGCTGCCAATCTGTTTTTTATCGTCACAGAGAAAGAAAAAAGCCATCTGGTTAATTATATTCTTGACCGGCGCAATCCTGAGCAGTATCCGGCACAAATGATTGATTCAGAACATACCGTACACTGGTTTATACTGCGCTAGGGCAATATTATGAAAATTCTGCGTTTTGACAGTGTTGGCGGAGCATCCGGGGATATGATTTTAGGCGTTTTGATTGGCTTGGGCATCGAGCCCCGGCAACTCAACACTGCCTTGTCAGGATTACTGCGCGGCGAACATTTTAAAATTATTGCCGCGCCGTTTAGTGATTACGGCATCCATGGCACACAAGCTTCGGTGGAGATAGACTCCAGCCATTCGCATGCGCACCGGCACGGCAGAAATCTGAAAGATATTACTGATATCATCAGCCAAAGCCAGCTTCCCGCCGCAGTAAAAGTAATGAGTATGAAAGTTTTCAACGCACTGGCCAAGGCAGAAAGCAATGTTCACGGAATTTCAGTAGAAACAATTCACTTTCACGAGGTGGGCGCAGTTGATTCAATTGTGGATATTGCCGGGGCTTGCCTGGGGCTTTCACTGCTTAACATTGACGGCATCTCGGTTTCGCCGCTGCCATCTGGTCAGGGAACATTTACCTGTCAGCATGGCACCTATCCGCTGCCGCCCCCGGCAGTGGTAGAACTGCTGCGGAATACCCCCATGGTTATGACCGACGAACCCTATGAGCTGGTAACTCCAACCGGGGCAGCGCTACTTTCAACCTGGACAAATCAAATAATTCCAGCCGGCAGCCGCATTGTTGCCGCCGCGAACAGTTTTGGCAAACGGAAATTAAACTCCCGCCCAAATCTGCTGCGCGGCGTTATTTATGAAACCAGTCATTCGGAAACGTCAGATAGTGACCAGGTAATAATTTTAGAAACCAATCTTGATGACTGCCCGGCAGAGCTTATTGGAGTTCTGTTTGATAAGTTATTCGCTGCCGGAGCACTGGACGTATGGACAACACCAATAATGATGAAAAAACAACGTCCCGGCATAATGTTATCGGCATTATGTCACGAAACCGGCAAAAACGCACTTTATGATATTATTTTTGCAGAAACCACCACTTTCGGCATCAGAGAATCTCTCTGGACACGGCAATGTCTGCCGCGCCGCTTTGATACGGTAACCACCTGCTATGGCGACATTAAAGTAAAAGTTGGAACAAGAAACGGAACCGAATTTACCGCATCCCCGGAAATCGCTGACTGCATCCGCCAGGCGCATCACGCCAATGTGCCGGTAAAGCAAGTCTATTATGCCGCCATTGCCGCATGGCAGAACAACAATACCCGCCAGCAGGGTTCTCATTAATCCAGCCCGGCGCGCTCCATAATAACTGTTGCGCAGGCATATTCCTGTTCATGGCTGATGGAAATATGAATACAGCTGACGTTCAACCCGGTGGCGGTTTCCAGTGCTTTGCCGCTGAGGATTGCTTCCGGGCGGCCATTTTCGTGGTTTTTGGTGCTGATATCCTTCCAGCCGCATTTTTCGCCGATGCCGCAGCCCATTGCTTTAGCCATTGCCTCTTTCAAAGCCCAGCGTCCGGCATAATATTCCGCCGGGTCGCGGCGCTTTGCCGCCTCATCTTGTTCGGATTGAGAAAAAACCCGTTCGATAAAATCCGGGCCGTGTTGTTCAATCATTGCCCGAATGCGTGAAACTCTGACAATATCGGTACCTAATCCTGAAATCATAGCATATTCCGCTTGTAATTTTGCTTAAATCTTATAAATTTATCTACTTTGCTTTTTTTCAAAATAGATTTTGAATTGAGCGCTGATTTCAAAAACAGCTTTTGAAAATAATTTTGCGGGTTTAGTGAGGCCCATTGCCGGCATAAAACACAGAACCGCGCAAAACATACGAAAAACTCGAAACCATTTTGAAATTAGCACAACAGCTATAATTACTAATAACAGGAAAAACCGCTAATGTCAATACCGCGAGAAAGAATAGTTATAACTGGAATCGGGCTGACATCGCCCAACGGTGATAATTTGAGCGAATTCCGCCAGGCGTTACTGACGGGACGTTCCGGCGTTACCGCGATGACACACCGTTACATCGGCAATGTGTTTGCCGGTTTGTGCAAATTTAATCCGCGCACCTATCAGGACAAACGTGATATCCGTAACGGCACCCGCGCCGGTTCCATTTCTATTTATTGTGCCAACGAAGCAGTGAAAGATGCCGGCATTGAAGTCAATGACACCAACCGTTCAAGAATCGGCGTCTTTGTTGGAACAACAGAACACGGCAATGTTGAAACTGAAAACGAAGTGTTCAACTTAAGTCAATTTAACTACGATATTAATTTATGGAGTCACCACCATAATCCGCGCTCGGTGGCAAATAATCCTGCCGGGGAAGTTACCATTAATATGAAAATTACCGGGCCGCATATCTGTGTCGGCGCCGCTTGTGCCGCCGGCAATTGCGGCATTATTCAGGGTGCACAGCAGTTGATGCTGGGTGAAGTGGATGTCGCCATCGCCGGAGGAGTATCTGAAAGCCCTCATACGTTTGGCATATTTGCCAGTTTCCGCAGCCAAGGGGCGCTGGCCAAACATGATGACCCGACTAAAGCCAGCCGTCCATACGATATGGCCAGAAACGGCATTGTCATTTCCGAGGGCGGCTGTCTATATACGATGGAAAGATTGGCCGACGCTAAAAAACGCGGTGCAAAAATTTACGCGGAAATTGCCGGATACTGTATGAATTCTGACGCTGCGGACGCGGTTTTGCCGCTGGACATACGCCAGGCGGAGTGTTTAGAACGCGCGATAACCGCCGCCGGCATTAATCCGTCAATGGTGGATTTACTCAATTCCCACGCTACAGGGACTAAAATCGGTGACATTCAAGAGTGCAATGCCATTAGAAAAGTTTACGCCAACGCGGTAAAATCGCCTTTTATCAATAATACCAAGGGGTTTATTGGTCATGCGATGGGGGCTGCCGGGGCATTGGAACTTGCAGGAAATATTCCGGCATTTTATGACAAAATTGTTCATCCGTGCATCAATATTGACCATTTGGATCCGGATTGCCAAATGAATAATCTGGTTATCGGCACGGCAGTGCCGAATCAAACCATCAACTATATCGCCAATAACTCATTCGGAATGCTCGGCAATAATTCTGTTCTGATCATCAAGCGCTACGAATAAGAGCACTATCAACAAACAATGCGGAACCGGAGATATCATAATGACACTGGATGAAATAATCATCGCAGGCAAACAAGCACAGGAGCGGATGGCGCATTTAGGCGATTTCCTGAAAATTGCGGAAAAGCAGCAGGAGATGCGCTCTATCGAACAACGCATGGCGGCGCCGGATTTTTGGGATCGCCGCGAAGAAGCGCAATCACTAATGGCGACACTAAGCAGTTGTAAAAATATTATCAGCCCATATCTCAGACTTAACAGTCAAGTGGAAGATTTCGCAGTAATGGCGGAACTTGCCAGAGAAGATGAAGAATTATTAAACGAAGCTGCAAATGTGTGGATAAATATTTCTCCCGAATTGGATCATATTGAATTACTCAGCTTTCTTTCCGGAAAATTTGACGGCAATAATGCCTATTTTTCTATTCACGCCGGTGCCGGCGGTACAGAATCCTGCGACTGGGCATCAATATTAATGCGGATGTACAGGCGCTGGTTTGAACGGCGCGGCTGGAAAGACGAGGTTATTGATATCCAGCAGGGTGAAGAAGCCGGCATCAAAAGCGTTACACTGAAAGTTGCCGGCGAGTTTGCCTATGGCAACGCCAAGGCGGAACGCGGGGTACATCGCTTGGTGCGGATTTCACCTTTTGACAGCAATGCACGGCGTCATACCTCATTCGCCTCGGTTGATGTTTTCCCGGAATTAACCGACGATATCGAAGTAGAGGTTGATGAAAAAGATTTACGCGTGGATGTTTACCGCTCATCCGGTCCGGGTGGACAGGGCGTCAATACTACTGACTCTGCGGTACGCATAACCCACCTGCCCAGCGGAATTGTTGTTGCTTGTCAGGCAGAACGTTCACAACACAAAAACCGGGCGGCGGCAATGAGCATCCTCAAAGCACGCCTATATGAAAAGATGGAAGAAGAACGCCGCAAAGAAGCCGACCAGATTCGCGGTGAAAAAACCGACAATGGCTGGGGCAATCAAATCCGCTCCTACGTGCTGCATCCATACCAGATGGTAAAAGATTTACGCACCGAAGAGGAAACCGGCAATACCGCTGCGGTATTGGATGGCGACCTGGACCGCTTTATCGAAGCCTGGCTGAAATCAACTGCCCGCTCATCATGAGTCCAAACGCTGCAAAATCCTATGTCTGCACGATGAATGCCGGACAAATTATACAGTTGGAAACAACGCTGCGCGACCGCGGCTGGATGTTTAAACCAATCCCTTATGGTCACTGGCAGGCGGCTTTTGACAAAACCTCAGTAAGCGCCTATCTGAGCGGCAAAGTTACAGTACAGGGCAAAAATACTGCCGACCTGGTGCTGTTTACACTTGAGCCGGAAATTCTAAAAACTTCCGGATTTGGCTATAATACTGCCACAACCGAGCCAGCAGACGAGCTCCCAAAAACCGGTCATTTTCAGCCTCACGCCGGTATTGATGAAAGCGGGAAAGGCGATTTTTTTGGTCCGCTGGTCATTGCCGCGGTTTACGTTGATGACAAAACCTTGCCGGAAATGAAAAGAATTGGCGTTCGCGACTCCAAAACCATTAAAAGCAGCAAACAAATTGCTGCGATGGCGGCGGCAATCAGGGATGCCAGTGAAGGCAAATTCAGCGTCGTAACTATCGGCCCTGAAGCATATAACCGGCTCTATGGACAGATAAAAAACCTTAACCGCCTGCTGGCCTGGGGTCACGCCCGCGCCATCGAAAATATACTCGAAAAGGTGCCGGATTGCCCGCGGATGCTTTCTGATAAATTTGGTTCGGAACACTTGATCCGCAACGCGCTGCTCAAAAAAGGTAAAACGGTAATTTTAGAACAACAGGTTCGGGCGGAGAGCGATGTTGCCGTGGCGGCAGCTTCAATTTTGGCGCGTGACGGCTTTCTTTTTCAAATGAATAAACTGAGCAAACAGCTGGACATGGAACTGCCGCGCGGCGCTGGCGCCGTTGTCGATACGGTTGCCCGGGATATTGCCGCGCAAAAAGGCATTGATATTCTCGACAAGTATGCGAAGACCCATTTTAAAACAATGGAAAAGATTACACAATGAGGTATTTATAAATGAAAAAAGTCTTAATGATTCTAGCAGAAGGATTTGAAGAAATTGAAGCTATCGGTACCGCGGATATCCTGCGCCGCGCCGGATTGGAGCTGACTATCGCAGGACTAAATGGACTAAATATTTGCGGTTCACACAACATTAGCGTTACTTCAGACGCACTCTTGGATAATCTCAATGCCGCAACCTTTGACGCCATCGTTTTGCCGGGCGGAATGCCAGGCTCAAACAATCTGAAGAATAGTGAAAAAGTTTTGGCGGCAGTACAAACTATCTATCGTCAAGGCGGCATTGTGTCAGCAATTTGCGCGGCGCCCATTGTTCTTGCCGCCGCCGGAATTCTCAACGATAAACGAATTACCTCTTACCCTGGATTTGAAAACAACTTCACGATGGCACATCATACCGGAAAAATGACTGAGATTGACGGCAATATTATTACCGGCCGCGGCCCCGGTGCCACGTATGAATTCGCGGCAGTTGTAGCTGCCGCGCTGGGCAACGGTGAACAAGTTAATAAAGCCCTGACTGGAATGTTTATCAGGTAAGTTGATTTCAAAACATACGTTTTGAAATCAGCTCTTAAGCAAACAATTACTGAAAATTGATGAATTATTGCACGAAAACACAAAAGCTAAAGTTTGACCCCAATATTTCTTGACCCCCAATATTTCAAGGTTATCTATGAAAAAGAAAATTTCAATTCGTTTTTTTAATGACAAAGAAGTTCGTGCGGTGTGGAACGATGCGGATTCGCGTTGGTGGTTTTCTGTTTTGGACGTTGTGGGGGTTTTGAATGACCAGGATGATTACGAAAAGAACCGCAACTACTGGAAATATCTCAAGGCAAAACTTAAAGACAGGAACATTCAACTGGGTAGTGGCACTAACCAGTTGAAGTTGACAGCTCCCGATGGCAAAAACCGTCTTTCCGACGTGATTGATTCTAATGGTGTTATCGCGTTGGCGAAGAACTTTCCAAATACGAAGGCCAACCGCTTTATTGAGTGGTTTATATACAGTGAAGAGACGATTGACGGCAAGAGCAAATCAAAAGCCTATGCTCTGTTTGAAAGCTCTTTTATTGACAGTATTGAAGTGGGCACGGTTAAGGGTTTGCAGCAAATACACGCCTATCTTTTTGGCGGTTTGTACGAATTTGCAGGCCTTATACGCACCAAAAATATTAGTAAAAGCGGTTTTCAATTTGCCGCCGCCAGGTTTCTGCCAAGCACGCTTGCCGCAATAGAAAAAATGCCGGAAGATTCGATTGAAAACGTCATCAATAAATATACGGAAATGAATATTGCCCACCCGTTTATGGAGGGCAATGGCAGAACTGCCAGAATTTGGCTTGATTTGATTCTAAAGAAAACCCATGCCCGATGTGTTGACTGGAGCAAGATCAACAAAAACAATTATCTGGAAGCCATGAGGCTTAGTGTGACAGATAATTCCATGCTGAAAAAATTGATTACCAACGCCTTAACTAATAAAATTCATGACCGGGAAATGTTCATGAAGGGAATTGATTATTCCTACTATTACGAAGAAATCGAATAAGGGATATGCATCCATGATGGTTTTTCCGGGTATGACCACTGAAATATG
>CAZITV010000103.1:0-8354 GCA_964542255.1 uncultured Victivallaceae bacterium
ACAAAAAAACTATTGGTGTATTGACAAAATACCTCTCATAGGAGTTTTGCAATTATCTCTATTCATAAAGATACTGTTGAAATTAAAAGCAGATTACGGTGAGATGCCGTCCATCAGTCTGAGTCCAAAATGGTACTCCATTAGAAGCTTTGCCGGTAGTGGTGGAGCAGGGAGTGAAGATTAAAATCACCTTCAAAATCTTTTTCCATCGCGGTACCCAGCATTTGCCGTTCTGATTTAAAGATAGTGCATAACCCAGTTTTAAATTCAAAGATTCCCCATTCCTTGTTTGCGGAGTTGTTGGGTAGAATATTGCGTTCAAATAACAGGAATTTCCGGTCGAAAGTTATTTTAGTGATATTGGTAATTGTTTCAGTAGATTTTTCGTTCAATTCGGTGACTGTTTCGCCACTGAATTTTTCCAGAGTTCCAAGATAGAAATCTTCAACAATGGTAATTTGAAACGGAAAAACCAGCGGGAGCCGCCACCAATTTTGCTGACCTGAGAAAGTATAAAAATCTTTAGGTATCAATTTTAATTCGGCCGGAGACAATCCTGATTGAAGCAGCATGATGCGTTTACGCAAGTTTTCCTGTTTGGCTAAGTTGTCTTGTTTGGTTTGAGTTTCGGAGTAGGCAAAATTTGCGGCAATAATTTTCCCGGTATGCCAGAAAATAAGGATGCCCAGCGCCATCATTAAAGCCATCGCGAGGCAGAGGCTGATAAGCAGCATCCATATTTTTTTTGGACTGTTTTCCAATACCATTTTTAGCAGTCCGGCCAGTAAAATAAAAACTACTATGGCAGCAATAATGAAAACAACTAGATAAATCTCGAGCATGTTAATATTTCCAACATTATAGGCAAATGAATTATCAAAAAACTTATTTGCACAGACGCTTTTGTTTGTATTCCCCTGCTAAAAAATAACCACAATAAGTTTTTTGAAACGATACTGTGGAAATAATTAGACTGTGGCGGTTAACTGTATGGCTAGATCACGTATCTTTTTTTTCCGGAGGCGATATAAATTTGCTGACTATATCCATCACGATATCTTTTTTCACCGGTTTAGTAATAAAATCATCCATGCCGGCGGCGATGCAGGCTTCTCTATCTTCTTTCATCGCATTGGCAGTCATCGCTATAATTGGAACATGCCGGCCGGTTTTTTGTTCAATTTTACGAATTTCCTGTGTCGCGGTGATGCCATCCATAATCGGCATTTGCATATCCATGAAAATTAGGTCATAGCGGTGGTGCCGATAAAGTTCAACTGCTTCCAAACCATTCTCCGCCGGTTCAATTAAGGCATTGATTTTGTCAAACAGTTTGATGACGAGAATGCGGTTAATCTTGTTATCTTCAGCCAGTAATATTTTTATTCCAGGTCGAATATCCGCGGTTGTTGACAAGGAAATTTTTTCTACGATTGTATCTTGAGGATTAATGTGTTTATATCCAAACGGCAGAATAAAAGTAAATTCACTGCCGATGCCTGGTTCGCTTTTCAGGTTGATTTCACCGCCCATCAGACGCACAATTTTACTGGAAATGGATAGACCAAGTCCGGTGCCGCCGTATTTGCGTGAAACAGAACCATCTGCTTGAATAAATGCTTCAAAAATGATTTTTTGTTTGTCATCAGCGATGCCAATCCCTGAGTCTTTAACCAGGAACGTGAGAATCGCCTGGCGGTCTTCAAATTTATTTAATTTGATTTTTAGGACAACAGACCCTTTGTGAGTAAACTTGATTGCGTTGGATACTAGATTGACAATTACCTGCAGCAGCTTATTCTGGTCGCCAATCAGGCATTTGGGGATTTCCGGGTCAACATACCAATAAAATTGAATACCTGATTCCTGCGCGCGCATTGCCAAAGATTTTAATGACGGGGACAGCGCTTCTTCAAGTTCAAATTTGTTCTTTTCAATCTCCATTTTTCCTGACTCGATTTTTGATAGGTCGAGGATTTCATTGATAATGGTCAGGAGAGTATAGGATGATTGCAGAACAATTGGAATGAGTTCCTTTCGTTCCTGTTCAGTTTTTGCTTCGCTCAATAGTTCAGTCATACCGATAATACCGTTAAGCGGGGTGCGCAATTCGTGGCTCATATTGGCGAGGAAAATACTTTTGGCATCGTTGGCGGATTCTGCCTGTTCTTTTGCTTTCTTTAATTCTTTTTCGACGGCGATTCGAGAAATAATTTCTTTTTCCAGACCGGTGTTTTTTGATTCAACTAATTCTTTGCGGAGCTTTTCTTCTTTGAGACGGTCTTCCAACCGTTTGCTGCGAAAAAAGTTAAAGGAGATGAAGATTACGCCAATCAGTACCACGCAAAGCAAAATAATCAGAATCATTAACAGCTGGTAATATTGGTCTACAACTAATATCGAACGTTTTGGGGTCAGTGAAACCAGACGGAACGGCGTGTGGTCAACCGGTAATTTAATGAAAACATTATTCGCACGGCCAAAGTCCTTTGTTGAAATTGGCACCGGAACGCCTTGTTTGTCAAAATAGAGCGGCAGCACCTGGGTCGCCGGTAATTTGCTCAAGTAGTCTGTATCAGGTTCATATCTAAATCCGGCATCAAGTTTATATAACACGGTGTTGCGGTACATCATCGCATAGAGAAAACTATCTGAACCACTTTGCCAGGATTTTCTAAATAATCCGTCAAGAAATATTTCCCAGGAAGGAAACGCCACCAGCATTCCGCAAAAACGGTCTGCGGTATAGCATGGCGACTTGATGATAACATCCATCGCTGTGCTTGTGCCGTTCGGAATCATCTCAATGGCTTTTGATTTTTTGGACAACAGTATCGACCATGTGCCTGCTGCCGGAGAATCCGGCAGACCGCCGGTGTCAACAATGACGTTGCCGGTACGGTCAAGCAATACCATCCGGAAGAAGATATTGCGGTTATCAACTTTTTCTGTATCAATAAAGTTGCGGAACAACTTTTGAATTTCTTCAATGTTTTGATTATTGGTTTCCGTAGATTGCTTCGTGGTGGCGTCGCGGAAATAATTATCAATTGCGCGGTTATTGGATAAACTCTCAATATCATTGCGGCGTTCAAAGAAAAAGTAGCTGATTAACATCGCAATTTTTTGGTTTTCATCGCGAAATTTTTCCAGAGCCCGGTCACGCATTTCCGAATCATAAAGATAGATAAAACCAAAAAATAATGCAAAAAAGAAAACGAGCGCCGTCACCGTAACGACTGTCGCTGTTGTTCGCGCTATTCTTGACAAAAAAAACATTATGCTTATCCTTATTAAAAAACTATCGCTCTACATAATATATATCTGTTTGCTTTGCTAAAACAAGTTGACTATATTATAAAGTGAAAAAAAAATAAGAAAAATAGATGCTAAAATATGAGTAAACAATCTTTGACCATTGGTATCCTGGGCGGAATGGGACCTGCCGCTACAGTTGATATCTTTTCTAAAATAGTGCGTTTGACTCCGGCGGTCAAAGATGAAGACCATATCCGGGTCATTATTGATAATAATCCCAAAATTCCCAATCGTATTGCCGCCTATTATGGCCGTGGTGCAGATCCCTCTCCGGCGATGCTTGCATCGGCGCAGAGTTTGGAGCGCGCCGGCGCTGATTTTATTATTATGCCATGCAACACCGCGCATCTTTTTGTTAAAAACTTTGAGAAGCAATTGAAAGTTCCGTTCTTAAGTATGGTAGATACTACTATCGGGTACATCCGCAGGAAGCATCCCGGGGTCAGCAAGGCAGGTATTCTCGGCACTACGCCAACCGTTGAATCAGGTTTGTACCGCCGGCTTGAAGAAATCAATATCTCGCTTGTCGCGCCTGAAAAAGAACTGCAGAATAATGCCGTTATGGAGGCAATATTCGGCTTGCAGGGTATTAAGGCCGGCAGCAATTCCATTATTCCGCGCGAACTGCTGCTGGTTGCCGCCGCGCAAATGGCGCGCAATGGCGCGGAAATCATCCTTCTGGCGTGCACCGAATTGCCGATTGTAATGCGGTCGGATGATGTAGCGGTGCCACTGCTGGATTTGAATTTAATTCTTGCCGAAGCCGCAGTCAATAAGGCGCTTGGCATCAATGCGGAAGCATAATTATGGAACAGGCACTTGAGCATTTTTCCGGTTTTTTGCTGTTGGAACGCGGGTTAAGCAGTAATTCTATTAGTGCATATAACTCGGATTTGCGTGATTTTATTCGATTTCTGCGTGACGCTCAGATAAGTGCATACAGTCAAGTTGAACGCGACTCAGTGATGGAATTCCTGCAGCGCCTCAAAGAGCTGGGCATGGAAACTTCAACCATTGCGAGAAAACTGGTTGCCATTAAAGTTTTTTTTCGGTATTTGTTTCAAGAGCGGATCATTAATAAAGATATTACTGAGGTGATGGATTCACCAAAATTGTGGCAACTTTTGCCAGATTTCCTCTCTATCGCGGAAGTTGATGCGCTGTTGCGCGCCTTTCCCGCCGGCAAAGACCCGTTATTATTTCGTAACCGCACTATTATGGAGGTTTTATATGCCTGCGGACTGCGGGTGTCTGAAGCGGCTAATCTGCTAATCAGCGGTGTGCGTTTCGATGAAGAAATTCTTCTTGTCAAAGGCAAAGGGAGCAAAGAGCGGATTGTCCCGATTGGTAAAACGGCATTGAAGTTCTTGTCGCGTTATCTGGCGGAAATTAGACCTCAACTTTTGAAGGACGAGTCGCGTTCTGAGGTTGTTTTTCTCTCTAAAAATGGGCGGGCGCTTAATCGTGAGTGGATATGGAGTCTGATCAAGACCGCGGCGCGCACTGCCGGCATTAGTAAAAATATCTATCCGCATACCCTGCGCCACTCATTTGCCAGTCACCTCCTCGAAAATGGCGCTGACTTGAGAGTAATTCAGGAGATGCTCGGTCATGCGGATATCTCCACCACTCAAATTTATACCCATGTTGATCATAAACGGCTGCTTCAGGTACATAAAGCTTTTCATCCCAGAGGGTGAGTTATGAGTATAAAGCCCGCTAAACTTTCCCGCCTTTTTGTGGTTATAATTTTTTTCCTTGCATTTATTCTTGCTCTACTATCCGCCTTGCTGTTTCCTGCCAAAGAAAGTGTTTGTGCGTATTTTGCCGAAGAGAGCGGTGCGATGGTCTGGCGGCAGCAAAGTTTTCCAGTTATGGGTACAATGGTTGAAGTAAATCTTTATGGCCGCAGTGCTGACCTGGATGCCGCGGTTGATGAAGTAAGAACTGAGTTCAACAAAGTTCATAATATTTGTAATGTTTTTGACCCGAATAGTGAATTATCCAGGCTTAACGCAACTGCCGCAGTGCGGGCAGTCCGCACTTCTCCGCTTTTGACTGAAATCCTGCAGCGCTCCAGAGAAGCCTATGAACGTACGGATCACGCTTTTGATATTTCGGTTAAACCGCTGATGGGGCTGTGGGGATTTCACCGCAAACGCAATACTATGCCATCGCAGCCTGAGATATCTGCCGCACTGCACCAAGTCGGTTTAAATAAGGTGATTTTTAACGATGTCGAACATTATGTAAAATTTACCGTGCCCGGGATGGCTTTTGATTTGGGTGGTATCGCCAAGGGGGTTGCGCTGAGCCGTGCCGTGGCAGTGGCAAAAAAACATCATATCAACACTGGCATTATCAACGCCGGTGGTAATCTGTATTGTCTGCCGGAGCTGCCGGACGGACGCAAATTTAATGTCATCGGCATTCGCCATCCATTCGACACAGATGCAATTTACGGTTCGGTCAATGTGAACGGCAAGGCGGTGTCAACCAGTGGCGGTTACGAACGGTTTGTTACTATTGCTGGTCAAACTTATGCTCATATTATGGATCCGCGTACCGGGATGCCTGCCAATCAAATTGTTGCTGTAACCGTGGTTGCCGCTGATGCCACCATCGCAGATTATCTTTCCACTGCTATTTTTGTTGGAGGCGCATCATTTTTAGCCAACGTCAGTAAAAATTTTCCTGATGCCGCCGGAGTTATTTTTCAGCTCAACCCCGACCATACCATCCATACTGTAACTTTCGGCAATATTGACTACCAAAAAATCAATCCTGAACAGCAGTAATACAGAATCAGTATAAAATTACCCGGGTAAATTTACAGATAAATGCAGCAGTTTAGCGGCGTTCTTGTAGAATATCGCTGATTGTTCTGAAGCGGAAAGAGGGAGAGCACGAAAAAACTCAACTTCTTGTTTTTGATCCTGCCAGGGGCTATCGGTGCCGAAGATGATGCGGTCAGCGCCGTGGCGGCGAATCATCGCGGTAATGCGTTCAACGGGTAGATATTTAGAGGTGAATGCGGTATCGAGGTAAACCGGAGCGCCGATGAGATATTGTTCAGCTTCATCCCACATCTGCCATCCGCCCAAATGCGCGATGACTAATTTTAGCTGCGGGAAACGCTCGTGGAATTCGCGCAGTTCGCGCGGGGTGCTATGAAATGGCGGAGAAAAGGCGATGTCTTTGCCGCAATGGGTTAAAACAAAGAGGTCATTATCAATGCATGCCTGCCAGATAGGGGCGAGTTTTGTTTCGGAAAAACGAAATTGCTGATATTCCGGATGTACTTTGATGCCTTTCAAGCCGAGCGCGGCAATTTCCTCAATCATTTTTACGGGTTCGGCGCAATGCGGGTGAATTGAACCGGCAATGATAACGGGATAATGATTATGAGCGGCAGCCCAGCGGTTGATGCCCCGGACGTTATCCGGTGTGTTTGCCAGCGGCAAACCGACTGAACAAGCGATACCTGCAAGCTGCATTGAATGTTTTAAGCCTTCAGCCGTACCATCAGTTGCAGGTTTGATATCTGGAAAGACGGAAATAGCGGACAATGCGCGCTCCACAATTTTGGGTGGATAAAAGTGAGTATGAAAGTCAATGATCATATAAGCTAAGCGGAGTATGTGTTCAACGGTTGAACGGGCAGTGTTTAAGTGCTAATCACTTTCTGCAGCCACTCGACGTTCGTGTAATAATCGGCAAAGAACGATGTCATCATTTTGCGCAGACCGTCTTCGCCGATTTCCCAGTTTAATGCTTCTGCGCCGAGAGCTTTTTTAACATTGGATTGGTCGAAAACGATTTCTGAGGAAAAGTAGGGCAGGAGGTCACCGAGAAATTTTGCCAACAGTTTTTCGTCGATATGGTGACTGGATGCTACTTCTTCGACGGTGACGCCTTTCAGCTTTAATACTTTGCAGATGACTTCATCGATTAGTATAGTGCTGAGCGGACAGTCGCCGGTGATATGATAAGTCTGATTTGAAACCGGGCATTCAAACAACGCGCTGATCGCTTCCTGTACATAATCAATTGGAACAAAATAGACGTAATCAGACGGAATCGCTTTGAAACTAACCTGCAAATCAACCCATTCGGTAACATCTAATTTTAATTTCGCGCAGCGGTGACTCTTAAGCTTTGCCAGAAATTCAAGAATACGGTAGAACGCCAACGGTTTGCGAATGCGCCCGTCCAGGCGGCGGCCAATAATGATTGAAGGACGATAGACTGTAAATGGAATACCCGAAGCCCGAACTAACAGCTCCGCTTCATACTTGCTTTTTTCGTAAGAATTATTGAACCCAGAATTTACCGGGTCACCTTCCATCGCCCTGCCGTTAAGCTGTCCGGCAACATACGCGGTGCTGACATAATGGAATGTTTTAACTTTGAGCAGCTTGGCCAGCGCCAACACATTCTTGGTGCCTTCATAATTTATTTTGAAGGTTTTGCCATCGGTATCCTTGCCTAAATTAACATCAGCTGCACAGTGAAAGACAGTATCAACTCCGGACATCAATGGATTGCTCGCCAATGCCGCCGGATCAAGGTCAACCACGTCGCCGTCAATAACTTCAATGGCGCTCATCACCGCCGTTGCAGAATCAGGGTATCCATCAAATTGGCACTGCTCAATAATGGCATTTTCAACCCGTTGCCGCGCGGTGACGGTGGAACTCTTTCGGGTCAGCACAACAATTTTCGTAGCCGGATGCTTGCGCACCAGGCTAACGGTGAATGCACTGCCAACCAATCCGGTAACACCGGTTAAAAATATTTTTGCCATCACTGCTCCAGTGAATTTAAATATTAAATTATTTTTTATATATCAGTGCTAAGGTGTTTTTACAGCCTTTATAGCTTTTTGCTGATAACTTTTTTATATGAAATGACAAGAAACTAAGGAATTAATATAGCCGATATATTCGAGATTTTCAATTCACATAATAAAATAAATCCAGAAAAAACAACTAATCTGTAACGGTTTTGTCATCACAGTATTGGCATAATCTGAT
>CAZITV010000104.1:0-8313 GCA_964542255.1 uncultured Victivallaceae bacterium
AAGGACTTATGTTGAGACGCAAAAAGCATCGACCGACTTTTGGCGGGTTCATCTGTAATCAATAATAGAATGGAGATAAACCGGGTGAGCAAACAGAGGCTTACACCTCACCAGCAACTAGGATATCAAATCAAGATATTCGGCAAAAATTCAATAGATTATTTCATTCCACTGCCTAATACGCCTTTAACATTTTTTGCAGTGCCGTTTTGATTTCAGCGCGGAGTTTTTTTGGTTTTAGCAGCACTATTTGACCTTCTCTAGCCAGAACACAGGGAAATAATACTTCTCTGCTAACCGATGGAATTGTGATAATGCCATCGCTGCTGATTTTTTGATTGCGGTGCAATGGTTGCGCTATAAAATGGTCGCGAATATTTTTGGTGATTTTCAGTTTGACATTGGTAATTTTTTCGAAACCGAGAAAATCATCGGAGGTGATTGATTTGATAATCTTGTTGTTCTGCTGAAATGTCCCGGCAAGCAGTTCCGCCGATTTAATCCGGTGTACTGCAAAGGTGCGGGTTTCATTCTTTAGATGACAAATTCCCTTGCTGTACCAGGAATTATTATAAAACACCAGAGTGTGCGGCTCAAAGTCTCGGGTTGTTAATTCGCCTTTGTAGCCGCAATAATCAATCCGTATCACCTGGTGTTTCTGCCAGCCTTCGAATACATTCATAAAAATTTTAGGGTTGATATCAACATACAAGCCGGAAAGAATGGTTAAACTCTTCAGATTGGCAGTATCCAGAAAATCCGGATTATTATTCTGCAGTAAATAATCAACCGCATTGCGGATTTTACCACGCAGCGGCGCGGGGAAAATAGCTTCAGCAATCCGCGCACCAATGACTGATGCAAGCATTTCGTTCTCGTCAAGCAATGCGGGTGCAATAAAATCCCAGCCGTGGTGCTTAAGATAATAGCCGTTGTGCGCCCGGTCAAATGCCAATGGACACTTGAATTCACTCTCCAGGATTTTCATATCGCGCAGAATTGTTTTCTTCGAACAGTCAATCTGTAATCCGTCATCAAGTGCAATGCGGCGGAAATCTTCCATTATTGTTTTTGAATTAGGATAACGGTTTTCTTTCAGCAGCGCGGATATCCGCGTTAAGCGGTGTAGTTGTGACTTTGGTCGCGGCATAATAAAAACTCCATTTTTTTAGTTTAAAAAAATCAAGTGGACGTTCTTTGTCCAGTCTCATCTACTATATTATGGTTATGTTGAAATTCAAACAACAAATTTCAGGAGGAGCGAGAATGAACGATTACACCCACATTTGTATCGTGCTGGATGCGTCCGGTTCGATGTCCTGCATTGAAAACGAAACCAAAACCAGTTTCAACAGGTTCTTGGACGAACAACGCAAATTGCAGGGGAAGACTGTCGTCGACCTATATCAGTTTGCCGATAATGTCAATAAAATCATTGATTCGGTGGATTTGTCGAAAATCAACGAGGATTTGATGAGTAAATATTGTTGTCGCGGCAATACTGCACTGCATGATGCGGTTTGTACCGCGATTGACACCTTGGGCAAGGAGTTGACGGTGTTACACGAGGACTCGCGTCCAGAGCATGTGCTCTTCGCAATCATTACCGATGGGGAGGAAAATGCCAGCCGCCATTTCACACTAGATGATGTTAAACAGCGGATTAAACATCAAACCGAAGTTTATAGTTGGGACTTTGATTTTCTCGCCGCGAATCAGGACGCGTTCGCAACCGGCACTGCTATGGGATTGGTGGAAGAGCAATGCGTGCAGTTCTCTCTCAGAGATGTCGGCACGGTTGCATCCAGGCTTAGTGACCGATCATTCTCCATAAGAAAAAAAAAGTGATGGCATTACTGACTTTTTGAATTAACTTTATATTATATTCGTAATAGTGGAGGGGATACTGTTGCGGGGGAGGTTGTTCCTGCGAATTCAGGAACAGCCTCCCATTTTACCGTATGGTTTTACTATTCACTGGAATGTCTGCCGGCGGTTTTTCAACGGCATAAGAGCATTGACTGCCGCAGCCGTACAGAGAGACTGTTCCGGTCGCGGCATCAACCAGGATGTATGCGTATGAGGTGCCGGGATATGCGTCTTCGACCATCGCCCAAACAGTATAATAGGTGATGCCGTTCACAACATTTTTGGTTCCGGCGCGGTGGTCGTGCCCCTGGAATACCGCAATGACTTTTTGAGAACGTTCCAGTACATTACGGACATCCGGAGCATTTCTGAGAAGATGCGGGTTGGTTTTTGGGTCGCCGTCAAGCCGTTGATGGATAAAGACTACGGCTTTACCTGGAATATTGTTCAACGTTGTTTCGAGCCAGTTCAGTTGAGTCTGCGGCAGAAACGACTTATCCCACGGTGGGGTGTGCGATTTTCCGGTAATATCCCAGTTGCCGTCAAGAATGATAAATGTAACACCCTTTAACTCGAAAGAGTAGTAAGGTGCTTTAAATCCTGACACGGTGCTGCAAAACGATTTACGCGGGCTGTCGTGATTGCCGAGTACATAATGGCGGCGGGCGGCGGGAAACCGGGAGTACTCTGCGTCAAGGGTATTAAGATAATCCTGCGAATATAGGTCAACCATGTCGCCAAGTTCGATGACAAAGTCTGGATTCCACGTTAACATGGCATCAGTGAAATCTTTCATTTTACGCAATGAATCCCGGTAATGTCTGCTCCCGGAACTGTTTTTGTCTGCACCTTGCGGATCGGCGGCTAGCCCAATACGGATAATGCCGGAAGTGGTATTTGTCTGTGCCGTTTGACACCAGCCAGATGCCAAGATAAACCCGAACAACACGGCTGTAATTAGAAACGAATAATATGATCTGCGGTTTATAGATGGCATCTTTGTCTCCGATTATTATGAATTACCGTCAGCGCCAAAAATCTCAAAATAACCTTGTCCGGCTCCTGCGGATTGCATTCTTTCGACTTTGGATTCGTACCCTTCAAGTTCCTTCGATACCCTGGTATCGGCGGACTTTCAGAATACAAACCAAACTAAAAATCTGTGCAATCTTTACTATCTTTTAGAATGCTGCTCTGTATTGCTTAAAATATCCTTCATTTCAAGATAAAATACAAGCTGAATTTAATAAAATTAGTTATAGTTTTATAGTGGTTGACCTTGTAAGATTGTTGCAGAGAATTATAGTATGGCAACATTTATTAGTTAAGGAGCAAATCTATCATGATCAAAGTATTATCGGGCAAATGGCCATTCTATGTGAATGGTGTGCTGATTGCGCTGACGGTGATTCTTGGGTTATATCTGTTTGACGACAGCTTGGGAATGAGTGACGGTATGACCGTAATTTCAGAATTTTGCAAAGAGTCGGTAAAAGAGAAAAAATTGGCAGAGACTCCGCCGCTGGACTGGCAGACAGGTTTTTTAATCGGTATTTTTATCGGGGCGCTGGCGGCGGCAATTTCCAGCGGGCAGTGGAAGTTTCGCATCACTCAAGGTTCAGACGGTGGTTTTTTCCGCTCGTTCTTTGATACAGTAATTTACAGTTTAGGCGGTGGATTTTTGGTGATGCTGGGTTTACAGATCGGCGGCGATACGTTTTTTGGACAATGGGCGGCGGCAATGCAGATGTCAGCCGGGTCGTGGATATTTTTGATAGCGTTCTTTGCAACCGCGGTTTTAATCGCGATAGTGTTGGAGCGCCGTAAAGAAGGCAGCAGCGGCAAGGAGTAATAATATTATGGAACCATTGGCTTTAACCGGCAATTACCGGATGGTCGCGGCAATTATACTCGGAATCTTTTTTGGCTTTATCCTGATAAAATCAGACTTGGCATTCCGCAAAAATTGTCTCGACGCAGTTTTACTAAAAAATGGCAGAGTTCTGAAAACCATGCTGATTTCATTAGCAGTTGGAGTGATAATATTTTTCTTCGCAGAACGTTCCGGATTGGTGCATTTACAGGTACGCACCGGTTATTTCTGGGCATCACTGATTGGCGGTATTTTAGCCGGTTTGGGGTTCGCGCTCTGTGCACGGGTTCCAGTAAGCGCGATTGCCGGCCTTGCCGCCGGCAGAGTTTACGTGGTTTGGGTAATTGTCGGGATGCTGCTGGCTATTCCC
The DNA here is from genome assembly GCA_964542255.1 of uncultured Victivallaceae bacterium. Classification (GTDB taxonomy): domain Bacteria; phylum Verrucomicrobiota; class Lentisphaeria; order Victivallales; family Victivallaceae; genus CAYMSF01. Next base: position 4,113 of record CAZITV010000104.1, read on the forward strand.
TGCGTCCAGTTTATGTCTAACCTGCTGACTAAATCCATTTACAGTTGGTCTGCGCCAATTGAAACTCAAGGCTCAATCAGCGCTTTTTTTGACGTCGCCAATCCGGCGTTATGGGTGGCAGGGGTTGCGCTGCTGCTGACACTGCTGTTTCACTTTACCCTCGGCGGAGATGAAAGCGACAAATAGTTGCCGGAAGAATATTACTGTGAGCTGCCGGTTGCGGTTATGGAACAACGGTCAGAGCTTTCAACGCTTCAATTGCCATTTCCGGAGTTAATTTAGTCATGCAGACTCGATGTCCAAGCGGACACTGACGCTTAAAGCAGGGCGCACAAGGCTCGCGCTGGTGTAAAATATGCCATTTACCGGAAATCGGCGCGGTGGCCGACGGGTCGGTCGGACCGAATAACGCCACACCGGGTACGCCCAGCGCTGCCGCCAAATGCATTATTCCGCTGTCATTGGCCAATACCACTGCAGAATTGCGCAAAATCAGCATTAATTCCGTCAAATTTGTCTTTCCAGCAAGATTGTGTGCCAATTCCGGCGGCAATCCGGCAACCGCCTGCTGACAAATATCGCGTTCAGAACCGGAACCCAGCACTGCCACGGTGCCGCCGCGTTGAATCCACCACGCGGCAACCGCGTTAAACGATGAAGAGTCCCAGCGTTTAGAGCTGCCATAAGCGGCGCCGGCGGCCAGTGCCAGTAATTTTTTTTCAGCCAGCAGCGGCAGCAATTCATCACGCAGCAGTTGTTCCGCCGGCGGGAGTTTAAATTCCGGCAATCCGCCGTCCCAGCGCGGCGCCCCAAGCGCATAAACCATTGCCAGATACTTGCAGGTATGCTGCAGATTATTTAACACCCCGTCGCGGCGGCATTCAAACTTAAAGCTGCGGCGCAGCATCCAGCTGCGGCACCGCGCCGCTGCGCCATATAACCGGTGAATACCGGAAAGGTGCAGTTGAATGACATCGCGCAGAGAGTTATTAAAGAGTATGGCGGCACCCGGACAGATGCGGCGCAATTGATCAAATTCTTCGCTGCTCCAATTTCGGCTGGAACGGCATAGCGGGAAGATTTTATCTACAAACGGTAATGCTTTATAAAATTCTTCGAGATTTTCGGGGCAAATGACAAAGATTCCACAAGAGCCAGGGATGATTTTTTTGAGCTGCATAATTGCCGGCAGGGTCATTACTGCATCGCCGAGCCAATTAGGCGAACGGATTAGGATTCCGTCTTTCAGGGTTTCTGACTGCAGCGGGGTAACTGGAAAAACTGGCACATTTTCCAGCCATGCCGGAGCTTTGGGTATTTTGACAATATTCATGATATTCTTGATGTTATGAGTGCAGTCAATTTCAGCGCCGGAGATTGTCAGCGCGTTGGTAGTAAGCACCGGCAGCAAAAATATTTCGTTCTTCACCGGCAGCGCTGAGCAGCAGACCGAATGCTGCCATCGTTGCCAGCAGCGAACTGCCGCCATAGCTCAGAATCGGCATTGTTACCCCGGTTATCGGCATAAGCGTGACATTGACGCTCACGTGCACCAGCGCCTGCACCGCAAACATCACCGCGACACCTAAAATAATACTCTTGCGGAATTCATCTTTGACATTCAATGTAAGCCGGTAAGCGAAAAACACGAGCAGCGCCATCAGCAAAATTACCGGCATTGCGCCGATAAAGCCCAGTGCTTCACTTAGAGATGCGTAAACTGAATCACTGTGTGACAGCGGCAAATAAGAGTTTGCCCACACCGCTTTACCCCATTTGGTGCCCCACAAACCGCCACGGGCAAGGGTGAATTGAAATTGCCGCACGTGCCAGCCGATTCCCAGCGGGTCAGCTTCAGGATTAATGAACCCGGCGAACCGATTCATCAGGTAAGTGCTGGAATAGAGCAATCCGGTAAATATGGGAATAAGAATTGCGGGAATTGCTAATAGACATTTTAAGCTGCCATCCATCAACCAGAACATAATAACAAAAGCGGCAATATAGATCATTGCGGTGCCGACATCGGGCTGCAGCGCCACTGGCAGTGTCCAGACCAGTGTAATCAGCAGCATTCCGCCAAAACGTTCCCAGCCCGGTTTCATCTTGTAGCCCCAGTAGCACAGTGAAAGAATAAATGCGGCTTTGGCTAATTCAGACGGCTGAAAAAAGACATTATCGATAGCGAACCAGCCGGTCATTCCGTTAATCTGCACGCCAAAAATCAGCACCAGCAGCAGCGGTAGATAGGCAATGCCGGCAATCAGTTCCGCATTATTGCGATAAAATGAAAAGGGAATGCTGGAGCATGCCAGCAGCACTACCATACTTAAGAATAGCCATAGCAGCTGTCTGCCGACAAAATAAAACGGGGCGGGCCCGTAACAAGTCGCATTGTAAATTGCCAAACAGCCCCAAAGTCCTAACACAAACAAACTTAATAACATCAGGAGCGGCACCGGCATCGGACGATGTTCAAACGCACTCCATAATTCGCTGGTTTTCTTCTTCATTATTTTGCTCCAGCCGCGTCGATAGCGGTTAAATCATTAATATTGGCGGGCAATTCCACTATTTCCCAATTATCCAAGGTGATTTCTGTGTCAAACTTGACATTTTCCTGCTGTGGAGGTGGAGCCGGCGGTGTTTTAGCTGCTGGAATAATCAGGTCACTGAGTATCACATTTAATTTGACATCTTTGCCGGGCGCAGCTTTTTTGATTAGCTGCCAGGTATTGCGCACCCAGTTTTTGTGGCGGTCGAGCATAACTTCATATTGACCCTGGGTGCCGGTCAGTTCGCCATTGTATTCGCGTTCCAATCCGCTGACTCCTACCAGAATGCCCTCTTTGATTTGAGTCTTGCCAATCAGAGAACGCACTTCCTGGTAATCCATAACGCAGCGGTCCACCCGCGGCAAAATCTTCAAGTCCGGAAAAAGGTTGAGCAGCGGTTCAAGATCAAGAATTTTTTCCGGCGGAATATCGCTTTGTATCAAATAAAATCCCTGTTTCATACGCAGACATCCGGCTTCCGGCAGTACCTGCTTAATCCTTTCCATCATGTCGTTAAGTACTTCTTTGTCTTCAGGAATTTTGAAAAGAAATATGTCAAACCGGCGTTCCGACCAAGCCAAAGGACTACCATTGCGGTCAAGAATACGGCCGCGGCCGCCGTCATAGGTGCCGTGGCGAATTGCAATGCGGTTGCCGGCGGTGAGATACTTATCTCTGGCCAGCGCCGCATAGTAAGCGTGAAAAGTTATTGCGGTCATTGTCCACAGGAGCACTACAACCAGCAAAATTGCTGAACGGAATTTAAAGTTTCCAAAGGTTGCCGACACTGGTGACATTATTTCTCTTTTCCCGTGTGAAACCACTATTTCTGGACATTACCCGCTTCGCATGCCTCCGCAACCGCCTGAGCAAATGAGCTGTTAAATACCGGAACATTGCCTTCGGCAATGGTAATGGTGCCACCCGTGGGATAGACATCTCCTTGCCAAGTCTGACCATTGTCGCAGCGGACATCGCGGACATAATAAATACCGTATTTGCCGGTATTGAGGTTATGAATTGGTGCGGCGGCATAACCGATACAGCCGCCTTTTATCGGGCGGATTACCTGAAGTTCGATTTGCTGACGCTGCCCGTGGACTAATGCCTGAATATGATCAATTTGTTTATTTCTTTCTTCAGTTGCTTTTTCTACGGCAGCGTTGGCGATGGCTTTTTGGAGAGCTTTCTCATAGGTTAACTCCCGGTATTCAGCAGCGTGCTTTTTAAATTCATCTGCCCGTACCTGGGTATAATTGAATTCACGCTGGATATTTTCCGGTAAATCCTTAAGCTCGATGCCGCGCAGTACCGGGTTGCCTTTGCTGTCATCATACATAATGGTTATTTCGACTGGAGACGTATTCGTAATCTCAACATCTTTGTAAACAGTACCGGTGGTGGTAGTGATATCACGACCATTTACTGCCAGGCTGACCCCTGCCAGCATTATTAACATCATGATTCGTTTCATGTCTATAGCCTCCTGTTGATTTAAAGATTACCAATATTGGAAAAAGATAATTGAAGAATACGCCAAATCAAGTGGCAATGGCTATTTATTGACGCAATTTCAAAATAAATTTGATTTTTTTACGGTTTTACGCCAGATTTACCACTTCTTGATGCCATTTTGCTCCGCGCAG
>CAZITV010000105.1:0-8272 GCA_964542255.1 uncultured Victivallaceae bacterium
ACTAGTGATGCGAGAAGATCCGCTCCGGCGCATAATAGAGAGCTACGTTCAATTCATTAGCGCGTTTAATCACATCGGCATCACGCAATGAGCCTGAAGGACAGATGATGGCAGTAATACCGGCTTCGGCAGCGATTTCGACGGCATCTGGAAACGGGAAGAATCCATCGCTGGACATTACTGACTCATCCAAGGCATTTATGCCACTGTATTTTTGGCGGTACTTGACGATAGCTTGTTCAACCGCTCCGACCCGGTCCTGCTCACCCGTACCGACAGCGAGGGTCTGACCGTTTTTTGCAATAACCACGCCGTTAGAACGGACATTAAGGTTGACATACCATGCGAATAAGAGGTCATTGAGCTGTTCCGGAGTGGCCTTAATTTCTGAGATCTGGCGGCCGACTTTGGCGTTTTCAGCCACTGCCGAATGCAGGTCGGCGATAGAACGTATGGAGGTTAATAACGGCTCAGCGATAATAGCAGAACCATCAGACAAGATTTTAACAGTACGCATTTCCGGTTTAGATTCGCCGGTAAAACGCGGCAGGTTACTCAAATCGCCGCACTGCAGCACGCGGATATGTTTATTTAATTTGTAAGTGGCGTCGTCATTAAAAATATCAAGTACGCCAGTTTCATATTCTGGCGCGACGACACATTCGACAAATGTTTCCATAATTTTCATTGCGGTCGCGCGGTCAACGGCGGTATTAAAGGCAACCACGCTGCCGAAAGCGGCTCTGGCATCGGCGTCTCTCGCTTTGAGATAGACGGTGCACAAGTCATCGCCGTGACACTGCACCGCTGCGCCGCTCGGGTTGACATGCTTCATTACGGCGCAGGCATGGCAGTTGAAATATTTGACGATGTTCATTGAGTAAGATATATCTTCAAGATTAGTTTGTGAGAGTCCGCTTTTGCCGTCTTTAAGCACTTTCATATCACCTACCGGGCAGACAGCTGCCCGGGGTTTATAGTAGGCGGCCGGCTGGTGCGGATTAGTTCCATAGCGCAAGTCCTGAATTTTGACATATTCCTGATTATTAATTATCGTTACTTCCGGAAAATCTCCCAGATTGCGCGACAAATAAGCATTTCTATTAAGTTCTACCATATCTTTACAATCTCCATATTTTTTTAATAAAATAAACTTACAACATTTTGCTAAGTTATCAAATAGAGCTATTGTGTAAAAGTGATTTTTTTTACAAGCTAAGGGACTGTTACAAAATAACCGGTACTTTTTGCGGTACATTCTGGCGATTTTGGCGCTGCTGGTTTACAGCATACTGCTGTTATGCTTTACACCGCCAGTCAAAATCAAGCTGGATTTGACTCTAAAAAACTGGTTATTGAGTTCCAAATCTCTTTGATAAACTTTTTAATAATCCGGATGAATAAAGATCATGCCTGACAAAGGAATATTTATAACATTTGAGGGGCCAGAGGGCGCCGGGAAGACCACGCAGATAAAACTTCTGGCTAATTATTTTCAACAAAACGGGATTGAATATATTATCACCCGTGAACCTGGTGGAACCGGCATTGCGGAGACGCTGCGCGAACTGGTTAAACATCATCTCAGCGATGAGCCGATTTTTCCTGAAACAGAATTGTTACTGTTTGCCGCCAGCAGGGCACAGCACGTGCGCCATTTGATTAAACCGGCACTGCTGCAGGGCAAAGTGGTATTATGCGACCGTTTTATGGATTCGACAACTGCTTACCAGGGTTATGCCCGCGGACTTGACGCTAAATTTATCAAAAAGTTGAATAAATTTGCGGTGGGCGATTGCCTGCCGAATCTGACCTTTCTGATGGATATGCGGCCGGAAGTCGGCTTCAAACGCGCGATGGCACGAACAGATGATCAAGGCAAACATGACCGGCTGGAATCAGAGGCCATTGTATTTCACCATTTAGTCAGAGAGGGTTTTCTCAAAATCGCGGCGGCGGAACCAATACGCGTCAAGATAATCAACGCTGAACCACATCCGGATCAGATACATGCCCGGATTTTGGAGTATCTGCAACATGCTTTATAAGCTTTATGAAAAAAAGTTTCCAACTGTGATCGGCTGCTTAAAAAATGCCAGGAAAAGCAATAAGTTGTCTCACGCATATTTACTTTATGGTGACACCCCTGATATAAGGCATGATTTTGCTATTTTACTTAGTCAAATGGCAATATGCCCGAATGCGGTAGAAACCGGTGAGCCGTGCGGGACTTGCCGCATTTGCTCCCAGTTGGAACGCGGCATCTACCAGGAATTATATGAACTTACTCCAACCGGTAAAATTTGGCAAATCTCAGTAGGGGAACGCAAAAATCCTGAACCCAATACGACGCGATGGTTTGAAAGTCAATTTTATTTTACCAGCACCGCGGCAGGCAATAAGAAAGTTGGAATTATTTATGACGCGGACCGGATGAATATTGAGTCACAAAACGCATTTTTAAAAACGCTGGAAGAACCGCCTGCGAATTCGTTTATCATTCTTACCACCGGCAACCCTTCAGCACTGCTGCCGACTACCCGTTCCCGCTGTCAAATGTTAATGCTGCTGGAGAACCGCTGCAGTTATAAGTTTGACCAGTGCCGCGATTTATACGAAGCACTGCATAATCTTTGCTTTAATTCCGGTAAAAATGCAGCGGCCGCAGAGCGGAATATTGCAGTAATTATAAATATCGCCAATAACCTGCAGGATTATGCTGAGAAGTCAACGGAGGCAGCCTGGGCGGAAAAGATGAATCAAGCTTCCGAGTTGGAACCGGCAGTAAGAAAAAGATTGGAAAAGCAGTACGAATCCGCCGTTGCCGGAGAATATCTTAAAATTCGTCAATATTTTATTGGTGCAATCAGTACCTGGCTGGGACAGCTGTATCTGCTGGCCAGCGGGGCAAACTTGGAACATCTGCCTAATCCGGAATTTTTTGAAAATCTGAATATACCGAAAACGCTGGATGAGAAATGGGCGCTAAACGCATTAAATGAGGCAGAAAAATTAACATTCAATCTGCTGTTCAACGTTAATGAAGAGCTGGCACTGCGGTCATTCGGGTTAAATCTGGCAATCCGCTGCTGAGTCACATTAACGATTGTGCATCCACATCGACATATACCTCAACATTCTTAATCCTGGCCTCATGCAGAACAATCTGCCGGATTTTTTCCCGCAGCTGTTTCAGTTTGGCGCCGCGCAAAATAATTTGAAAACGATACTTGCCTTTAATGCGTTCAATGGGAGCCGGTGCAGGTTCTGAAACGACAATGCCGTCATGGCAAAATGGTCGGATTTTTTCCATAAATTGATTTGCGGCGGCGGATACTTCCGCCATTATTTCGCCTTTGAAGTGAACTGCAATGAGATGACCGGCAGGTGGATAAGAGAGCATTTTCCGGACATCCATATCATATTCATAGAATTTAACGAAATCCTGCTGAATTGCCAGTTGAATGGTTTCGTTGTTTGGATTAAATGTTTGGATAATTACTTCACCGTGAATATCTCCCCTGCCCGCACGCCCTGCCACCTGGGTCAGCATCTGGAATGTTCGTTCGCACGCGCGAAAATCTGGAATATGCAAACCATGGTCGGCATTGATAATGCCGACGAGTGTAACATTGGGAAAATCCAACCCCTTAGCAATCATCTGAGTACCGACAAGAATATCGGCATCGCCACGGCCAAATTTTTCCAGTGCTTCCTCATATGAACTGATTTTACGCATAGTATCGGAATCCATACGGATAATGCGCGCACCCTTAAAAATGGCGCCGATCATTGCCTCTATTTTTTCTGTCCCGGAGCCGGAATAACGAATTTCTTCTGAATTGCATTCAGGACAATGCTGGTGTGCGGGAATAACATCACCGCAAAGATGGCACGAAAGTGTTTGACGCTGACGGTGGTAGGTATATGCAACTGAACAATCAGGACACTCAGCGACAAAACCGCAGCATTCACAAAGCATCTGCCTGGCATAACCGCGCCGGTTAAGGAATAAGATTGTTTGTTCACCGCGTTTCAGGCGCTCCGCCACCGCTTCGCGCAAAATTTTTGTAATGATATTAGACTGTCCGGGTTCGTTGGCATCCAGGCGGTAATCAACGACATTGACGGTTGGCAGAAATCTATTCTCCACACGCTGTTTCAACTCTGCCAAATGATATTTGCCGTTTACCGCATTGGTGTATGACTCAAACGAAGGTGTTGCTGAACCGAGAATAACCACAGCATTCTCAATCATACCGCGCATAATCGCCACGTCGCGCGCATGGTAACGCGGTGCTTCGGATTGTTTATATGAATTATCATGTTCTTCGTCAACGACAATTAGACCGAGTTTGCGGAATGGTGCGAATAGTGCGGAGCGTGCGCCTATAACAATTTTAACCAGGCCGTCGTTAATTTTACTCCATTCATCAAATCTTTCACCTTCAGTCAGACGGCTGTGGATTACCGATACCATATCGCCGAACCTGGCGCGGAAACGCCGTACAGTTTGCGGTGTCAGGGATATTTCCGGTACCAGAACAATCGCCTCTTTGTCCTGTTCGATTATAGACGCGATAGCTTGAAGATAAATTTCAGTTTTGCCGCTGCCGGTAACGCCATGAATCAAGATTGTGTGTTTTTGGTCTGGTTTGGCAAGCATTGCCGCGATGGTATTGAGTGCAGCGCTTTGCTCAGCTGTTGGAATTTGCGGCAAAGTCGGCATTATACTGACATCGGCATAAGGGTCTCTTCTGACAACGCGTTTTTCTTCACAAATCAGCTTTTTTTTGAGTAATGTCCCGATTGTTGCGGCACTGCCTTTGGCTTCGCCGAGCAATTGTTCCAGTTCCATAGATTTTATTGGCAGCAGTGTTTTGAGGATTTGAACTTGTTTTGCGTTGCCTTTATGCGCGGCGTTGTCAATAATAAACTTTTCAACAATATTGGTATCGGCTATAGAATAATATTTTAAAGTATGGTGCTTAACTTTGCCGCTCCTCACTGCACGCGGCAACAACGTACGAATAGTTTGTTCACGACTGCAGCAATAATACTCTGCCATCCAGCGTCCGAGTTTAATCAATGGTTCAGGAATCCGGGTATGCGGCAATGAAACAGACTGTATCGGCTTAAGCTCCTGCTGATAGTCGGAATTTTCAAGAATGGACAGCACGTAACCCAGACGCACACTATTTCCGAACGGGACTTTGACTTGGACGCCGACATGTACCTGCCCAAGCAGCGGCTCTGGTATCAGGTAATCAAAACCGCGGTCCAGCGACAGGTCAACAACAACACGTGCGATTCTCGACATATTTTATCTCTGCGGTTAAGCCGTTTATTAAAAGATACAATGGCAATCTGCCCAAGCAATTATTAATGGCCGCGCTAAAAACAGGCAGTAATTGCGATTTTTTTGAGTTTTGGTTGTTATTTCTGAGAATCCGCCGATACCGGGGTGTCTCGTTACAGTTCCTCAAATATAATCTTTAGAACAAGAATAACCAATGATATTTGTATTTTTTATGTTGCTTTGTTCAGTTATAACGGTATAATATTGGCGTCACCGCCACGAAACCTCTTGACAATGATATTAAACGATGAAAATATGGCTAGTTTGAAACAACAATCCGCCGCCACATATAAGAAAAACCTGACTGTTTTTGTTATTATTGCGGTGTGTGCAATATACTGTTCCCTGTTAAGTTTTTTACCACTAGAAGTATTTTGGAATACCGATGGCGGCAATAAATTTATCATTATGCAAAACTTGTTATACCACGGGGAACTGCAGATTGCCAATCCGGCTGCTGATTTAGACCCTGCCGGACGTTTTTTCCCTTACAGCAGTTTCTATTTCATCAAAAGTGAACGCGGCATAGATTCGATTTTCAGTCCATACTTTTCGTGGATTAGTCAATGGCTTTACGTTATATGCGGCTTCGCCGGGTTATACATAATCCCGCTGCTATCCGGCATGGGCACAATAATCGTTGGCAGCGCCATTGTCAGCAATCTGCATCTCCGGGACAGATACGCCATCGGAGTGATTGCACTTAGTCTATGCACCCCGCTGCTCTTCTACAGTTTGACCTTTTGGGAAATGACTCTGGTAACGCTGTTGTCAGCGTCAGCATTTATGCTGCTGCTCCACCGAAGCAGCAGACATACGTCACTAATAACATTATTCAAAGCTGGACTGCTGCTTGGAGCAGCCGGAATTTTGCGGGAAGACATTTATGTATTAATTATAGCAGCGGCAGCGGCAATGTTATGCGTAAAATATTCCTGGCATAAAATTGCCATCTTTTGCGGCGGCACGCTGATAATGTTACTTCCGTCATGGCTCTGGCAATATCACTATTACGGACATTGGCTTGGACTGCACGGCAGCCAGTACTACAAGCATAACAGTGCGGAAATCAGCCTATGGCAATTTGTTTTGAATCAATTGAACAGTTACTACATCTACCTGCTGAAATTCAATTCCGGTTCGTTTGAAAATCAATGGTACTACATAATTTTATTTTTGCCATTTGCCGCCGGACTGATTGCCGGGCTGTTTATGCACCGCCGCGCCGGCAGAAAGTTGAGTGTAACCGCCACAGCTATCTTGACAGCAGGAGCGATAGCGGCAGCATTATTGACGGTAATGTTATGGATGAACAGCGAGCCAGTTCTTGCGACTATTTTTACGATTGGTTTATTTACGGCTTCACCGTTTTTACTGCCGTTATGGTTAAACCTGCGGGTTCTTGTTTTTAACGTTTCGCTCCGGCTGCGTCTGGCTGCTCTGATTGTAATATTCTACTGTGCCGGGATTACCCCACTGTTGACGCAGAACGATTTAGGCATAGTATGGGGACCGCGCCATTTTATTTATCTGTATCCGCTGCTGGTGCCGTTATGGCTTTATGCCGCAGCCCGGCTTTCCCGCAATAATATATTGCCGCGCAAATTACGCCTATTCACAATAATCAGTATTGCCGCATTGGTATTAATCAGCATACTGCTGCAAATCCGCGGGATAAGCAATTTATACATAATGAAAAGAAATATGCGTGAATTAAATCGGCAAATTGCCGTTGCGCCGCCTGTTGTAGTTTCTGATATTTTTTGGCTTCCGATGGTTAACGCGCCGCACTTTTATAACAAGAAATTTTTACAATATAATTCAGGCGATGAACTTCGGGAGCTCTTACTGATGCTGCGGACTAACCAAATCAATCAATTTAGTTTAGTACTGGCGAAATCAGCGATGTACAGAAAAATACCTGGGATGGAATTAAAAAAGATATTGTCTAATGTGGAAATAGGTACGCCTAGATTAGTGCCGCTGCCCGGTACAGATTTTATGTCAACCATCGTAATTCCATGCAGACTGAAGCCATAAGCTAATACTGAACCGGTAAAATCTGGAGTTTTGCAATTAGCTCTATGGAGAGGAAAAAACGGAGCATAAATTACGGGGCTTATTACTGTACGCCGATCTGTCCGAATGATTTCAATAAATCATTTCTGGAATTTCCTGGCAGGGCATCTTCGTTACCTTTAAAAACGCCCAGGCTAACAGTGTTGGTGACATTATAATCTTTGCGTTTCAATTCGATATAAGAATTTGGATTATTCGGATTGCCGACGCGCAGTATTGTACCGCTGTAACCATAAGTATAGTGGCCGTCGTCGGTCTTCTGGCGGTAAAAGAACACCCCGCCCGGCAGAAAAATTCCATTGGTATTACGGTAATCTCTGGGGAAAACTTCAAACACTGTAACCAAACCACCCTCGATACTCACCCATTCTTCTGGATCTTCAATACTATTATTATATTCGATAATCGGTGTTAACTGTCCAATCAAACAGGTCCAATCCTGTGGCGTAAGATAACGAATTTTATCAACAAAAAAAGATTCTTTATGAGTTTCTTTTTTCCACTGTACATCCTCTTTGCCGTTCAAAATATTGGTTTTTGATATCCGTGAATAAATAGAGTTATGGCTTTTAAATTCAGTTAAATTTGCAACCCTTTTATCCATAATATATTATATTCTAATTTTTTAATAATTTTAAAATTTAACAACAGCAGTTTCTAAGATAGCCCAAGCCATTAATATTGCAAGTTACATTCATTAAATCCATAATAATTATTGCAACATTTTACTCGTAGAAAATGGACAAAGTAAACGCACCGCCTAAAAATGAGCTTCTGCAGTTAGTTTGACAAAAATAGCCGTGGTGCATTAAGTCTGACATTTTTTACATATCC
>CAZITV010000106.1:0-8166 GCA_964542255.1 uncultured Victivallaceae bacterium
TTGCTTAACAGGCTATATATTCAAGCAATTATATTGTAACTGTATTTATTGATTGATAAAGTGAACGATATGAGCATTAATGATGAGAAAAAAACGTCTATTGCCAATGCACAGGTCACAAGTGGCGAGCATAAAAAAGCTCAAAATGGTGCAAGTGCTAACGCGCGGCTGAAAGAGCTTGAAAGATCAATTTGGCGACTGGATATGATATTAGAGGCCACGCAGATTGGCTCATGGGATTGGAATATTGAATTCGGCAGCGTTGGCATCAATGACCATTGGGCGGCAATTATCGGATATACTCGGGAAGAACTCGAGCCGGTTACAATTCAAACCTGGGCTGCTTTATGTCATCCTGATGACCTGGACAATTCAAATGCCGAGCTAAAACGTCACTTTCGTGGCGAAACAGAGTATTATGAAATAGAGGCGAGAATGCGCCATAAAAATGGTCACTGGGTCTGGGTGCTCGACCGAGGCAAGGTATTTGAACGGGATGATTCCGGCAAGGCGTTGCGCATGATGGGCTCACATCAGGATATCACGGCGCGCAAGAATTTAGAGATTACCCAAGTTTATAACAATAAATTCAAACTTCTGATAACAAGTCTTGGCTATCAGTTTATCAACATTCCATTAGAAAAGATTGATGCGGCTGTTAATGCCGCACTTGAAACCATTGGTGCCTTTGTTCAGGCGGATCGCAGTTATATTTTTCAGTTTTATGACAATTTGCGGTTAATGGACAATACCCACGAATGGTGCGCTGAGGGCATAGAGCCACAAATTGACATGTTAAAAAAACTCCCGACTGAAGCTTTTTCGTGGCTGACCAATAAAATCAACAACAATGAAATCATCATCATCCCAGAAGTATCTAAACTGCCGGATGAGGCCAAAGCAGAAAGAGATATCCTGCTGGAACAGGATATAAAATCTCTAATCCTCATCCCGTTGGCGCCATCCGGAACACTACCATTCGGTTACATTGGATTTGATGCGGTAAAAATTGAACGGGATTGGTCGAAAGAGTCTGCATATATACTTAAACTCGCCGGTAGCATTATCGCAAATGTGTTGCAACGCAGACATAACGAACAACTCATCCAATCAGAACTTGATCTTGCCATAAAGTTGAGCGAATCTAGCTCGTTCGATGAAACGCTGAAGCTTTGCTTAAGATCCGCACTTGATATCTCAGGGATGGACTGCGGCGGCATTTATCTTGTCAACGAAGCGGATGACAACATGACCTTAGCTTATCATTATGGACTGCCTGAATCATTTGTCTGCATTGCAACATGTTATCCATCCGACTCAAAACAGTATGGTATTGTCATGAAGGGCAATGCGGTTTATTCACGTTTCCCGGATATAGCGGCGGCGGACAATTCCGAAGATACTTTGAATGAAGGTTTGCATGCGATTGCAATCCTGCCGATTGCCTGCAAAGGCAAGATTGTCGCATGTCTTAACGTGGCATCGCACTGTTTGGAGCAGGTTCCGGAATCATCCCGCAAGGCGCTTGAAACGGTGGCGTCGCATATCGGTTCCGCAATTATTCAGTCCAAGCATGAAGAAAAAGTAAACATTGCCAATAAAAATCTTGAGGCTCTTTTTAATACCATAGACGATTTACTGTTTATCGTTGACGCTAACGGAAAAATTCTCCATACGAATAAAGCCGCACAAAAATTGCTCGAATACAGTGCCGAAGAACTTACCCGGCTCCATGTTCTGGACGTTCACCCTGAAAACCAGCAGCAGGAAGCGAAAGCCAATATTGAGAAGATGATTGCCGGCACCAATAATGTATGTTTGGTGCCACTGCTGACCCAAACGGGCAGGAAAATCCCCGTAGAGACAGTAATCACCCATGGCGAATGGGACGGGAAAGATGTTCTATTCGGCATAAGCCGGGATATAACAGAACGTTTGCGCGCACAAAATGCGCTAAGAGAGAGCGAAAACCGGTTCAGAGAGCTTACCGAAATGCTGCCGATGCCGATGCTTGAAACTGATAACAATGGTCGGATCATCTACTGCAACCGGAAATGTCTGGAGGTTTTTGGTTACAACGAAGCAGAAATAACCAGTGATATTTCTGTATTGCAGTTGCTCATTCCTGAAGATGCTTCGCAATGGAAAACGGCGCTTAAATCCATGCGGAATGGCAGCAGCAACAGCAAAGAATATACCTGTTTGCGAAAAAATGGTCAAAAGTTTCCAGGATTGCTCTACAGCTCTCCGTTCATTGAACAAAAATCAGTGTCAAGAATAAGGAGTATTTTCATTGACCTCACAAAGCTGAAAAATGCGGAAGAGGCGTTGCGGGAAAGCGCTTTGCAGAAAGAGGTAAGCGAGAAGTTGAAATCTATCATCGATAATATCCCTGGCACCGTATACCGGATATCCCGGGATAATAGTATCAATTTTCTCAGTCATCTCGGCGCGGCGGCGACGGGAGAGCATGACAAGAAGATCGCAGAATATCTCTTTACCAGTATGCCGGTCATTCATCCGGAAGATCGCAAAATGGTGTCTGACTCGAAAAGAAAACTGCAAAACAAAAAAACGTCACAAGTGCTTCAATACCGGGTTGTTGCCGATGACAGTTCGGTCAGATGGATTGAAGACAGGAGAACATCAATATTTTCCAGCGACGGGCGCTACATGGGAATTGACGGAATCATGCTGGACATCACCGACCGTATTGATTCGGAAAAAGAGATTGAAATGCTGGAATCAGGTATCCGCAAAAAACAACGTCTGGAAGCCATCGGAACACTTGCCGGCGGGATAGCACATGATTTCAATAACATCTTGCTGCCGATTCTCGGCTATGCCGAATTAGGTTTAGCTACGGTGCCAGCGGAAGATCCTTTTAAAGAGTATTTTGATGAAATTGCCAAGGCGGCGGAAAGGGCGAAAAATCTGGTTTCTCAAATCCTGACATTCGGCAGACCGGAGGAAAAGAACCCGCAACCTATCTCGGTCACATCACTGCTTAAGGAAGCATTGCGGTTGTTGCGTCCGTCGATTCCGACTACCATTACAATAATACAGCATGTCGACAATTCATGCCGGAATATTCTGGCGGATTCATCACAGATTCACCAGGTTATTGTAAATCTTTGCACTAACGCATTTCACGCAATGGAAAGCGCCTGCGGAACGCTCACAATTGAACTACGTGATATCGATAACAAAAACATACCAGCATCCTGCAACCCTGACGCAGAATACATTATGTTACGCGTCATTGACACTGGAACCGGCATGGATAAAGCAACACTGGAACGACTTTATGAACCGTTTTTTACCACCAAACCGATAAATAAAGGCACAGGACTTGGACTGGCCGTTGTCTACGGGATTGTAAAAAGCTACAAGGGGGAAATAACCGTGGAAAGTGTTGAGGGAAAGGGTTCAACATTCAGTGTTTTCCTTCCGGTTATCAACGAAAAGGAACTGGAAAATCAAAAAATACCGACTATAGTAAAAGGCAAAGGCAGGGTGCTTTTTGTTGATGACGAGCCTGTCACCGTAAAACTGATTTTTGTAATGCTGTCTAGGCTAGGTTACATAATGGAAACTAAAACATCGCCGATTGAAGCACTTGATCTCTTTAATCGCAATCCGAACTTTGATCTGATTATCACCGATCTGACCATGCCGGGGATGACTGGAATAGAACTGGCCGAAAGGATAAATAAGAAAAATCCCGACATTCCAATAATTTTGATGACTGGATATGGAAAGAATATTGATTATACAGTACCGATAGGACGATATGGCATCCGGCAGATTTTAAAGAAGCCGGTAAATTTAAATATGTTAGCATCAACTATTAATGAAATCATCAATTCACAAAATGAGGCAGTAAATGAAAATATTAGTCATTGACGATGACGAGCAAGTGCGAAAAATTATTTGTAAAATGCTCGCCCCTGCCAATCACACCATTCTTACCGCTATAAACGGCGAAAAAGGTATCTTCAAACTGGAAGAAAATCCGGATATTTCAATTGTAATCACTGATTTGATTATGCCCAAAAAAGAGGGTATTGAGACTATCCTGGAGATAAAAGAGTTATGGCCGCATGTTAGCGTGATAGCGATATCCGGAGGTAGAAGACTGGATCCGCAAGTTCCACTGGAATGGGCTGGAAAAGCCGGTGCAGATATTACATTAAAAAAACCCTTTAAAGCCCGGCAACTCCTTGACGCCATTAAAAACATATCAGTGTATAACATCAATAACGAAACTTGATCCCGTTCGTGTTTTATTCGGAATTTATAAATCACAGATAAG
This sequence comes from uncultured Victivallaceae bacterium, assembly GCA_964542255.1. Lineage (GTDB taxonomy): Bacteria > Verrucomicrobiota > Lentisphaeria > Victivallales > Victivallaceae > CAYMSF01. The sequence continues at coordinate 4,316 of CAZITV010000106.1, forward strand.
AAAATTCTGACATTATGAAAATTTTTGAACCGGTTACGGAAAGGACATTGATTGTACGGTGCCGCTGGAATACTATAGATAAACAGTAATTTTAATGCATTAGAAATCATCATTTTTATAGAAGAAAGTAGTTAAAATGCAAATATTAATCATCGAAGATGACGAGCAAGTACAAAAAATTATTTGTGAAATGTTATCTCTCTCAGGTCACACCATCGTTACTGCCAACAACGGCGAAGATGGCATTGCGAAGATGGCGGACAATCCGGATATTTCAATTGTAATCACGGATTTATTTATGCCGAAGAAGGAGGGTCTCGAGACAATTGTCGAGATCAAGAAAACCTGGCCGAAGGTCGGCATTATCGCGATATCCGGCGGAGGAATAATTGATTCGCAAATTTCATTAAGATGTGCTGAACTTCTCGGTGCCGCCGTTGCCTTGAAAAAACCATTTTCCTCTGGCGATCTCCTTCGGGCGATTGAAAGCATAGCAGCAGATAACGTCGAAAATAAAGTGGTTTTTGATGTACCGGATAAAGAGTAAAATCATTCCGCAATAATGGAATAAACGACCACACGGATTAATTAGCATTTTTCCGTTTCGGGTCTATTGCCCGGCAGGTTAAACCAGGACTTGAAAATCACGGCAATGGCGTCAAAATTTACTAAATGAGAACATAGCTTTTATGGTTTACACAGTTTTCACTGTTACATAATGTAATACATGCTTTTACATCATCAGCAATGCCCCGGACTGCCGTAGTTTCTTTGCCTTCCTCCGCTCAAAAATACTTCTTTAGTATTGCGGCTAATGTGGCTTGGTTATAAGGCTTTGTAAAGTAATCATTGCACCCTGCCGCTATTGCTTGTTCCCGGTCTCCTTCAAGCGCATAGGCAGTTTGTGCAATAATGACCACATCTTTATTGAACTGCCGGATCTCTATTGTCGCTTCATGGCCGTCCATTTTGGGCATTTTGACATCCATCAGGACCAAGTCGATATCAGGGTTATTGCGACAGACTGCAACTGCATCCACCCCTGTTTTTACCTTTAAAATCTCTCTGGCTAACTTTTTGACTGCTATTGTAATCAGTGCCTCTGATTGTTCGTCATCTTCAGCTATTAATATTTTCAGCGGCCTGATTTGATCGTCTTTCTCCTCTGCGGGCATATCTGCCTGGACCGCATTTTCAATAACTCTTTTTTCTTCTATTGCAGCGATATTAGGAATGGTGAAATAAAATATTGAACCCTTGCCGTCTTCGCTTTCAACCCATATTCTGCCACCCAGCATTTCCACATAAGCTTTTGAAATGGATAATCCCAGTCCTGACCCCTGATATGCCCGCTTATCGCTGATATCCGCTTGAACAAAACGTTCAAAAATCGCCTTCTGCCTATTTGCGGGAATACCAATGCCGTGATCTTTTACATAAAATTCGAGGAATTCACCTTTACACTCATAGCCGAATTCAATCGTGCCGGTTTCGGTAAATTTGATGGCATTTTTTACCAGATTAGTCAGAATGCCGTATAGTTTTTCCTGATCGGTCTCGATGACTGCCGCATTTTTCGTTAACCCTGTTTTTAAAATAAGCTCCAGCTTTTTCTCTGCCGCCTCATGCTTGAAAAAGGCATAAATATAGTCGAGTTGCTCATTAATATTGGTTTTTTTGAGCGAAATGCTCATCTGTCCGGATTCAATTTTGGCGATACTGATGATATCGCTGATAGTGTTGAGCATCCGTTTGCCACTTATCTGGATTATGTTGATGTATTCCTGCTGTTCCTCTACACTCAAATTTTCTTCCTGTAACAGTTCCGCAAAGCCAAGAATACCGTTCATCGGGGTTCTGATCTCATGGCTCACATTGGTCAAAAAAGCTGTTTTAAGCTGGTCACTTTCTTCCGCACGTTCTTTGGCATGAATAAGTTCCTGTTGTGATTTAACACGTTCGGTGATGTCGGTATCTGACCCGCGATAGCCCAGCAGTTTGCCGTCCGCATCTAGAACAGGGATACCGTTAGTAGAAAACCAGATGCAGTGACCGTCCTTAGCTTGCACTATATTCTCCAGATTAAGGAATGACTCCTTACTCCTGAAAACCGCGAATGCAGCAGTCTTAAATTCTTCGCGCCCGAATTCCGGATGCAGATCATAGAAGTGCTTTTTGCCTATAATTTCGATTTCGCGGTAGCCGAGAATCTGTTCAATCACAGGACTGATATAGGTATAAAGTCCGTCAGCATTTGTTTCCCATATAACAGTGCGTGACTGTACCGCCAACGCTTCAAAACGCGCCTGGCTAGCCCGGAGCAACTTATCCGCAAACTTACTCGCGGTGATGTCCTGCCCCTGGGCAATGGTGGCAATCGGTGTTTTGCCGTCCGGTGCAAACAGCGTTGCCGAATTCCACAGTACCGTTCGTATTGTCCTGTCCCGGTGCAAGATTTCGATTTCGACTGCTTCCCAGCGTTCTCCTGTCGCGGTCTGGTGAATCAGCGCTACCGTTTTTGGGGCAAGCGCGGGCGGAAACAGTATATCCAGTGATTGTTCGAGAACTTCCTCCTCGCTGCGGCCAGTCAATAATTCGAAGGCATGATTGAAGCGCATTATATGAAATTGCGAATCCCAGACAATGATGGGCGCATTGGCGCAGTTGACCAGGTTTTCCAGATAGGCATTGCTCTTTATTAATTCGGCGTGATTACCGAACATCAGCAGCGGCTTGCCGTCTGCAGTGCGGGTGACGACGCGGCCGCGGTCGTGAACCCAGACCCAATGGCCGTTTTTGTGCTTCATTCTGCATTTATAATCATAGTATGGTAGTTCGCCGGCGAAGTGCTTTTCCAGCAGCAGCACTGATTGCTTCAGGTCGTCGGGATGAGCGAATTTTTCCCAGGTTTTGATACTGACAGGGGCTAATTCATCTAGGGTATAACCGATGATCTGAGCCCATGTCTCGTTAAAAACCGTTTCCCCTGTCTGGACATTCCATTCCCAGGTGCCGACATGAGTGGCATCGATGATGTTCTCCAACCGCAACCTGTTCCTCGCCAGCATTGCTTCAGCCAGCTTGTGTTCGGTGATGTCCCAATTCGTGCCAATTATCCGCACGCCTTGGCCGGCGGCATTCCGCTGCACAGAAGCCATGGCGCGGATGTAGTGGGTGGTACCGTCAGGCCAGAGCACGCGGAACTCGGTGTCAAATTCCTTTTCCCCGCGAATTGCCATCTTTATTTCCTCGTCACCACGCGCACGGTCTTCCGGGTGGACTCCGTCCGTCCAGGCCTCGTAGGCCCCGCTGAACTGGTCTGCCGTGATTCCGTACAGCCGGAACATCTGGTCATCCCATATCAGGTTGTTATGGCTAACATCGTAGTCCCATATCCCGACACCACCGGCGCGAACAGCCAGGGATAAACGAGTAGATACTTGTTGCAGTTCCTCTTCCAGCCGTTTGCGCCTGGTGACATCGCGATTACTCGCGCGGCACCCAAGCCACTGCCCGCTTTTATTGTAAACGGAGGTACAAATACGTTCTATCCAGCGGATATCACCTTCTGGAGTGAGGATTCGAAAATTCAATTCAATGAATTGTTGCGCTTGAGCATCGCACAAATGCGTACGGACTTTTGACTGGTCGTCCGGATGCGTGATACGTACAATGAGGTTTGGATCAGCTAGAAACTCGGCCGGAGTATGACCGGTAATACGTTCACAGGAAGGGGAGATGTACAGACACGTGCCATCAGGAGCACTCCACATTTCCCAGTCATAGGTGAAATCTGCCACAATGCGATATTTCTCAGCCAGCTTCTCTTTTTCTTCGTTCTGAAATGCAAG
>CAZITV010000107.1:0-8000 GCA_964542255.1 uncultured Victivallaceae bacterium
ATGAATCTAGTTTTTCACCAATCCACTGGCGCATTTGTTTGGTATAATCAATACCAGATTTGACAGTAACCAAGCGGGTATCTTCAATAGTTCCAATCAGGCGCATTGCTTCGCGCGGTACAGTCAAACCGCATTCCACTTCAGGGCAGACCGGCACGTATTCAGCTTCTTGCCCAAGTATGTCGCAAATGTAGTGGTCACGCTTATGTTGCCCGTCATAACGAACTTTCTCGCCTAGCAGGCAGGCACTGACACCAAGTTTAATTTTTTTCATTATGACCTCGCTAACGGTTGCGGCGGTGAGAGGTTCATCTCAATATCGCATACCTGAAATATTATGCAACCTCAGAAAGCCTATTTTATGGGATTTTTCGAAGTTCTTGACATATTTGATGCCCCGCCAAAAGTCCGGTCTGGGGATTTTTGATGGAGCTGCTGCTAATGATTTATGTTGAGACACAAAAATCATCGACCGACTTTTGGCGGGGTCATCAAATTAGCTTAATAACTAAAAAATGATTTTGAAATTGATTCACAGACTTGAATTATTTGCATAAATGCGTTAGTTTCAGGTATGTGTATTGTGACTTAACGGATGCTGCTGTATTGCGACATTTGCCCAAAGTCTAACTTTTGACAAGATGTAGTACGTTTTGCGGTTAAACCCGTCATTAGTCACAGGAAACGTCGCTGACAATATTTATATAAGCATTTTGTCCGCAATTACTTTTGAAATCTGTCCAATAAGGTAGATTTTTACGCCATTATGTTTACCGAAAGAAAAATATTGCTGTTGTTGCTGTTATCAGGGCTGGTTCTGAGAATTTGTTACCTTTGGCAATTTTCCGCATCTCCGTTATTTATGGTTCCCATCGGGCCAGATGTTCAGGAATATGATGAATGGGCCAGGTCTATTCTTGCCGGTAATTTAATTTGGCAGATTGTACCAATTCACGCGCCTCTCTATCCATACTTTCTTGCCGCCATTTATTATTGCGTCGGCTATAATTTTTTATTAATCAGGTTTTTTCAGTTATTAATTGGGCTGGGTGGTTTTTATTTGCTGTTTTTGACTATCCGTCGTTTATCCGGCAGCCGTCATTCAGTCATAGCATATATCACCCTGGCTATTGCGGCAATATATACTCCCCTAATTTACTATCAGGGCGAACTTGTTTGCGAAAGCCTGCTGCTGCCACTGCTCTGCTGCAATATTTTTTTGCTATATCTTGGCGAACCGCGCCGCAATAATAATTTACCTGACAACAAATATTTCTGGTACTGTTGTTGCGCAGGCGCTGCCGCTGGAATGACGATAATAACTCACCCGTTATCATTGCTCTTTATCACTGCAGAACTACTGTTATTTATTTGGATAGGATACCGTCGCAAAAACTATCGTTATTCCGTCATTTTTGCGATAGCCGCTGCCGTTATCATTGCACCGGTTTCAATTTATAATACCGTCCTTGCCGGCAAGTTTGTAATGGTTCAAGAAAACAGCGGATTAAATTTCTATATTGGCAATAACGCTAATGCGACTGGCGGCTGTTATGTCCGGCCAGGTCCGGGATGGGATAGTCTTACCCTGAAGGTTGATGCCGGTTCAGTTAATGACGGGAATAGTTTTGTCTCATTAGCGCTGCAGGATATTTGTTCCAATCCGGTGCGGTGGTGCGGGCTGTTATTTAAAAAAGCACTCTATGTTTGGAACTGGCGTGATTTGACTGCCGGCGCTGATGCCGAACCGTTACGCGAATATTCAGAAATAATGCGATTCAGCTGGTGGATGCCAGGGGTAATTTTTTCTTTGGGCTTTGCCGGTATGATTTTAATGCTTAGTTCATGGCGCAAGTGTTATCAATACCGTCATTTTATATTATTGCTGGCGGCATTTTGGCTGGCTCAAACCATTACAGTTACCAGCGGACGGTATCGGCTTGCCATGCTTCCGGCAATTTTTGTTTTTGCCGCATTTTTTATTCAATATTTCCAGCTTTATTGGAATAAACGCCGTCATTTATTAATATTCGCTTGCGTCACTGCTGTTTTGCTGGTATTCTTGCCGCAGGCGCCTTGTGATATAGTCCAGGACCAGGCGGAGAGTGATTCGCTGCTGGGTGAAGCATATTTCCGCAGCGGTAATCTGACGGTGGCGCAGTGGCATCTGCAGGCGGCTCTGCCAGCTCTTCAGGACAAAGCCAGATGCCTGAATATGCTGGGCATTATAGCAGAAAAACAGTCAAACCAATCTGATGCCGTCAAATTATTTAAAGCGTCAATTGATGCCAACCCGGCTTCACCGGAGGGCTATATGAACCTGGCCGTCGCGGCATCGGCAAAAAATGAGTTTAAAGACGCCGACTATTTTTTTAACGAGGCACTGCTGCGGGCCAAAAATAACCCGGACGTTTTCTATAACTATGCCTACTACCTGGAGCGACGCGGACAAATTAATGCTGCCGAACAATATTATCACCTATGTTTAAAAAGGAACCCGGGTCATTCCCGTTCGTTGAATGGACTGGGGGTTATTGCCATGAACAAAAGAGATTATACTGCGGCAGCTTTACGCTTCAAACAAGCGTTGGCGGTTGCTCCGGAAGTCACGGGCTTTATGCTAAATCTTGCCGCCGCTACCGCGGCAGGCGGCGACAACGAAAAAGCTGAAGAAATAGTCAACCTTATTCTTAGCAAGGAGCCGGCGCATAGCAATGCGCTTTTAATGAAGAAAATGCTAGTAACACCGAAAAAGCCTTCCCAGTAACCCGTCAAAATCACATATTATACCAAAGCGCAATCTTAACGCTAGTACTTTGTAAATCTTAAAATTTCGCATAGACGAGTTAAATTGCAGAGATTTATAATTTTGGTGGCTTATCAGTATAATACGTGCAATAGCAACTATAACTGCAATCTGACGATAGTCTCAAAATGTCCAGTGCGCGGGAACATATCCACCAACTGTACTGCGGTTATATGATAACCGGAAACCGAGAAATGACGTAAGTCGCGCACCAGCGTATCCGGGGCACATGAAATATATATAATGTCTTTAATCTTGCTTGCGATAATACTTTTTAATGAAAACCGGTCAATGCCGGTACGCGGCGGATCCACGATTAAAAGCGCATCTGACGGATCGATAGTGCTAATTAATGACGGCAACATTTTTTCGGCTGTCCCAGTCAATAGCCGATGGTTTACCGCTCGTAAGTTGTACTCGGCTGCCGCTATTCCCGCACCGTCTGCATCCAGGCAAATGATTTCCTGTACGCCTGCCTGAGCTGCGACAACACTAAAAATTCCACAACCGCAATACAAATCTATCAATAATCTTGGTGTTGACGTCTTCAGCCAATTATAAACAGTACGCAGCAGCGCATCACGACCAGAATGATTTATCTGAAAAAAACTGCCTGCTGGAACTGAAATTACCCCAAACTCAGTACTTTCTTTGAGCCAGCTTATTTTAGAAGGCGGTGAGTTGCGCCAATAAATTATTCCGGTAGATTCGTTGTCTCGAAAAGTAACGTTCATCTTGTGCCGCAGCGTGTGAAAAAATCCCGGGGTTCGACGCAGCACCTCTAGTTTTGCATTAATTGCCGGGCTCGCCAGCGGACATTGCGGGACATCAATTACATGGTAATTATCCGCCATGATATATCCCAACGCTGTCTCATTTTGTTCCGGCGGGGTATGCAGGGTCAGTTTATTGCGGTAATACAATGATTGTTCTGAAGCTAACGGCTGCATAATCACGCCTGCATCAAAATCAGGAACGGTCTGCATGAATTCGACTAACTGCTGCTGCTTAATAGCAACTTCTGCTGTGTAACTCAAATGCTGATATGCGCATCCCGGGCATCCTCTGCCCGCCAATGGGCAAATATTGGCGATTCGTGCAGCAGCAGGATTAATTACCTCAAGCAGTCGGCATTCATGGTAATTTTTTTTGGTTTTTACCGGAACAGCCTTAACGGTTTCGCCGGGGATGGTATAAGGCACAAAGCAAACGGTACCATCTTTGGCACGGGCGATACCACTGCCGCCAAAAGCTATTTTTTCAATTTCCAGCACTATTGCGTCAGTTTTCAATTGCACCAACCGTCCGTTTGCCAAAAATGGCAGTGCCGATGCGTACAAATGTCGCGCCGCTGGCGATGGCTATCGGGAAGTCGCCGCTCATTCCCATAGAAAGCTCCGGCAGTTTTACATTAAGTTGACCCGCGATAGTGTCGCGCAGCGAACATAGACCGGAGAAAATATGGTGCAGCTGGCTCTCTGAGGCTTGGTAAGGTGCCATAGTCATTAAGCCGGCGCACTCCAGGTGCCGCATTGATACAGCAGCGCTAACCAGGTTAATAATTTCTTCAGCATTGGTAGCGCCAAATTTGGTGCTTTCTCCCGAGAGGTTTGCTTCAATAAGAATTTTTGGTGAGGTGCCGTATTCTCCGGCGAGACGGTCAATACGTTCGAGCAATTTTATCGAGTCCACCGAATGTATATAGGCAGCAATCTGCACGGCGCGTGCAACCTTGTTTTGCTGTAAATGTCCGAGCAGGTGCCATTCAATATCTTTTGGTAAAGTTTGTGCTTTAGAGTCTAACTCCTGCACACGGTTTTCACCGAACCGCCGTTGTCCGGCATTGTAAACTGTCAAAATATCTTCCTGGGTGAAGGTTTTACTAACTGCGATAATTTTTACCTGTTCCGGAATGCGGCCTGCCGCCACGGCGGCAGCGGCAACACTTTCAGAGACATCCAGAAATTGTTTTTGCAGATAATCCATAAATTCAAACGGCAATAATTATTTTGCAGGGGCGGTTTTTGCCGTTGGAATACTGATACGCTGTTCCGGCGGCGCCATTGAAACTTTGGTGCCAGGCGGCAAACTTTCAGTCAACCAGACGTTACCGCCGATAATAGAGTTTTTCCCAATAGTAATGTTGCCTAACACAGTCGCTCCGGAATAAATGGTAACATTGTCTTCTATCGTTGGGTGGCGCTTTGCTCCCTTGATAATCATACCGCAGGCATCTTTTGGAAAACTCAACGCCCCGAGAGTAACGCCCTGATAAATTTTAACGTTATTACCGATAACCGCAGTTTCACCAATGACCACACCTGTACCATGATCAATAAAAATGCCGGTTTCCAAGTGCGCGCCCGGGTGAATATCTATCCCGGTAATACTATGGGCATATTCGGTCATCATCCGCGGAATCAACGGAATATGGTGATGGTAAAGCACGTGAGCAAAGCGTTGAATGGTGATGGTTTTGAGTCCAGGGTAACTGACTACAATTTCATTTGTTGAAGAGGCCGCCGGGTCGCCGGCATAAGCCGCGGCGATATCCAGTTTCATGGTTTTGCGTATTTCCGGCAAAGCGTCCAGGAGCGCTTTTGCCGCCTTTTCGGCCTGTTCTGGGATATTGCATTCATCACAATTAGTGCGGCAGCATTCATAACTGAGTGAGCGGGAGATTTGGTCGTAGAGTTCGCCATATACATCACTAAGGATGCTGCCGATGCTGAAATTGATAGTTTTCAGGCTATAGTGTTGTTCGCCGCTGAATCCCGGGAAAATGATTTCTAGCAGTTTGGTGACGATATTGAGAATTTCCTGATGGCGCGGCAGGTTATAGCCTTCGATATGGTTAATGCCCTGGGCGTCATCGTAAGTTATTTTAATTTCTTTAACTAAGTTTTCGAGATAGTCAGGTTCCAGCACTGACAAAAATCGGCCGCATAGGTTTTTGCTCATAATTGTTCCTATTCAATATTTTGAATTTGTTCACGAATTTTTTCTAATTCAGCTTTAAAGCTGACGACCAGAGGGGAAATCTGACATCCTGTTGCCTTGTTGCCCAGCGTCGTGATTTCACGGGCAACTTCCTGAACCAGAAAATCTAAGCTTCGTCCGGGACAAGGCTCATTGCCGGCAAGAAAATGGTCAAACTGCAAAAAATGGCTTTTTAGCCGAACTAATTCTTCGGTAACATCGGCGCGATCGGCATAAATAATCATCTCGCGCAGTAAAACTTCTTCATTAACAGAAAAATCTGGTTTGGCAAATTTGAGCCGTTCGCGGAGCTTTTCGCGAAATGCGGCGGGCATTCCCGCCAATTCGGGTTCAATTTTACTAACTATTTCCTGTAATTTGCTGAGTCGTGCCGTGAGATCCTGCAGCAAGGCGTTACCCTCCTGGTGCCGCATCTGCAGCAGTGCGCTGAGGGCCTGATTGACCGCTGCAGAAAACGCCTGTTCCATTTCAGGCAAATGGATATCCGGCAAAACTGTTTCTATCACGCCGGGCACCTGCAGTATATCACGAAGTTCAAGGCTTCCGGAAAGTGAAAACTTCTCCTGCAGACCGCGGCAGCTAGTGACAAGCGTTTCAATCAGCGCATGATTAATTTTAACAGTGGCTGCCGGAATATTTTCATCGCAAACGACTTCGGCTCTTACGTTAATGGAGCCGCGGCTGATTTTGTCTGAAACTAATTTGCGCAGCAACGGCTCATAGCCGGCTAATTCACGGGAAAGCGATGCGCGGACTTCAAGCTGTTTACGGTTAACCGCAGCAATTTCAACGGTAAAGCGTAACCCATTGGCAGAGCACACCGCTGATCCTTTTCCGAATCCTGTCATACTGCTGATAAAAGATGTTTTCATCTTCATGGTTTGGTTTTATTTTCCACAAGATTGCTTTGCAGCTCGGTATTATCCATTTCTTGCCCAAAAATTGGCTTCCAGCCGCTTAAATCTGGTCCACCTAGTCCACAAACAACTATTTTCTTATCAGGTTTAACCGATGGCCAGATAAAGGTATTTTGAGTAAGTTGTTTGAGACGGGCAACTTCTGTTTCTTTCGTTTCACCCAGCGGGTTAAGGTCAAGTTGAAATTTAGTCGGCTTAATTTCCGGAATAGCAAAACGGATGTGATTGCGCTGTTCTGTTGAGAGATAAAGCATGTTCTGCATCACGTAACTGGTAGCACTGGCGACCGCAGAAATTTTAACCATCTCTTTAATTTTATACTGCTTCCGGATAAGCCGGTTCGGACTCCAGTCAAATAGACGGTTATCGCTCACCCCAAAGACCACAAACGCCTCTTTTTCTTCAGGCACCACCCACGCAATGCAAACGTGCGACAGTTCTTGAGAAATCATTGAACTTTGTGCTTCAGGATATTCTCCAAGAATGCTGCGCGCCATAATAAGCGGCTTATTATAACGAATATATTCGCGCTGCAGCGTAGTTAAATCTTTGGAATTTTTCAACACGTATTCCCTGGCGCGGATAACTGCCTGCTCTTTATAGTAATCATCCGATTGGCAGCCCGAAAAAAATACTGCTGACATAAGTATGAGAGGTAATATATATATTCTTAATCCAGATCTTATTTCATCTCTTAGCATGTTAATTTCACCGTCTTTAAATAATGAATTATTATTTGCCTATGCGGAAAATATAATCTGCCTTTGGCAGATTGCCAACAGCGGCAGCATTAAACCGGGCAAGAATTTCAGCCTGAGCTAAGGGATTAACATAAAAAAAGAGTGAAACAGCCTGGGAAACCCTTTATTCAGCAATATTCTACAACCGGATTATTATGTCGGCTGCTTGACGGGTTATCCAGTTTTTGTAATTGGGCGATTAAGACGCAAGCAGGTCAGAGTGGACGACTTTGCCCGCATTGATAGTAAAATTAATCAGGACGGTTGGGCTTTTTGAAAGATAATTTTTACTCTTTTTCCCGTTATTTGGTCAGATAAGCACCGTCCCAATGTTTTTCCGAACAGGTAGCGACAGAAAACAGCACGATAATATATTGCATTTTTATCAATTATTGACTTATACCAATTTGTTTTCATTGATAGACAAAAGGTTGACATTTGGCACCGATTTTTGCCATAAATCCTCGTACGATATTTATATTGCCCTGCGGTTTATAACCAAAATCCATCGCCAAATTCCTAATCGTTATTGTCTAT
>CAZITV010000108.1:0-6526 GCA_964542255.1 uncultured Victivallaceae bacterium
TATTTACCGTATTTGCCTGGGATTATGCAGTATCCGGAAAATTGCCGTGCAGTTTATTGCTTGGCGGCGGCAGCAGGCTTGGCGGCAGCAGCTTTGTTGTCTTCGATTTGCCTGGTAATTTCGTTATAGGAATTTAATAGCAGGCGCATCTCTTTTTTATTATCAACCTTGAGCGAAAGCTCTTTATGCAGGGCGATAATTTGTTTGTGCAGCCGCAGCAGCGCCGGATCTTTTTTGATAATTTCAATGCGGAGTTTATACATCTCCAGCGCGAGCTTCTTTTCTTGTTCTTCCAGTTCTTTAAGTTTATTATTATCCGCGGGCTGCGCCGGTTCATTAGCGGCATAAACCGCTCCGAACAAGCCGCAGGCGAACACTATGGTCAGCAATAATTTTTTCATATCAATCAGCCTGTATTTATTGTATGTGCCAGGTACGCGGCAAAACGCTGAATGCAAAAACAACTTGATGATCAGCCCTATAAGATAGACGAACTTTGGGCAAAAATCAATGTTACTTCTGCGTCTGGCGTAAGGTTAACGCAATTTTTTCGGCAATTGCCTCCGGTGTAAAATCATAATGCCGCCGGATCTCGTCAGGATTGCCGTGCGGAATAATCTCATTGCCCCAGCCGATATGCATTACCCCGTGCCGGTTGCAATTAATCAGCAGTTCGTCAACCACCGAGGCGATGCCGCCGCAGGATTGCGTATCCTCAAGTGTTACAAGCAGCATCGTTTCTGCCTGTTTTAACAGCAAATCACGGTCAAATGGAACAATAAAACGCGGATTAACCACGGCGGCGCAAACCGCAAATTTTTCTTGAAGAATCGCCGCGGTTGCCAGCGCGGTATAACTTTCGCGGCCGCAGCCCCAAATGGCAACAGTTTCGCCGGCGCGCAGCAATTCCGCCCGTCCTGCCGGCAAAATTTCCGCTGCCTCAGATTGATCAAATAACTGTCCGGAACCGCCGCGCGGATAGCGTATTGCCACCGGTGATTGTAACGCATAAGCCGTAAAAATCATCGCGCGCAGTTCATTTTCATCTTTGGGCATCATAATCGTCAAATTCGGCAGTCCGCGCAGAAAGGCGAGGTCGTGAATCCCGTGATGAGTTGGCCCATCCTCGACTACGCCGGCACGGTCCAGACAGAATATTACCGGCAGATTTTGCAGGCAGACATCGTGAAATACGCAATCCAAAGCGCGCTGCAGAAACGTACAATACATCGCCACCACCGGACGCAAACCTGACGCTGCCATCCCGGCGGCAAATACCACCGCGTGTTCTTCCGCGATTCCAACATCATAAAACCGTTCCGGATACCGGCAGACAAAATCATTTAATCCGGTGCCGGAACTCATGGCTGGCGTGATTGCCACTACTGCTTTTTCACGTTTTGCCAGTTCCAGCATGGTTTTGCCGAATGCCAGCGAGAAAGTTGTTCCGGTTTTAGTATGACCTTCACCGGTTAGCGGATTAAATGCGGATAGTCCGTGAAATTTCTCCGGAGCTTCTTCAGCCGGGCTGTATCCACGGCCTTTTTCCGTAATTACGTGCACAATAACCGGGCGGTGAAATTCTTTGACGCTCTCCAGGGTGCGCACCAGTTCACCAAAATCATGTCCATTGATTGGACCAATATAACGCAATCCCAGCTCTTCAAAAAACACTCCCGGCAAAAACATGCTTTTGGTCGCTTCTTCCAACCGCTGAATGCCGCGCCTGATCTCACCGCCGTGCGGTAACTTTTTTAACATCATCTTGGCCAATGCTTTGAAACGATTGTAGCCGCGGCCGGAAATGATGCGGTTGAGATACGATGGAATGGCACCAACGTTTTCAGAAATGGACATTTTATTGTCATTCAGTACGATAATCATTTCACGGGTATTATCGCGGACGTTGTTGAGTCCTTCAAGTGAAATTCCGCAATTTAGCGCGCCATCGCCGAGAACCGCGACAACTTTTCTGCCGTCACCGGATTTTTCTGCCGCCACTGCCATTCCCAGCGCTGCCGAAATCGCGGTGCCGGCGTGACCCGCCCCAAAACAGTCATAGCTGGATTCTTGTGTCGAAAGAAACCCCAGGCAGCCATTGTAACTGCGCAACGTTTTGAAAAAATCTTTGCGTCCGGTTAGTATTTTATGGATGTAAGCCTGATGTCCGACATCCCACACTAATTTATCTTTTGGGGTATTGAAAACATAATGCAGCGCAATCGTCAATTCTACGACGCCGAGATTTGGCGCCAAATGTCCGCCCTGTGCCGCGACGGTTTCAATAATCAGTGTCCGGATTTCCTGCGCCAGCTGCGGCAACTGCTCCATGCGCAGTTTTCTCAGGTCAGCCGGAATATCTATACCATCCAGCAGTTTTTTATCAGATGAATCAGTCATTTATCAATACCGCAGTTAAACTTAAAATATTCTACCGCAACGGGCAGTAGTCCCTAAGATAGCTGTCTGATTCATTTTTTCAATGCATTATACCGTTGCCGTAATCAAAATAATAATAAAGAAAATGGTAATTATAAATTATTGCGGTTTTTGATTGTATTGGCTACTGCCGTTGCAGCGCTGCAGGAGGTTGAAGTTTATATTTTTTCTCTTTAAGCATTTTTTGCAGTTCCAGCGTCGTATTTACCACTAAATTACTTTCTTTTTTTGCTATGTCTGCTATTGGCGCATCAATCTCTTCGCCCGCGCTATTTTTAACTTTTTCAAAAAAGTTTATCCATTCCAGTTTAAAATTGGTGCCGTCAGGAGTCAGTTTTCCAACAAAAAAGTTAGGCCGCAGCAGCCACATCGAATCTTCAGCGTATTGACCCTGATCAACCAATTTTTTTACATCGGCGCACAGTACTAAATACATATCATTGTCAATTTTGAATGCCCCGCCAATCAGCGGCACTAATTTTTTACATTCATTCTTGCGTGTTGCGGTGGCAGTGATTTGCAGAAATTCTAAAGATTTCCCTTTGTCATCCCGTGCCCATACCGCTTCACCGGTATAGACTGCCTGGTTGAATTCGGTCTTCCACTTGCCAATCAATGCGCGGTTGGTCTCACTGTCCAGCTCTTTGGCATCACCAACCGGCGGATTTAGCAGCGGTTCAACCATACAGCCTGTTCCGGCAACTGCCATAATTGCGAGCAGCATAATATTTTTCCACATCATTTCAGACCTCGATAATTTGTTAATGTTTGGGATTGTTTTCTGTAATGATTTCCAGCATCGCGGTGCGGAAACCTTTGCCTTCATCCATTTCGTCCGCCAGCTCATTGAGAATGTCCTGGGTGGTTTTAGCCGGCAGTACTTCCAAATAGATAAAGCGGTGACCAGCAGCAATAATGATATCATTGTGCCGCAGCAGCGCTGTTTCGTTATTTAATATTTTGCTGTTATGCCAGGTGTGGTTGCGCGCGCCTAAATCAATCAGCGTGAAGTGGGTTGCATCATCACCGGTAACGGCAAAATGTTCGCGGCTGACCTCACTATCCAATAACTGGAATTCGCAGTGTTCGCCCCTGCCAATAATATACATTGTTCCGGGTGTCAGTTGAAAAAACTTTTTTGTTCCATGGTCATTGTATTGCAGATATGGCATAGCGGCCGCCTAATGTTTTATGGTTTTATCGTTAAATATATTGGCTTGAAATGTCTTGAATTTTGCGCCGTCGCGCCAGGCGTTGGCGGACAATCCAGCTTTTAATGCCAAATTGTCGAGCATCTCGTCGCGGCTCCAGCCTTGTTCCGGTGCCACCTGGGGCAGAAATACCGCTGTGCATCCCGCTTTCAGCAGAATAACCCCATCGCGTCCCACTACAATATCGCGGTAGGAATCTACTGTCTGCGGCGGTGTCAGCACGGATATTTCAATTTCCAATTCCTCAAGCTCGTCATCAGTAACCGGTGAAAACCGCCAGTCTTTGAAGGCGGCATTCAATGCTTGTGCCGCGACCGCCTGGTACAGCGGCCGTGACGGCAGTATCTCGCCAATGCAGCCGCGCAGTTTGCCGTTGCAGCGCAGGGTCACAAATACACCGCGGTTTTCATTTAATCCCGGCGAAATATCCGCTAATAATTTTTCCGGACTGGGTGTTTTATTGCCGTTCAACTGTTCACTGATTACTTTCCCGGCAAGTGCGAGCAGCGCTGATTTTTCGGCATCGGTGAGCGCTGCCGCGGTATCGTCCGGGCCGGAGTCTGCCGGCGTTTGCCAGGAACCGCTGAAAACGATTGACGCATAGCTTACGGAACGCTCGAAATCTCCTGTCATTCTGCCTGAAGTATCATATTTTATTAACTCGCCTTTGCTGTCCGGCGGCAGCAGTTTTAGCAGTAATTTTATGGGAGCCTGCCCGCAAATTGTTGCTTCGGTGCGGTCAAGGTATTCGGAAAATTGTTTGTATTCGCGCTTTGTAATTGCGTTGATTGCCTCTTGATCCAGCGCAGTCAGATTTTTTGCGGTTTGTCCATCCTGCGGGAATGGGGTATAGCCGTAATCTTTGCCGTAATGGGTAAAATCTGAACTGGCAATGATAATTGTATTTTTATCCAGCAGCGGCATTAACGCCGCCGCGATTTCACTAACCGAGCTATCGCTGAGCTGTCCCACCACGACCGGCACTATTTTGAAATCCTTCAGCACCATTTGCAGCAGCGGCAGTTGTATATCTACGCTGTGCTCGGTAATATGAGCACGCGGAATAAATTTACAGAAGCTATGCTGCCGCAGTTTGTCGGCAAATTCCTGGTCAATGGGTATTTCTCCCAGCACTGTGGCAATATGTGTCGCGGTAGGAATAGTGATAACATCACGTATTCCGGCAGTGTGCGACGGTCCGAGGATTACCACCCGCTTAACTTGGGTATTTAAAGCTTTTATTCCGTATGCAGCGACCGCACCGGAATAGCTGTATCCGGCGTGGGGCTGAATTAGCGCGATTACATTCCCGCTGGTTTTCTGCTCCGGCACTGCCGCCAGAAAATCTTTAAGCGTTTTAGTCAGTTCTTCAGGGTTGTTTGAATACCAGCGCCCCGCCAGCGGTGAATAAAATACTAGTTTTTCTGCCGCGCCGCCCAATATCGCGGCGGCAGTGAGTAACGTGATAATAATGAAATATTTCATCCTTGCCACTTTCCTGGTTTTTGCAGTAAACTTTGGTTTATCGGAACTATTTTACCCGGATATTCAGTGCCGCGCTCTGCTCTGTTGACGCGCCGGAACGGCACCAAAACTTTCGAGATTAGACCGAAGGAAGAGCATCCAACGGCAAATAACGTCAGCAGTTTAACAAAATCACGCCGCTTGATCATTGCCATACTCCGTAAATTTTTTGACCGCATTTCGGACATTGCTCATTTTTTATAACGTTTGCAGTAACAACATAACCCGCGCGGCGCACTAATTCAAATTTACAGCCGGGACAATAGGTGTTTAACCACTCTTCACGGAGAATATTGCCGGCATAAACATAGGATAAACCGGCGGCAAGGGCAATATCGCGCGCCCGGCCAAGCGTTTCGTCCGGTGTCGGCGGTAAATTCCGCATCCGGTAGCGCGGCACAAAACGCGAAAAATGCACCGGAATTTCTTTGCCCAAATTATTTACAACCCATTTTGCCAAATCCTCCAATAACTTGTCCTGGTCATTTAATCCCGGTATAATCAGATTGGTTATTTCCAATTCCACATTCATCTCTTTGGCAAGAACCAGTGAATCCAGTACCGGCCGAAGCGTACCGCCGCATACATCACGGTAAAATTTGTCGGAATAAGCTTTTAAATCAATGTTCGCGGCGTGAATGTGACGGCAGAGTTCACGAAACGGCGCACGGTTAATGTAGCCGGCTGTAACCAGCACATTTTTCAGCCCGGCATCGCTGGCGGCAATGCTGCAGTCCAGCGTGTACTCGTAAAATACCAGCGGCTCCGTATAGGTGTAGGCAATCCCCGGACAGCGGTATTTTTGTGCCATTTTGATCAACGCTGCCGGCGGAACATGATGTGCATCAACTTGATCCGGGGTCTCCTGTGAAATCTCCCAGTTCTGACAAAAGCTGCAGTGCAGATTGCAGCCGGCAGTTGCTACGGACAAGACTTTACTACCGGGAAGAAAGTGAAAGAGCGGTTTTTTTTCTACCGGGTCAAGATTGATGGCGCAGGGAAAACCATAGGTTACTGCCAGCAACCGCCCGTCAAGGTTTACGCGAATCCGGCAATCCCCGCTTTCACCAGGACGAATCACGCAATATTTCGGACATAGTTCGCATTGTATCGTATTCGACATTGCAGTGCCTCTTAAACAAACCAATATCCAGTGAATATAATCAGCTAATGTAAAAATACAAACCTTGAAACCGCCGGGCTACTCCGTGCGACTGAGAGCGCTACCGCGCTGCCACCAATCAGCCGACAAGTCCGACACATCCGACAAGTCCGACAAGTCCGACAAGTCCGACACATCCGACACATCCGACACATCCGACAAGTCCGACACGTCTGACAAAACACGGTTG
>CAZITV010000108.1:6536-7957 GCA_964542255.1 uncultured Victivallaceae bacterium
CATCGTAAAATGAAGAGTGGCATCAGACGGTATTAGTGACTCCTGAACCGGTGACATTGCCGCTTCCGGTAATCTTTTTTAATGCCGCAAACGCCTTGGGATTGTGGTTACGAGTGCCTCGGTTTCAATGATTTTTCCTTCACGCAGGAATTTTATTTTAACTTTTTGTCCTGGACGGCAGTCGAAAATCAGGTTGCTGAGTTCATTTGGGCCGTTAATTTGATTGCCGTTCAATTCAGTAATAATATCTTCACCGCGCAAACCGCACTGAAACGCCGGAGAGCCGGCGTATATCCCGGTTACTAACACGCCGCTCTTGATGTTAAACCGGTTTTTGGCTGCTGGAGTCAGTCCGGCGGTAATAACTCCCAGCCACGGACGTGATACTTGACCATGCTCAATAAGATCATTGGCGATGCGATGGGCAAGATTGCCGTCAATGGCAAAACTCAAACCGATATTTCCGGAAGTCGGAGAGAGGATAAAATCATTTACACCGATAACTTTTCCATCCAAGTTGAGCAGCGGACCGCCACTGTTGCCAGGATTCACTGAAGCAGCGGTTTGAATAAAATTTTCGTGCAGGTTTAGACCTACTGAACGTTTTTTATGGCTGATAATTCCAGCAGTGACGGTATGTGCAAGGCTGAATGGAGCACCAACGGCAACTGCCCAGTGTCCGACCCGTAAACTGTTAGTGTCGGCAAATTCCAATGCCGGCAAATGCTCCGCCAAATTGATTTTGATAACGGCCAGATCTGAGTAAGGGTCGGCGCCAACGGGAACAGCTTCAACTTCTTTGCCATCCGGCATTACTACCGTGAAAAAATCCTGATTGTTGATGATGTGGTAATTGGTCAGAATATGACCGTCGGGGCGGATGATAAAACCTGAACCCTGTCCGGTCGTAATTTGGCTGCGGGTACGCGAGCCATAAAAATGTTCATAAAGCGCTTCTCGCGGGTCATGGTATTCAGGGTAACCGCTAATCGTTTTACCGGTTTTTATTACGACTACGCTGCGCAGCGCGGTTTCGGCAGTTTTGGCAAAATTTTCCTGCAAAGAGGCAGGCGTTGCTGTTGCCCCGATTGCTGCCGGCTTGGGTTGCAGCAACAATAAGATTCCTACACAAAGTAGTGCCGCCAGCAGCAGGAATAAAATTATTTTTTCTAAGTTCAGCATAAAGTGCTTCATTGTCGCAAAGTAGTAGTTGAGCCAGCGGTATTGCCGCATGACTGAATGTTTCCGGAGTTATAGACAATGGATAAAGCAATATGTTCCCGTCAAATCGCCGGAATTTGCGCAGTTTGCTTTTAGTTATTCAATACTGATTTGCGGTTTAATCCGGTTGCGGTATTGAAAAAAATTACATTGGTAGTATCTTTTAAATTAGAGTTGTTTTTAATAGTAAAAAAAGGCGT
>CAZITV010000109.1:0-7952 GCA_964542255.1 uncultured Victivallaceae bacterium
AATGCATCAATTGGTAATTGTTAATCCCGGTCATTTTCATGCCGGATTGGTACTGCGCGAAAATCATCCGCAAATCAGCAAGGACGTTTATATCTATTCAGAAGGCGGACAAGATCTCGCTAATTATTTGAAATTGGTCGAATCCTTTAACGCCCGGGCAATAAATCCTACCGATTGGCGCTTTCATGTCTATTCCGGAATAGATTTTCTCCAGCGCGCTGTCGCGGAAAAAAAAGGCGACATCGCCGTGCTTGCCGGCAAGAATGACCAAAAAATCCATTATATCAAGGCGCTGCACGAAGCTGGATTTTATATTCTCAGCGATAAACCGCTCACTATTAACCTCGCCGGCGTCACCCTGTTAAAGCAAATTTTATCCAGTGGCAATAGCGTTATGGACATTATGACCGAACGTCACGAAATAACTTCATTGCTGCAAAAACTGCTGATGCAGAATAAAGATATTTTCGGCGATTGCTGCATCGAGCCGGGTGTCCCGGCAATTATCAAAGAAAGTGTTCATCATTTATACAAAACAGTGAATGGTAATCCGCTGGTGCGTCCGCCATGGTATTTCGATGTTAATGTTCAGGGTGAAGGAATTGTAGATGTTACTACGCATCTGGCGGATTTGATTCAATGGATGCTTTACGATGAGGACAGTGTTGACTACAGCAAAGATGTGGTTTTAACTGCCGCCAAGCGCTGGAGCACCGAGGTGCCGCTGGATAAATACCAGCTAATCACCAAACAGGATAACTTCCCGGAACAGCTCGCCTCATCGGTAAATGGAGATATCCTGAATTTATTCTGTAACGGTAAATTTAATTATACCATCAAAGGCGTCCCGGTTGAGCTTTCGGTCGTTTGGGCTTTACAGGCACCGGATGGCGGTGGCGATACCCATAAATCGGTAATGAAGGGGACTATCTCAGACATCATCATAGACCAGGGCCCCCAGACCGGCAATAAGCCGGAGTTATACTTGCGTCCGCATATCGGCATCGAGCAGTTTACCCAACGCTTTGCGGCCGCACTGCCGCAATTAGGTTACCCGGAAATCGGCTTTACCGTTGAGGGAACACAAATTCGACTGGAGATTCCGCAGCAGCTGCGTGTTACGCACGAGGAACATTTCGCTGCTGTCCGTGACGAATTTTTGACCATGCTTGATAGCGGCGTTGAACCTAAAAATCTGCGCGGTAACTTGTTGAGCAAATATCTACTGCTCGCCAACGCCAGAGAAACTGCGATGGGGTAATTTATGCCGCGGTTTGGACTCTGTTGTCTGTTCAAAGAACAACCAATAAAATTCCGGCACGTCACCGCAAAAACGGCGATTCAGCGCTCCACCGCGGCAAGGATTCTGTACTTGTCCGAACTATGCCTGCACAATAGCCGGACATTGCTAAGTGCGGTTCAAAAAGTCAAGACAATGCAGATTGGTGCATTTCGAATAATGTCCCAATTATTCCCGCTATATACCCATCCTGAAGCCGGCTATGTGTTGACTGCCTTGCCTGATTGTGAACAAATAACCGGTGTTCTTCAGGAAGTTAACCGTTATTGCCGCGCAAATGATATCAGGTTAAGTTTTCACCCTGACCAGTTTATCACTATCGCATCGCCAAATCCCGCAGTAGTTGTCAATTCAATAAAAGAACTGGAATATCATGGCTTTCTCGCCGAACTAATCGGAGCAGACATCGTAAATATTCATATCGGCGGAGTTTTTAATGACAAAAACGCTGTTTTAAAACGGTTTGCAGAAAACTTTAAGTTATTATCGCCTGCGGTTAAAACACGGCTGGCAGTGGAAAATGACGACATCTCATATTCAGTACAGGATGTTTTGCCTTTATGTGAGCAGTTGTCTATCCCGATGGTTTATGATGTCCATCATCACCGCTGTAATCCGGATAAATACTCGATTGCAGAAGCTACTGACCGGTGTATTGAGCACTGGATGGCGCTGAGACGCGAACCCCATTTTCACATTTCCTCGCCGCTGGACGGTTGGAACTCCTCCACGCGCCGTAGTCACGCCGATTACATTGATTTCAAGGATGTTCCAGAATATTGGTTAAAATTGAACAATTTCACGCTCGATGTCGAAGCCAAAGCCAAAGAACTTGCCGTAACCAAATTAATTCAGGAGTGGAATGATACCGGTCGATTATCTGTTGATTGCTAAGGCGCAGTGAGCTATTTTGTCCATATAATTTTGTGTGTTATATCAAGGTATTAAACCGCATTTGCACAACGACCAAAAAAAACTCAGTAGAGAGCTCCGGAGGAGAGAGTTTTTTGTGGAGTAGCACCTTTTATAACTTATACCGTTTTGCAATCATATGATTACAAATTCATCCAGTGAAAAGCGGAAAAGCTCTTAACGCGCTCTGGATTTTCAGACATCTGCCGCAGCGCGATTTCAAGCTGGTCGTAAACAGCATCCATGCTTTTGAAAACTCTGTTATGAAAATGTTCCTTGCGCAATTCTTTCCAAAGGACTTCTGTGGAATTGTTCACTGGTCGCGTGGTTATAGTAAAGATTAATGCAGGTTGCTTCATCTTCTGTAAGATTAGTCCACCAGGTCAATACTTCAATCTCCGGGAAAAGAAATCTTTCACCGGTTTTGGCATCAGTCAGGCGTTCAGTGACTTCAAACGCGACAAACATCGGAACTTCTTCCATGCCAGCTGGCTTTTTATGAGCGACAAAGCCGCAAAATATATTTTTACCGTGCCGCGGTTTTTCACAAGTGCAAATTCTTCGCGCGGTGGCCAGCCATTTCTCCAATTTCTCGCTGCGCAGAGTGCCGCTATGGCTGATAATACCTTTTTACCTTGCCAAATGTCATCTTGTCAAACTTTTTACATTCAGGAACAATGCTCCGATTAAAGAAATTCCACCATTGGAATTGATTTCATCTTTACCCTGCTGTATCTTACAAAGAATCACCTATTTGGTTAGTGGTTTATTACTAATAATGAATATATAATACAATGCTAATCAACATTTTGTCAATTATTTTAATAACTTTTTACACGTTATTTTTCACGGATTCAAGGTTATGTTAAGGTGTAAAAAGGTTGTACGCTTTAACTGTGCATCTAAAGGATGATGATATAGGTCGCAGAATAGCTAATTTTTACCATGAAGGCTTTGATTATGGAAAAGCAATTAAGACTTGCATCGGTGTTTACTTCAGGGATGGTGTTACAACGTGATATTCGCTTGCCGATATGGGGTAACGCGGAGCCGAATGCTAAAATCGCGGTAAATTTCGCCGGACAAACAATGAAAACGGCAGCAGGAGAAGATGGCAAATGGCGCGTTGAATTGGCACCATTATCTGCCAATCAGGTGCCGGGTGAATTGGTTGTAAATGCGAATGGCCGCGTTGACGAGCGGTTGGAGTTAAATGACATTTTGGTCGGCGAAGTATGGGTATGCTCCGGGCAGTCAAATATGGAATGGCCAATTGGTTTGTCAAAAAATGCCGGCACCGAACTGGAAAATGCCAATTATAATAAAATCAGACTGCTGACGATTCCCAAAATAACTGCCGCCACTCCGCAAGAAAACATTGCCGGACTGCAATGGCAAATTTGCAATAGAGATACGGCAATGCCGTTTTCAGCAGTCGGATATTATTTCGGGCGCGAATTGCATAAACGTTTGAAGGTGCCGATCGGTTTGATTAATTCGAGTTGGGGTGGTACCGCGGCAGAGCCATGGACAACCCGTGAAACCTTGTTGCAGAACCGAGACGCCGCGAAACAGATAGAGTTGCTTGATGAATTCATGCGCAATCCGGAAGAAGCGATGAAAGAGTACAGGGCGTTGGTGCAACCGATACAAGAAAGGATAAAAGACCGCCGCAATGTTGGTTTTGAGCGCGGCTGGGCGAAAGAGGCAATCGTCGAAAATGAGTGGGCAAGCATGAATTTGCCGGCCCCATGGCAAATGCGTGGACTGAATTTTAGCGGGGTGGTGTGGTTTAGAAAAGAAGTTGAAGTGCCGGCAAGTTGGGCGGGGGAGGATTTAGCGCTTGGTATTGGTGCCACTGACAAAAGTGATGTTACATATTTCAATAATGCTAAAGTTGGTAGCTTAACCGAGCAAGAACGTAGCGATTCTTGGTGCACTTTGCGCAATTACACTATCCCAAAAGAATTGGTCAAACCGGGAAAAAATGTGATTGCTGTACGTGTTCATAGCGGTTGCTACCTCGGCGGCATGACCGGACCGGCGGATGCGATGCGGTTAAGCCGTGGCGCGGATAAGGGCGATTTTATCACGCTTGCTGGAGATTGGCAATACCAAGTTGAGGAAAATTATGGTTTGGTGAATTTGCCACCTATGCCGATGGGAGCGGAAAACCAACATTCGCCTGCGGTGCTATTTAACGCGATGATAAGTCCACTGATGCCGATGGCGATTCGAGGCGTGATTTGGTATCAAGGTGAATCTAATGTCGGGCGTGCAACGCAGTATCAATGGCTGTTTCCGGCGATGATACAGGATTGGCGTAAACATTGGCGGCAAGGTGATTTCCCATTCCTATTTGTTCAACTTGCAAATTACAAGGGGCAGTTGGATTTCCCGGATGTGAGTGATTGGGCGGAATTGCGCGAAGCACAGACACTTACGTTACGAACTCCGGCAACGGGAATGGCAGTCACAATTGATATCGGAGAAGCTGAAGACATTCATCCGACCAATAAGCAAGATGTTGGCTTGCGCTTGGCACTCTGCGCGATGGCAAAAGTTTACGGCGAAAACCTCATTTATAGCGGTCCGACGCTGAACCATTGCGAAAAACATGCTGAGCAGCTGGTGATTCATTTTGACCACGTTGGAGGCGGTTTGGTATGCGCGGGAGAATCGCTAATCGGTTTCGCCATTGCTGGAGCCGACCGGAAGTTCGTTTGGGCAGATGCGGTGATTGACGGGGACAAAGTAGTCTTGTCAGCTAAAGGTCTGTCGAATCCGCAATACGCGCGGTACGCATGGGCAGATAATCCGGCTTGCAATCTGTATAATTCTGCCATGTTGCCGGCAGTGCCATTCCGCACCGACAATATCTAGAAACCGTGAAAGTATCAGCTTGAAGCTGAAGGTATGCGGTAGGTACCCGGTACGACGGGAGTGCCGTCCAGTACCGCTTGCAACACGGGCGGGAAATTCATCTCAATGCAGCAATCAATTTTCGAGTATTTGATTTCGATGTTTTTAGCCGGAGTGGGGATGGTGCCTTGGGCGAAATCCAGTCCGGCGAGGCGGGGAATTACGATGAATTTTTTATATCCCGGCAGTAGCGGCTTATTGTCATTTTCGCAGCACATATCTGCAAATCGGGTTTGTCTGGTTGCGCGATTCCGGAGACCGGCAATCGATTCTGAGTATACTGGATGAGGAATTTGAGCTTGCCAGACGGCTGATTGAAGTAGTAATTCGCGGCTCGCGCATCGGCTTTGAAGCCAGCAATCATTATTATTATACGATCGCCGACCTCAAGGAAAAAATCCTTAACTGCGAGTTCATCAAGACTCAATTTAAAAGATAATCAAGATACTATAAAACATGAAAGCCTGTTGACCCTGCTTTGACGGTCCGGATAAATCGCAGGAAATGCGCATGGAATGCATTTTCGTCATTAAAACGCATTCCATAGCACTAAATAGAGAGGAACACGTTTTTATATTCAAAATGGACTTTGGAAGATACTGATTTCAGGGTGTAAATCAATATCTTACTATAATAATATTTTCCCGATCAAGCGAGAGCATTTGCAGCGGAATTCGTTCATCTTTATATTCCATCCCATTCAGATTTATACTTGTTTTTTCGCTTTTTGCCGGTTGACATATAACGCGAATTTTACGATTGCGCCAGACG
Source organism: uncultured Victivallaceae bacterium (assembly GCA_964542255.1). GTDB lineage: Bacteria > Verrucomicrobiota > Lentisphaeria > Victivallales > Victivallaceae > CAYMSF01. The sequence continues at coordinate 5,906 of CAZITV010000109.1, forward strand.
CGGCTTACTTCGTAATCTTGCCATGTTGCAGGCGGCATCGGCTTGATAACCAATGCGTCAAAATCAGGATAAACTCCGAGCATTTCTTCAATCACCCGCCGGAACCATGAGAGTGAACCGGTAAAGTTGCTGAACAATTGCATGCCGAAATTCTCATGATCCGGGCCGACAGTAAAATTAGATTGCTGATGACGCTGGCCAGTAGTAATCTCCTGAATCTGGGCAGAGGGTAGGGATGCCAGCAACCGGCTACAACATTCATCCGAATGTCCGGCTCTGATCAGCGCGTAGAGGAAAAATGCTTCGCCATGAGTATAGATACTGCCATTTTCGAACATTCCAGGTTTCATGTCGACAATCCGGCCGACAGAACTGCGATCTGTATGTCTGTAAGACGGCCAGAGCAGGCGGTGTCCGCACGGAGTATCAAGATTGGCTATTGCTTGCAGTACTGATGCTTCTCTTCCTGCAGCAGCGGCTACGCCGGTAAACAGCGCCCATGTATTGGAGTTCAGATGAATTTTCCCTTCTTCATTGCTCTTCGATCCGATAGGTTCGCCTTTGCCGTTGATCGCGTAAACATACCACTCGCCGTCCCAGGCATGTTCGTTGATGAGCAATGTCATTTTATCCGCAATCTTTCTCATGCGTGTGTCATCCGCAGAATGTCCAGCCCATGCTGAAACTTTGGACATCTTGTCCGCTGCATAAACACAGGCGCAGGAGAGCCACACGCTGACGCCGTTTTCCCCGCCTATTCCGGATAGCGCGTCGTTCCAGTCTCCGTAGCCGATTTTGCACAAGCCGTGATAGCCGGTAAAACCGGCCAGTGATTCAATAGCTCGTAAAGCATGTTCGTATACGGTTCCAGCCTGCTCTGTATCAGGCTGGCCGGTCGTTTCATTATAGTAGGGTACCTGCTCTTCAAGCAGTGAGACGTCACCAGTTTCCTGGAGATATTGCACAAGTAGAGCCGGTATCCAGGACGATGAGTCCATGTACATGCGCAGGTCATGACCCGCTCCGGCAAATTTTTCATACTGTCTGATTGCACGCCCGTCAGGTAACTGATACGATAAAGTCCGCAGCAGCATGGTTCTAACATAAGCCGGGGAAATATCGCATACCCCGAGCAGATCCTGCAGAATATCGCGGTAGCCGATTTTATCCAGCGCCCGGACGAAACGTGCCTGGTTGCGAGCCTGGTAGCGGGACCAGACATTGAAGTAACGGTCAAGTTCCGCTTCGGGAGTTTTAATTTTGAAGCGTTCTATTTTATTCCGCCAGCCATGATGAATTTGCATTGCTATCTGCTCATGGTTATCGAGTACCGACGTTTTGATTTCAGTAATGTATTTCCGGCGGGCGTCAGAATCATATGGACAGACACCGTAGGCCATCGTCCATGACCTGGTTTCGCCAGGTGCCAGCGTGGCATTGTACTGTGTTGCAGCGACCATTCCGGCGTAAGGCTGCAAGCCAGGGGAATTACGGCATTGACCGCGGCGTACCGCTTCCGGAATGGCATTCCTACCACCGATACCATCGAAACTCTCAGCCATCATGTCATAGCCATCGAAATTTGGAGATGCGGCGAAAAACGCCTGGCGCTGATGTTTGTTGCCGCGATCATGGTTGAGAAATATCATAGCATTGTCTTCAATAATTCCTTCACATACCACACGCGGTACGAAATAGTAGAACGGGAAAGAATCTATATTAACCCGTATCTTCATGAACCATGAAAAAGTCCTGACGCGGTCGCTGTTATTGGTCAATCCCAGTCGCATAATCTCCAGTGGCCGGTTTGGCGGGACCATTATCCGTAATTGAGCGGCAATGCCATTCTTTTCCGCTTCAATCCGGTGACAGTCCAGCCCATGGTAACAGCGAGTTCCGGAATATTCCCCGGCATCGAAGCTGGCCGCCGGCAGCATTGCCCAGGCTGAATCATTTTCATGAATGAAAAATAACCTGGCATCCTGCGGTTCAGGCGCTGTAGGTACATAATTTGTATCCAGATGACTGCTCATTTTTCCGGCTATAA
>CAZITV010000110.1:0-7887 GCA_964542255.1 uncultured Victivallaceae bacterium
TAGAAATGGGATACCATTTCATCAGTATCGGGGCTGACGTATGTGCCTTGACAGCGGCATTCGCCGACATTGTCAATACTGTCGCCGGAATAGACGTTCAGCCGGCCAAAAGCATTTACGGAAAATAGGAAGAAATCTAAAGTGCTGGAGTGCTGGAGTGCTAAAGTGCTAGAGTGCTAAAGTGCTAAAGTGCTAGAGTGTTGGAGTGCTAAAGTGCTAAAGTGCTAGAGTGTTGGAGTGCTAAAGTGCTAGAGTGCTGGAGTGTTAAAATAAGGAGTTAACGGACATGGATGTATTGGCAAGTTTTTCATTAAAGGGTAAAGTAGCATTGCTGACCGGAGGCGCCGGCAAGTATGGGCGGCAACTCGTTGCCGCGCTGGCGGAAGCCGGAGCAGAAACTTACATCGCCTCACGCAATCTCGAAGCACTGGAAAAAGTCGCGGCAGAAGAGCGCGCCAGAGGATATGATGTCACGGCGCTCCAACTTGATCTTGAGGATGAAAAATCCATTATCGCGTTGCATTCTGAACTTATGCGGCGCAGTGGCAGGATTGACGTGCTGATTAATAACGCGGTTATCCGTTCCGCCATGAATGGCTGGAATAATCCGCTGGAGGCATTTGACCGCAGTTTGCATATCAATGCATCGGCGCTGTTCACCATTACCAGACTTTTTGCCGAAGAAATGAAGAAACAGCAGAGCGGTTCGATTATCAACATCGGTTCAATGATGGGCATGGTCGGAATTGAAATGGGGAATTATGCCGGCACCGATATGAATCCCAATCCATCCCCGATATATTTTTACGAAAAAGGCGGGATGATTAATTTCACGCGCTGGGCGGCTAGTGTTCTTGGTCCGGACAAAATCCGGGTCAACTGTGTATCGCCGGGTGGTTTTTATGAACCAACCCATCCCGAACAATTCGTCAAAAATTACAGTGCCAGGACTCAACTCGGACGGATGGCCAACGATACCGACTTAAAAGGCATAATTGTTTTTCTGGCCTCCGATGCATCCATGTATCTTACCGGCGCCAATATTCCGGTAGACGGCGGTTATACGGCCAAGTAACAAAGGAATCAGGTTATGCATTTTTCTAAACTGATGCTAGGAACTGTTCAATTCGGCTTGAATTACGGCATCGCCAATACTGCCGGCAAGCCATCGTATGAAACCGCAAGAGATATTATTCAAGCGGCATACGAAAGCGGAGTAAATTGCCTGGATACCGCCGCTGGTTACGGAGACAGCGAAGCTGTACTGGGCCGCGCTCTAACAGAACTAAAACTCAAAGACAAAATGCAGATTATCAGCAAAGTCCCAGGCATAAGTCAGCAGAATCTTTCTGAAAGCGCAGCCGTGCGTTTTATCATTGAAAGCGTGGAAAATTCACTGGTACGGCTGGGTGTCAATCGTCTTGCTGCCTGCCTGTTCCATGTTGAACAGGATATCAAATACATTGAAATTCTGCAAAGATTGGAAAAGAAAGGCTTGATTGGCGGTGCCGGGATTTCGCTGGACTCCAACCACTACTGTAATGATGTGATTGACGCAGGTATCAAATATATTCAGTTGCCTTACAATGTCCTGGATAAACGCTTTGATGAGTTTTTTCCGTTGGCGCAACAAAACGGAATAGCGGTGTTCACCCGGAGCGTCTACCTTCAGGGCTTGCTGTTGATGCCGGAAGACAAGATAAAAGAATCACTGTTGGAAGTTATTCCCATACGTCGTAGACTTGCATGCCTGGCCTCTGAAGCTGGAATGAATATGTCTGAACTCTGCATGAGGTTTGTATTGAACAATCCGTCGATAACCAGTATTTTGACCGGAGTGGACAATATTGAACAGCTCCGGCAAAATCTGCAGTTAATCGAAAAAGGCCCTCTGCCAATTGCATTTTATCAGAAAGTTAAAGCAGCAGTACCGCAATTAGCGGAAAAGCTAATCCGTCCATATCTTTGGAACAAGATCAATAAGGAATAATTATGCAAGCAGAAAAATTATGCGGAGTGTGGTCGGCGGCGCCTACGCCTTTGACCGTGGATTTTAAAATTGATGAAGCTTCCATTGAACGTCTGGCGGCTCATCATGAAAAGCTCAATATCAATGGAATATTTATTGCAGGTACTTGCGGCGAAGGACCCTGGCTCAGTGACGCTATGCGGCTGGAACTTGCCAATTTAAGCGTAAAATACAACCAAGGCAAAATGCTATTAGCCATGCAGGTTACCGATAATTCGGCGTTGAGGATTATTGACAATACCAAACGCATCGCCGACACCGGGGTTGATATTGCGGTGATCGCTCCGCCGTTTTTTGTGATTAATTCAACGCAGGATTATCTCAAAAAACTCTATTTAGAGGCGATTGAAGCAAGTCCGCTGCCGGTTGGAATCTACCATCTGGGGAAAAATTCTAAGACCCGGGTCGAGGTTGGAACTATAACAGAAATTATCAACCACTCCAATGTGAAAATTATCAAAGACAGTTCATCCGATCCTGTGGCGATGTCTGCTATCATAGAAGCACGCGAACAGCGCAAAGGTGAATTATTTGCTCTGAACGGCAATGAATTCGATTGCGTAACTTATGCTCAAGCTGGGTATGATGGGGCATTGTTAGGCGGCGCATGTTTCAACGGGTTAATGGCTGGAGAAATCATCCGGCTGGCTAAACTTGATAAAATTGCTGATGCCAAATTACTTCAGTCCAGGATGAATGACCTGATGTTTGACGTTTTCGGCGGCAAAGATATTCACTGCTGGCTGGCCGGACAGAAATTGCTGATGGTAAAACTGGGCATTTTCTCCACGAACAAAACGATTATCAATTACAGTGTCGATGCTGCTTGCGAAAAGGCGATTGATGCGGCGATTGAGCGGGAAAAAATGTGGTTGCTGCCGGAGGTGTGCCATGCGTTATCGTGAGACAGGAGAGTTGCACCTGGATTTTCATGGGACAACTAATGCCACTATTAATTTCATCAGTAATAACTTTGGTGAAAAAGCGCTTCATGAAATATTTTTCGCCATGGGACAGAAGGTTTATAAATCCATCTACGAAAAGCTGAAACAGGGTGATGCCAGTGAATTAGTCGAACATTGGCAATACTTTTTCACCCGCGAAAAAGGCGTTTTTCAAATTAAAGAAACTGACGGAACTATAGTTTTGGAAGTATCAGAATGTCCCGCCGTGCGGCAGCTTTTAAAGTTAGGATTAACACCTTCACCGCTATTCTGTTCTCAGACGATACTGGTCAATGAAGCTTTATGTGAAGGTACTCCTTTTGAGTCCAGAACCGAAATCACCGGTTGTGGAAAATGTCATCAGACAATCTCCAAACGAGGTATCAAATGATTCCCAGCGATCACTTTGTGAGATTCTATAATGAAGTTTTTAAATTCCTCGACAAGCAGGGCGATGGAGCACTGGAAAAGTATTATCTGGAAATCAGCCACCACCAGGAACTTCATTGTCTTGAGCTGTTCAAGACCAAAGGACTGCAAGGCATGTATGATTACTGGGAACATATCCGCATCGAGGAAAACTGCGATCTGACCTTGGTTTTGCAGCCGGATAGCCTGACTTTGACCATGAACAAGTGTCCAAGTCTTACCAAAGCGATGGATAACGATGCTGGGCTTTGCATGGAATACTGCGATCATTGTCCGGGATGGGTTGTTTCCCTGTTAAAAAAGGCGGGTTACGATTGCCAATATGACATCATTGATCGCCAGATCCCCCGATGCCGAATGAAAATAACCCGCACCATATCCGGGGCCTGATCGAAGACAAGCATACGCTGGTGCTGACCAGATGCAATAAACTGTTGTTGAGAAAGATAGCGTATGAGTGAAACGCCAAAGTTCAATATTATCTAAAAAGCGCATGGGTAATACAGACTGACCATGCTAACATTAGTAAAAAAATCACTGATGTCTGAAATAGTATCATGACAATGTCTTTTACTTAACACCAGTCCAGACGCTTCGAAACAACTTATGCGCTTACGCGTTATATTTAAAGATTAAAGGCATGATTCATTAAACCGTTAAACGCTGACGTGTGTATATGCGTTACTGGCCTCTGAGCCGTGCGAGGAAATGCCTGACGGTGCTTATTGTGCGCGGAGAGAAAGTCTTTTTTACCAATTTTTTCCAATTACAGTGATGGCAGACTGCGGCCAATGAAACCGCCATTGCATTGCCCAGTTTCGGGCATATCGAGTCAATCGCCGCAAAGAAGCGTATCATCGGCTCTGATATCATAAACCTGGGTACGCGTCCGCACATCCTGCGTGTGACCATGCCGCTCATCAACAGTAACAGCAGATGGAACAGTTTATGGTCAAGCTTGTCATGCAGCAGAATGCCGTATCCCACTTCTGCCTCCGAGTGCTTCACCCGCCGCGAGATGTCAATGCCGGCGCGGATGGCCTGTTCGCTTAATTCAGTGCCTGGATAAAACGCGAGATTATTGGAGAAGATGTAAAACGGCACCGGCAGTTCCCGAATGAAACGCGTTGTTTCAACTAAATCATTGGTGGTTTCGAACGGGTTCATGCCGATAAAGTCATAGCACTTCAGCAACTGCGGATATTCATGCAGGGATTTGGCGATGTCCAGCAGCCGCTGATTGGTCATATTGCGGTCATACAGCTCTTTATTTACGCGCTCGCAGCCGCTTTGTATTCCCATCATCAGTTTTTCCATGCCGGCGTCAACCAGCGGGTCCAGCTTTTCTTTGCTGTAAGTCCAAGGCGAGATCAGTATTTTGAACGGCAGAGCGATTTCATCCTTATAGCGTCCGGCAAACGACTTGATCTCCTCCAGGCTCTTGGCGAAAAATGTGTCGTCTTCGATCCAAAAACTTTTCACTTCCGGGAAATCCCGTTTTACCTCCCGCAAGAGGGTTATCAGATAATCGACAGAATAGTGGATGACCTTCTTCCGCCACGGGAAATCAGCTTTTATTTTCCGGTTGCAGCAGTAGGTGCAGTGATGCGGGCAGCCGCGTGAACCCAGAACCACGAAATCCTCGATGCTCATGTGGAACGGAATCGGTTTTACCTGCGTCAGTCCGCCGCCGTCAATCACATATTGATGCGTCATATCGTAGTCTGGGAAAGGATATTCATTAATATCGCGCGCCAACGCCACCGCCGGGTTCCTGATGATGACTCCGCCGATATTTGACCAAAGCCCGGGAATACCGCTTAAATCTTCGCCCTTTTCCAGCCGCAGTGCCATTTCCACGATCATGTCTTCGCCTTCGCCGTGACAGACATACTGGAAATGCTTCAGCAGGCTTTCCGGGGCCAGTGTGGCATGGATTCCGCCGGCAAGTATCGGTGCGGCGGTAACTTCAGCCAGGCGGTTCTTGACTTCGACCGCCTTGCCTACCGCATGGGTCATGCAGGATATTCCGATCATTCCGGCGTCTTCGCACAGGGCGAACAAATCATTCCACCGGAATCCGGAGTAATCGGCTTCCAGATTGGCCATCAGCACGACCACTGTTTCAACGCCGCGCTTCCGCAAACAGGCAGAAAGTGTTCTCACCCCCATGCCGACTCTGCTTTCGTCAGTGGATATCAGTACAACTTTCAAATTCTAGCCTTTCTCTCATCTGACTGGATTCTTGATTTTATTAACCTGAGCAGGTAATAGTGAATACCCCTCAGTTGGAGATATATTATATTTCATCGTTACAATGATTTCAAACTATTAAAGTAAGCATTCTGTCTGAATGATAAAAGAATTATTAAAAAACTTTGGATATTAGGGGTCGTTCAAAAATAACTGGTACTTTCTACTGGTGTCTCCGGGGCACTTTCGGCTTTGCCGGTTCGTTACAAAGCTACGGCTTTGCTCCTCTCCGGCAACCCCGAAATTTCTCCCTGATACCCTCAGTATAAAAATACCACTTATTTTTTTACAACTCCTTAGAGTATATTTTATAATGAGTTAATGCCAATCCAATTATTAAAAAGATTATCGCCAATGGTATTATAACTGGACGATGATGACTCCTGTATGTAGTTAAGATAAAAATACTTATCCAATTAAATCCTAATACTAAAAAAGGAATGGCAAAAATTCTCCTTACAAATACTGCGATTTTTTTTTCAAATTTAATTTGTGAAAGATGCTCGATGACCGAGACCCCTAATAATCCGATGACCGGAACGATCATTCTGATTGGATTGTCTAAACTTATGGCGGTAAGCGACCCTGTTATTATTAGCACCAAAAGCCAAAGTATGAATATTAATGTGCGCATATTGAAGTTATCCCACAGTTTGTACCGTTTGTCCTTATAACGACCGCTGTAAAGGCAGTGTAATAATATAACCTTTTGGCTGTCGAATGCAATTAGTCTGATATGCTTGATGTTGAGCTTCAATTAGGAGCCTTTTCATTATCCAACTTTCTGAGATAAACTCAGGTGTAGATAGAATCAGACTTAAAACTATTTGGAACAAAATCTTTTAATCAAATCTGATACATAACGCTTAAAATTGTATTTTGTCTGGTTGTTTTTCTCCTGGACACCCTGACCGATTGCTTCCTTTTCAAAAAAATTAAATAATTTTTCAAATGGCTATTGACTTTTAATCATACCGTACGGTATAATATATTTAAAGCTGATATAGAAATCTATCAATAAGTTGGTTTAAAATTAGTGTTCAGAAATAAAATTTTGGAGCGTTTATGCGGCATCCGACAAAAATGTTGGAAGTTTATCAAAGGCTAAAAAAAGCTATTGATGCTGGAGAATATCCAGTTGGAGCTTTTTTGCCGCGTGAAATTGTATTGGCGAAAAATCTGGGTATTTCGCGTGATACATTGCGTTCAGTTCTGACAAAATTAGCTGAGGAAAAGCTTATTGAGCGGATGTGCCCCAAGGGAACGATGGTTTGCGGTCGGCAAAATGCCAGTAAGCGGCCTTTGACATTTCTACTGCCGTGTGCGGATTTTTTAAGTGATACATGTTCATTTGCGTCAGCGCACGTAACACGCCGGATGCTTAGCGGTTTCTCCCAGGTTGCGTTTATGAATGATTACCGTGTTGAGACGGTGCCGGTGTCGCCGACGAATAATTTGCATGATATTGACTGGCGCAAGCTAGATTTTGTCAATGCTGAGAGTCTGCTAATAGTGCATGGTGAATGGTATCGTGATTTGTTTCCGTTGCTGCTGGAGCGTGGTTGCCGGGTGGTATTTATTCATGGTCATATTGAGCACATGACCGAGGATCAAGCGTTTTTGGATAGTTGTTTTCGTTTAAAGCTCGACGCTGCTGGTGCGATGGAGGCAATGGTTAGTTACCTATATGAACGTGGTTGCCAGCGGATAGCATTGCTGCACCGCTATATTTCGATTCCGGGGCATCCGGTTATGGAGGGGTATCGCTCCGGGCTTAAAAAATGCGGGCTGAAGTTTTCTGCCTGGGATGAATTGCCGGACGAGCCGCAAAGAATTGAAATAGTAAAGAACAAAGTGCAGGAATTTTATATTAAATCGGGTGGATTTGACAGTCTGATTATAGCACCGGATATTGTTTTTGAATTACGCGTACATAATTTATACAGTGCGCTTGGACTAAATGAAAATATTAGAATAATTGTTTCTGGAGATCTGGCAAATATTCAATTAATGTCGCCGTCGCTGACCAGTATTGATTTTTCACACGAGGAGATTGGCAGGATTGCGGCGCAAACACTGCTTTCAGCAGATTTTTTGCCAGGCGAAGAGTTAATTGCCGGTTCACTCATTGAGCGCGAATCAACATCAAATTCAAATCAACATTTTACCATAGATACAAAACTACAACCAAAGAAAGGAAAAAAGAAAATTATTAATCTTGAGTCTGAGTGT
>CAZITV010000111.1:0-7876 GCA_964542255.1 uncultured Victivallaceae bacterium
AAGGACTTATGTTGAGACGCAAAAAGCAGCGACCGACTTTTGGCGGGTTCATCTAGTCGGCCAGCCTGGTAGTTCAGGCTATTGTAGAGCTAAAAAAAGCAGCCTATTCTCTCACGGGCACAAGGAACACAGAGAAAATCAATGCCGTTTTCACTATGAGGGCTTGTCCGCCCGTGGCGGGTCCCGGAGACACCAGTAGAAAGTACCAGTTATTTTTGAACGACTCCTAATTGCTTAAATGAATATGACGAATAGTTTGTAAATGACCAGCAACCAGGCAGCAATCACAACAAAGACAAAATACTTGCGGATGGATTTTCCAGTAACGCGTTTTTGGAGTTTGGCACCGTAATTGGTGCCAAACAGCGCGCCGCACATCAGCGCGATGGCCATAACATAGTTGATATTATGATTCATCGCGTGAAATATCGTGCTGAACGCGCCGGAGACAAAAATCAGCATCATATCGGTTTGTGTGGCAAATTTGGTCTCTTGTCCGACCATATAGAATAGCATCGGCAGCATAATCACGCCCCCGCCGATGCCGAGCATTCCACTGATAAATCCCATCACAACTCCCAGACAGACTAATACCGGAATGCTAAACTCTCCAGCCGGAATAGTGCGGAAACGGTAAAATGGCGGGATTCTAATTTTATACAAGAATCCAATGTGCTCGCTGTCATCACATTCTTGTTTTCGGCAAAAATTATCATAAAACATCCATCCCCATACCAGCAGTAGAAACACCGCGAAAAAGGACAGCAATAGAATATTTACCGGGGAAATTGTCATGCCGTTGATGTGCCATGGGGAGAGGGTCTGCATCATTTTGACGATATTGGCGCCGCAGTATGACCCGAACGGAATGCCTAATCCGGCGCACATCGCAACCTTGATGCCGAACATGCGGCGGTCAAGATGATGGTAGAGTGAGAAAGCCGATGCCCCCAGCACCTGGCAGGCACTGGTGCCAACCGCAATATTCATCTCCAAGCCCATAAAGATGTTCAATGCCGGAGTGATAATAAAACCGCCACCGGCACCAAAAAAGCCAGTCAGCACACCGACAACGCCGCCAAGAACAGTAGCCCAGCCTAACATATGCCAGTTATTTAACAAATAATCAATAATAATCATAATTTATAGATAGTAAAGCAGTGTTGGAATTATTGCGTCAATTAAGTTTTGGCATTTTCCGTTACGGGCGCAGGAGCTGCTGCCGGTTTGCCGCAGACAGGCTTTTTGCTCCAGTTGATCACGGTTTGGAAAACTACAAAAAAGACTGGAATTAAGATGGTGCCAACGATACAGGCAACAATCATCCCGCCAAAAATAACAGTGCCGAGTGAACGCCTTCCGGCTGAGCCGGCTCCCTCAGAAATAACCAGCGGCAGTACGCCGAGAATAAATGAGACACCGGTCATAATAACCGCGCGGAAACGGAGTTTTGCCGCATGGATAGCAGCATTCAGCGGCGACATATTTTCACGGTCGCAAAGCTCTTTGGCGAATTCAACAATTAAAATTGCAGTCTTAGTGGCAATACCGAAGAGCAGCACCAGTCCGACCTGGGTATAAATATTGTTATCCAGCCGCAGCAGCAGCAGGGAGCAGATGGCGCCGAGGAATGCCACCGGCACAGAGAGCAGCACGGAGAATGGTGTGAGCCAGCTTTCGTACTGCGCGACCAGGAACAAATAGATAAAGGTTAATGCCAGGACGAAAACGATGGCCACTTTACCGCTGGCGAGCCGTTCCTGATAGGAGAGGTCAGTCCAATCAAACTTCATTCCAGGCGGCAGTTTTTGAGCGGCGATGGTTTCCATTGCCTTCATCGCCTGACCGGAACTGCATCCTGGCGCGGGGGAGCCGTTAATGGTAACAGATGAATACAAATTATAACGGTTGATGAATTGAGGGCCGAATTTGGTGGAAATTTCCACCAGTGTATCGAGCGGCACCATTTCACCTTTATTGTTTTTCAGATGAATCGAGCCGATGCCGTTGAAATTGGAACGGAACTTTGACTCGGCTTGAATTTCAACTTTGTAAACTCTGCCAAATTTGTTAAAATCGTTGATATAGGCATATCCGAGCATACCTTTAAGCGCGTCATTGATGCTTTGCAGCGGCACACCCATTTTTAACGCTTTTTCACGGTCAATTTTTAGGAATACTTGCGGGACGCTGGCGCTGAAAGTGCTAAAAACGCCAGTCAAGAGCGGATTGTTATTGGCGGCGACAATCAGCGAATTCGTCACATCAGCTAACCGCTGCGGATGAGTTCCGGTCGTGTCTTGAAGCACAAAGGAGAAACCGCCGGTATTACCCAGACCGGGAATTGTCGCCGGAGCGAATGGAATGCACATTGCTTCCGGAATTTGGAAGAATTTTCCGCGCAATCCCGCCATCAGTGCATTAACCTGCAACTCCGGTGTCCGCCGTTTTGACCAGTCCTCAAGAATGACGATTACCATCGCACTGTTGGACGCATTGGTTCCGGTGAGAATACTATAACCGGCGGAAGTAATAACATCGGTCACGCCCGGCGTTTCCTTAATTATGCCGATAATTTTTTCAACTACTTTTTGAGTCCGCGACAATGCCGAGCCGTCCGGCAGCTGCACGTTGACGAAAAATGCGCCTTGATCCTCGTTCGGCATAAACGCCGATGGTAACTGCTGGTAAAGTTTGCCGGAAAATAGTGTCATCCCTAAGTAAAGGACAAAAATGATTACCGCTTTGCGGCAAAGTGAACCGACCAGTATGGTATAGCCGCCGGTAAGTTTGTCAAAGCCAAAGTCAAACCAGCGGAACGGGAACCATTTTTTTTGTCCCTGGCGGATTGGACGCAGCAGCAGTGCACTCAGTGAGGGGCTGAGCGTCAACGCATTCACCGCGGAAATTAAGACCGCCACCGAAATCGTAATTCCGAATTGACGGTACATCTCTCCAGTGATTCCAGGCAGAAAGCAGGTGGGAATAAACATCGCCAGCAGTACCAGCGTCGTCGCGACAATCGGACCGGTAACCTGCTCCATCGTCTTTATCGCCGCATCCCGCGGCGAGAGCTTTTCTTCGTTCATCAGCCGGTTGACGTTTTCAATAACCAGAATTGCGTCGTCAACGACAATCCCAATGGCGAGAATCAGTCCAAACAGCGTGATTAAATTGATGGTGTAGCCGATGGCCAGCAGCACCGCAAAAGTACCAATCAGAGAAACCGGAATGGCAATTGTCGGAATAGTGGTTGAACGCCAGTCCTGCAGGAAAATGAATGAAATTAAAATAACCAGTAAAACCGCTTCAAAAAGGGTCCGCACCACCTCTTCTATGGAAGATTTGACAAATTTAGTCGTGTCATATTGAATGCCGTAATCCAAATCCGGCGGGAAGTTTTTTTTGAGTTCATCCAGTTTGGCCCGGCAGGCATTCGCAATATTAATGCCGTTCGCGTCGTTAAACTGGTACACCGCAATCAGCGCGGAAGGATTACCGTTCAACTTGCCGTCAACACTGTAATTTTCCGCGCCAAGTTCAACTCTGGCAACGTCGGATAGCTTTACCGTCGCCCCGTCAGCAGTTTGGCGGATAACAATATTCTCAAATTCTTTTACCGAAGCCAGCCGTCCCTGAGTTTGAACATTGAACCGGTAAATTTGTTCTTTGCTGGTGGGTGAATCACCGATTGCCCCGGCGGCAACCTGAACGTTCTGCGACTTGACAGCATTGGTGATTTCATCAATGGCAATCCCCATACTGGTTAATTTGTCCGGATCAATCCATAACCGCATGGAATAGTTCAGTTCACCAATAATCGTAACATCGCTGACGCCGCTGATTCGGCTGATTTCGTTGACAACGTTAATTGACGCGTAATTGCTCAGAAACATCGCGTTGTGGGTACTGTTCGGTGAAAACAAGGTCGCCACCAGCAGCATATTGCTGGAGCGTTCTTTGACGATAACGCCTTGGCGGCTGACTTCTTCCGGCAGCTGCGCAGAAGCCCAGTTAGAGCGGTTTTGCACATTAACCGTGTTAATATTGCCGTCAGTGCCGGGGGCGAAAGTCGTCGTGATCATGGCAGTGCCCGAATCAGAACTGATGGAGGAGATATACAGCATATCTTTAACACCGTTTACTTTGGCCTCAATCGGTTCAACAATTGCCTGCTGTACAGTCAATGCATCGGCGCCGGGATAGTTGGCGGTAATTGTCACCTGTGACGGTACAATATCGGGATATTGTGTTATCGGCAGCGCTTTAATCGCAACCAGACCGGCAATAGTAATAACTATCGAAACCACCATCGCAAAACGCGGATGGTCAATAAAAAATTTACTTATCATAACCGCCTCTGTTTGGTTGCTGCAGCACCCTCTTTTTTCTCAGGAATAGCCGTTGCCGCCGGTTCTTTCACATCATTCTTTTTCATATCCGGCATTGGGTTGCCGGTTGCAGGCGGGGTTGCCGGGACTGCCGGAATCGTATCTGCGGGCGGGATTGATGTCACGCCTGCGCTGTCATTATTGTGGACTGGCGGAACCCCTTTGGCGGGAGAGCCCGGCCTGACTTTCTGCAAGCCTGCAGTGATAATATTTTCTCCGGGTTGCAGTCCTGATTTGATTCCAATGTCGGTATTTTGTTCCATCCCGATAACTACCGGGCGCTGCTCGACGATGCCTTTATCGTTAATTACCATAACATAAGCGCCAGACTGGTCTTCGAGCAGGGCACTGCGAGGAATGACCAACATCGGAAGTTTATCTTTCGTGGATATTTTAACTTTAACATACATTCCCGGCACTAAAATCAAATCTGGATTTTTGAATGTTGCCTGCAGCAGCACGGTGCCTGTTGAGGGATTCACCCGGTTATTCCAAAAGGTAATTTCACCCTGTACCGGATAGGCTTTGTCATCCTGAAAAAATAATTGTACTTCCAGTTCAACTGGTTTGCCGGATTCGGTCTTGTGGCGGATTAACCGGAGAACATCATTTTCGTTAAAATTGAACTGGACGCGCACCGGGTCCAGTTTGGCGATATCAGCCAGCACCAGGCTGGCGGGACCAACAAGATTGCCGACACTGTAATTTGCCAGACCAACTCTGCCATCAAACGGTGCGGTAATTTCAGTATAACTTAAATCCAGTTTGGCTTTATCCAGCGACGCCTGCGCCGCCAATACCGCAGCGTCCGCCTGCATTTTTCTGGATAGTGCCTGTTCATAAACCCGCTGTGAGACGGCGTCTTTCTCGTAAAGCTCTTTCTGACGGTGATAATCCGAGGTGGTATTTTTTTGTTCTGCTTCGGCGCGCATCTTTTCGGCTTCCGCGGTTTGTACTGCCGCTTTATATTGCGCCTGTTCAATTAAAAACAGCAGTGTTCCAGCTTTTACTACCTGACCTTCGACAAAATTACGTTTTTCCAAAAAACCGGCGACGCGCGCGCGGAGTTCCACATCATCATAGGCTTTTACTTGTCCTACGACTAACTGGCTCGGCGAGACTGCGCCCATCGCTGCCGGAATAACCGTAACCTGCGGCGGTGGCGGCGCCACCACTTTTATTTCTTCTTTGCAGCCGGTAATAGAAACGAAAAAGACTATCGCCCCCAGCAGCAGTCCTGGCTGGATCAATCTTCTACTAATTTTTTCATTCATAAAATTGCCTGTATGTATTGAGTTTGCGAGTTAAATTTTGGCAAATTACCTGCTCCGGGTGTGCCATTCATAATGAAAATATGCCACACTAACCGCACTTTACAAGGGCATTTGTTACTGCAGTGCTGCGCTACCTGCTTGAAAATAGTAAAAAAAGCTCTAGATTAATGCAATGTTTTTAATCAAATTGACCCAAATGATACGATGATTCATGCGGTAATCGATTGCATGAGTCCAATTAGTGTCGGTGAACAGGAATGGTATGACAGAGAATAATTTTTATATTACAACGCCAATTTACTATGTGAATGACAAACCGCATATCGGCCACGCCTATACCACAATTTTAGCCGATGTGCTGGCGCGGTATCACCGTTCGCTGAACATCCCCACCTTTTTTCTTACCGGCACGGATGAACACGGACAGAAAGTTCAGAAAGCAGCAGAAAAAAATCAAATGACCCCGCAGCAGCAATGCGATGAAACCGTGCTGCGCTTTCAGGAATTATGGAAAAAACTGGAAATTACCAACGACTATTTTATCCGCACCACCGATGCCGCGCACAAAACAGTAGTGCAGGAGGTGCTGCAGGAGCTATTCGACCGCGGGTTAATTTACAAGCACGAATACCAGGGACGCTATTGTACTCACTGCGAGCGTTTTTTTATGGACAAGGATATGAACGGCTCCAATCTTTGCCCCGAAGAGAGCTGCGCCAGGGAAACTCACGAACTGATGGAATCAAATTATTTTTTCCGGATGAGCAATTATCATGAATGGCTGGTTGATTATATCAAGAGCAATCCGGAATTTATTCAGCCGGCGTTTCGGGCGAATGAGACACTGGGATTTTTACGGCAACCACTGGGTGATTTATGTATTTCGCGTCCAAAATCACGGCTGCACTGGGGAATTGAGCTGCCGTTTGACCACGATTATGTTTGTTATGTCTGGTTTGACGCTTTAATTAACTATATTTCTGCCATTGGCTACCGCCGCGATGATGCCAAATTCAATACCTGGTGGCCAGCCACTTATCAGTTGATAGGCAAAGATATTCTGACCACTCACACCGTTTACTGGACAACAATGCTCAAAGCTATGAATGTACCGCTGCCTAAAACTATTTTTGCCCACGGCTGGTGGCTGATCGGCGATAAAAAAATGAGCAAATCCACCGGCAATGTTGTCAGTCCGATGGCCATGATTGAGCAATACGGAGTTGACGCGTTCCGCTATTTTTTAATGGCGGAAATGTCCTTGGGGCAGGATGCTTCTTTTAGCGAACACGCCTTTATTACCCGGTACAATAGTGATTTGGCTAATGATTTGGGCAATCTGCTGAGCCGGGTTATTAAGATGACCTTGCGGTTTTGCGGCGGGGTGATCCCGTGTCCAAGCGTTACAACCGAAAATGAAACTGAACTTTTTGCGGAAATTGACGCTGCGGTTTCCGGCATGGAAAAAGCCTTAACCGAAATGCGTATCGAGCAGGGACTGGCGCAGGTTATCAGCGCAGTTCGTGCCGGCAACCGCTATTTTGATAAAACTGCCCCATGGACGCTGGCAAAAAATGGCGAAATGGCGCGGTTGAATTCGGTAATGTACTATACCGCCGAAGCACTGTTTAAACTCTCCGTACTGCTTGACCCGGTAATGCCGGAAAAAATGATTCAACTGCGGACTACTCTCGGCTTGAGCCGCGAAAAAGCCCAGGCATGCCGCATCGCTGACCTGAAAAAAACCGAAAATCTCATCTGCGGCATGAATGTCAATGATATTGATGCACTGTTTATGCGGATAAAAGTCGATGAAGTTGAGGCAAAAACTGCGGAAAACACTCAAGCTGCCGCTCCTGCCGTTCCAGCTCCGGTTCCCGCTGCCGCAGATGGTTTGATTAACATCGATGATTTCTTCAAAACAAAATTGCGCACTGCCAAAGTCCTCCAGGCAGAACGGGTCGAAGGCGCCGATAAACTGCTCAAACTGCAAATCCAAATTGGTACCGAAACCCGCCAGCTCATCGCCGGTATCGCACTCCAATACAGCCCCGAACAAATAACCGGCAAAACCGTCGTCGTCGTTGCCAATTTAAAGCCGGCAAAAATTCGCGGAGTCGAATCGCAGGGAATGCTCCTCGCCGCCAAAGACGGCAAAGAATTGAAAATAATCACCGTTGATGGCGATATCCCCAGCGGCAGCCCGGTCGG
>CAZITV010000112.1:0-5452 GCA_964542255.1 uncultured Victivallaceae bacterium
ATAACCAAAACCAGTCCCGACGATTGTAGAGATGTCAATGGTACCATTGCGGCGCACGTAGAGTCCTGGATGCGCCTTTTGTTCCGGCAGTGAAGCATCAGGATAAAACTGCATCGCGTTGCATTCGACACCCATGATAGTGCCGGAATGAGCGGCAAGCAGGACATGCGGAATTATTGCCAGCATCGGATTGGTTAAATCTTGAACCATTAGCGTCATGCCGTGAGCTTTTGCCCAGCACATAGAGAGCAACGCGCCGGTTTGCGTTTTGCAGGTTTTCAGGGCGACGCCGGTCCAGCCGAGCGAACGGCCGAGTTTGACCAGATGCCAGTCATGGGCACTTTCGTCCATAAATAGTGGTTTTCTGGCGGAAACGCTGTGCACATCAATCTGATATTGTTCGAGTTCATACGGGAACGGCTGTTCGACGTAGAGAATTTTGCCGTAAATCTGCGGTTCAGCTTCAATCAGTCTATCCAAAATTTGGTTGACATAATTGGGGTCAGTTACCATGCAGTTGAAGTCTGTAGTCAGCCAGTCCACATCATACTGGATAGCAATTTTGCCAATATCCGCTAGCCGCTGATAATCCCAAGCCTGATCATTGCCGCGCAATTTTATTTTCAAGCAGTTCAGCCCATCGGTTTTAATCCAATCCGGTAACAGCACGGGGTAGCCGTCCTGCGGTTCATCCCCGCGAAGTTCAGCCGCATCAATAATATCTTTGCCGCCGACTAAATGCCATACTGCTAATTTGGACGGAATATTTTTTACGAAAAAATCCTCAGGATATTTATTTTCAAATGAAACGCAGCTTCCCTCTGCCGGAGTAAGATAACAACTTAAATCCTGTGACATATATTCACGGTTGTAGGTATCATATACGGGTTTGCCCAGCAAATTACCATAAGCATCGTGCAGCGCGATATCAAACAACGAACAGCAGACCAGCGCGCCAAGATGCGGCATCGGCGCCTGCTGCGCCCGGTTAAACTCTGCCAGCAGCAGTGGAAGCCGTTTTTCAATAAAACTGTGCCCTACTTCCATGGGATGTCCGTAAACATCAAATTCTGACCACGCCGCCGCAAGCACAACGCAGAAATCAGCCATTGCCTTCTCGCGGTATTCGAATGACAACTCACTTGGCCATACCCAGCCGACGCTTAACGGGGTTTCTCCCCAGCCGAATGCAGTTTTGCCGGAGGCGTCGGCAACGCCAAGTTTTACTCTGGCGCAAAGTATTGAATTTATTGTTTCCGCGCCGAACTTCAGCGGTACACGCATCATTACCGGCAGTAAATAAAGTTCTGCAGAAATCGGTTTTATATCGGTTATCTTAGACAATTTTATTTCTCCGTAATGCAGTTAATGTTATGAACATGCTGTCAGTGTTAAATCTCTTCGATTCTGACAATGCGTCCCTCTTTGGCCGATTTAATGGCGGCGAAAGCTACCCGGGTGGCCATGACCGCATCATCTACGCCGCAAACCACTCCGCCAGTGCCCTGTATCTGGTCAACAAAACGGTTGATCGCGTGCGCATGCCCCTTATCCGGTTCAGCGGTAAACTGCAGCATTTGATTGCCGGTTGCCGCGGCTTCCTGACATGCGGCAGCTTTCTTCTCCAGCCACCCGGAGATTCCGCCCTGCGCGCCAATCCCGGGATGGCGGTCTTTCAGGAACGGATATTTGATGCACGCTGGAACATTTTGTATTCCCGCGGTGCGCACTTCACACATGTGGTCGCAAACCACCATACTGCCGTTACCCATAGCTTCATATAACTCTTTAGGATACCCAAAAGTGCCGTTGCCGGACAGCGTCAACGTGGCAATCTCACCACCGGCATATTTTACGATGATCGCATGATTAAGCATTCCGGTTTCCAGTGCTACAACTTCAACCGGCTGACTGTTCAGAAACCAGTTACATATATCAGTAAAATGCGTCATTTCAAATAGCATAGGTCCATGCGGTGCCTGTGTTTTGTCAAAAACCCAGTTTTTCCACGAATACCAGTCATCATTAATGCGGCAGGTGAATGCCGCAACGCCATCATCTTTGCGCTTGGGACGGCCTGCACCTTCCCGGTCCCAACGCCAGCCGCAATGCTGCGGATTTTCCATCTGAGCACGAAAAATCCGATGCGCATCAACCATCGCCGGACTGTTGCGGCGGTTATGGCCAACGCAAAACGGGATACCGGCAGTATTAACGATTTGCTGTATAGTGTACATTTCCTCCAGCGTCTGCGCCAGCGGTTTTTCAACATAAACCGGTTTTTTATATTCTGCCGCCAATTGAATAACCGGCAAGCGCAATTTTTCTGTCGTTGCCAGACATATTGCTTGAACATCCGGATTCATTACCGTGGCGCGCCAGTCCTTGCTGATATTTAGCGCACCATGCACATCACGACATTCTGCCAACGCTTCATCTGAAAGGTCGCAGCAGGTATGCAATACCGTCTTGGCTGACTTGGCAATGTTGGGAACGTGCATACTGCGCGCCAAAGCCCCGCAGCCAATAACCGCAAAATTTACCGGTTTATTCGACATTTTTAAACCTCGTTATCTTATTTTTATCATAAACTGAATATATATATAATATACCCAGTATTGTATAAGTTGTCAATAGCTAACTTGAAAAATAGTCTATTTTCATATATATTGTTTCTATGAAAAACAAATGCGGAAATAAATATAAAAATGTGATTGAGGTAATCCGGCAAAGAATTCTCAGTGGCGAATTTCCGCCAGGATTCAAGCTGCCGGGACAGAATGCATTGGCCGATGAATTTGCTGTTTCGCCCATCACCACCAAACGCGCGCTTCTGGAGCTGCAAAAAAATGGTTATATAGAACGCCGTTCCCGCAGTGGTTCTTATGTTATCGACAAACCCAGAATTATCAGCGAAGTAAATATTGTTATTGGCAATAATGTTGAAAACGAGGCACTGTGGCTTAGCGAATACTGGGAAGGCATCGAGTTCGGCGCAAAATCACTGAACATCCCGTGCCAACTGATGAAAATATCCAATCCGGCATTCACAGACCGGGTGCTGAACGGCGCTGCGGCGCAAGGCGTAATTTTATTGAGTTTTGAAGATATCAACATTATTCAACAATTAAGCGCCGCCGGGATCAGCTGCGTGGTCGGTGAAATTGAAGCCAAACACGCCCCTTTCAATGTTCACGTCAACCGGCGCGGTTTGACTGCCGCTCTGGTTGAAGCAATGTTCCGCAGCGGCATCAGTAAAATTGCGTTTTTCGGAAATTTAAGCCAGCCCAATCACCTTATCGCCAAAGCAGGATATGAAACGGCCATGCGTTCTCGAAAAAAATCTAAACCGGAAAGTTATGATGTTAACGAAGATAACATTGCCGAAAAAGTCGCAAAATTGCTCTGTTCGCACCATCCACCTGAAGGATTAATCATTACCGGCGGCAATCTGCCGTTTGCCGCTCTCCCGGCAATAGAGCGCATTAACCCGAATATAAAGCTGGGAGTTATCACCGAAAACAGATCAGTTCTGCGCCTGAAGGGCAGAGCCTTCATCGCCAAATTCAACCAATTTGAGGCTGGAAAACTGACCTTTGAGCTTTTATATAACGTCGCGGCAAATAAAGTTACTCAAGCAGCGGCATGGTCGCCGCCATTCGAAATTTTGCTGCCGCAAGCCAACTCGTAATTGTGGCAATACGCTAGATTTTTTCGCTGCACTAATGCTATGGTTCATAATTATGCATGGTATATTACATAATTATCCATTGCGGATTAGTCATAAAGTTGCTATTGTATCATTAATTATTTTTAATGCTGTAAACCGGTGTAAACAACATTCCGGCAGATTATGGTTTTATGGCAAAAAGATAATCGGGCGTCTATCAATGTTAGCAAATTGGTATAATACCAAAACAAGGAATCATCTTATGAGAACCAGAAGTTTCTCCTCACTGTGCTTCGGATTGATCGTTGCAGGGTTTTGCTTGACGAGTGCCGCGCTTTGTGCAGCCGCTGATGCAGAACGCAAAACCAATATTGACGTAATCATTGTCGCCGGTCAGTCAAACGCTGTTGGTTTCAATGCCAAACCGGGAGAGATGCCGCCGGACAGCGCCGATAAAAATATTCTATTCTGGTGGCGCTGCGGCGACCCGCTGCCGGATGAACACGATTCTACCAGCAATAACGAGTGGAAACGCCTTCAGGCGCAGCCGCGCGGTAATCCGGAAAAACCGCCAGCGGCGCGCGCCTATGGCAATTTTGCAGAAAATGACGGCGGATTTGGTCCTGAAATCGGCTTGGCGCGTACTCTTTACGCAAAAGAAAAACAACCCTTGGCAATTATCAAAGTTGCATTTAGCGGAACCAGTTTAGCCGGAGACTGGCTTCCAGTTGACCAAAGTGCAAACAGCTCAACCGGTGCCTGTTACCGTTCTCTGGTTGACGAATGCCGTCTAGCACTGGCGGCACTGGCCGCGCAAGGGTTCACGCCCCGCCTCCGTGCATTTGCCTGGATTCAAGGCGAGAGTGACGCCGCGGTCAGCAATGCCCCCTGGTACGAAACCAATCTTACTAACTTGATTACCAAGCTGCGCTCCAAACTCAATGCTCCTGATATGGCGGTGCTGCTCTGTCTTAACGCCAAGTTTAAAAATGCAAGTTATCCCAAGATACCGGAAGTTATTGCGGCGCAAAAAACCGTTGCCGCGAAAATGCCGCGGGCAATCTATGTGGACACCACCGCGGCAAGCATCGCCAACGCCGCGCATTTTGACAGCGCCGGAACTCTTGCCGTAGGTAAATGGCTGACCGAAGCACTATGGAAAATTGAATCTGCAAAATAGTTTTATTTGGCTTTAAGAAGCTTTTCGCTAATATTGACTCAATGACAGGGTGTTTATTCCACCACTAAGTTGATACTGCCGCCGGCAACCATGGCTTTTACTCTGGCGGCGGCAGGAAGTCCGGGCTGAGTGATAATTTTACCGGTGGCGGATTCAGTAAGAATAGCATAGCCGCGCTGCAGCACCTTTTCCGGACTCATTGCGGCAAGACGGCCTTCCAAATTCAAAATTTGCTGTCCGGCACGTTCATTATTAAGCTTAACGGCACGCGTAAGTGCAGCGGCAGTCTGCATAAATTGATGGCGTTTATCCTGAAATTTTGCGGCGATGGCGCCAAACTGCATTGAGTTTTTCAACAACGCCAGTTTATTTTTAGCCAGCAGCATTTGGCGTTCAGCCGCGGCATTCATACTGCGTTCCAGTTCATCCAGGTGCTGCTGTTTTTGCCGTAGAATTGTGGCGGGTTCACGGAATGCATAGCTTTGCTCCGCCACTTGAAGGCGGTGCCGCATCTGTTCAAGGGTGATATTGAGAATCGCGGAAATATCTTTGACGGCACGTTCGAGCCGCTGTTCAATTTCATTGCGCTGACCGATGACCAG